>NZ_JAMPLB010000079.1:0-28439 GCF_039962325.1 Leptolyngbya sp. PL-A3
GCGCGCCCTGACCTATAAGTTGCTCTGCTTATAGGCTAGGGGGATAGGTTTGCCCCCCTACGGCAGGCAGCAGGTGCTCTCGCACCTTGCACAATCCGCGCCTCGTGGCGCACGAAATCATCGGCGTAACGAATCAAATAGGCATTTCGATTGACTTGTTTGATTCGAGTTTCCATCCCATGTAGGGCGATGTTAGCCAGTAATGGGGAAATCACTCCTCCCTGGGGAGTGCCCTCTTCGGTTGGAAACCATTGCCCAGATTCCATCACTCCCCCTTTCAGCCACACTTTTATTTGGCGGTAGATCAGGGGCGGAGCATGAAGCTTTTCCAGCAGCGCATGATGATTGATGCGGTCGAAGCACTTGGCAATATCTGCATCCAGGACATACTTGGGAATGACCCGAATACAGTTAAAGATCGCTTCTATTGCATCATGGGCTGAACGTCCTGGTCGAAACCCGTAGCTATTAGGCTCAAACCTGGCTTCCCATTCGGGTTCCAGGGCAAGCTTCAATAACGCTTGTCGGGATCTGTCTGCCATCGTTGGAATGCCTAACGGGCGTTTCTCCTCCTTGCCAGGTTTGGGTATCCAAACTCGGCGAGTCGGTTGTGCTTTATGAGTGAGCTTCAAGGTTTTCGCCAGGTGCAAGCGTTGTGCGGGGTTGAGTGAGGCAATGCCATCTACCCCTGCTGTTCGTTTGCCCTGGTTATCTTGCGTCACCCGCCGCACCGCTAAACATCGCGCAGCCCAGGAGTTCAAAAGGAGTCGTTGTAATCTGTGGACTGCCTTCACATCACCACGGCGAGAGGCTCGATAGATTCGCGTTTGCAGCTTATACACTTGCCGCTCTAGCTTTCGCCAAGGCAGCAGGTGCCATTCATACATCGCCTCAAAGGACGTGTTCATGACATTTGTACCGCGACTGACAACTCTATCTTTTGCATCATCGTGCCTACGTGGGCGTATCCCAACCCTTCAGTTGGGCTTTTGCTTCTTAGGCAATCCTTCCTGCTACAGTCTTGCGGTGGGCACCTACTCAGGTTATCGACCTTATGCCTGAGAGAGCCGTAGCAGGTTATCCCGTTCCAGATAACCGTGATTCGAACGTTTAGGAGGATGCTATCCACCGGGTTTATGGGGAGTGCTTACTGATCCTTGGACCGCAGGTCAGCCCCTTATCCTTTGCCGTTTGGCCCCAGCCTCGTAGCCTCGTGAGCTGGTTCCACTTAACGATGGCTCATCGCACCTTCGCTTTCGCTCTCCATGCGTTCATGCTCGACCCGATTCCAGGGGAGGCTCCCCAGTTAGGGCCTTTTATTCCCGCTTCACCCTTTGATAGCCAGTCGCCAGATGGGGAATATGCTGTCACCCGTGCACCTCGGGGGTAGGCCTTGAGTTTTCTAGGATACTGGCTCTCACCTACACGGTTATCTAGTTGTCAAGGTACGCTCTAGCGTGTTCCTTGCCGCTCATCCCTGAGTCTTGCCACTCATTTCGAGCGAACGGTTCGCACAGTCCAAGGTCAAGGCCGCCTTGTACTATCGGCATGAAAACACTGGTCTGGCGGGCACACATAATTTTTTCTATGCTTGTTAATAAGTGTTAGCGTTTGGGAATCCTGCTGGACAGCTATAGAGTCGCTGGAACCGACAACGTTACCTGATAGCTACACAGCACTTTATTAGAAAAACGTTGCGGTTCAGCTAAATCATTAGCTTGCTTGAGTGGTGAAGAACTTCAGCAAACATTATTGATAGGATGCTCACTCTGGCAAAAGGCAATCTCAATCATGTTTGTAGGATTAGTGGCAACATCTGTATGACTTACCTCCTACTCATCTAGAAGTTTGTTGAAGCAATTCTAAACATTGAGCAGCGTACTGTAGTCCATCAGAGCCAGGTGCATTGTTGATAAAGTAGCTGTAATGCTCCTGAGCCACATCCAGGGCTGTTCTGCCTGCTGTGTCTCGATGATGCTGCTCGGCTCCAGATTCGACTAAAACCTGGATGCATTCCACAATGTCCGCTCCTAAAAAGCCCACATCCGCTGCTAGAATTAGCGGAGTTTTGCCAGATCTGTTCACAATATTGAGATTTGCATCACGTTTGAGCAAAACCCAAAGAGCGACTGGATTGCCGCCATCGCTTGACACTTCACCCTGACCATAGCTAACGGCGACATGCAAAGGAGTATTACCTGCCTCGTCTTGTGCATTCACATCAACGCCTGCATCAACTAGTTGATTGATGATGAGCGCACGGGAGTTCTCTAGAATCTGAGACTCCTGCTCAAACCGCAACAAACTCGGACCGCTCTCCCAACAGACGGCATGGAGGGCCGTTGTACCGTCCTTCGCTCTTGCATGAGGATTAGCCCCATGTTTTAGAAGGGCTGTAACAGCGCTATCATTATTGCCGTAGAAAGCTGCTCGATAGAGTCGAGTCCAGCCCCCAGAATCAACCTTTTCAATATCAACGGCTTGCTCCAACAACGTTTGCATTAAAGCTGCTCCTTGAGCTTGATCCCTTTCAAAGGCAACTTCTAGCGACTCTGCTGCATAAGCTGCTTTGAAGTTCTCGATATCTTCAGCAGATGATAGAAAGCTCTGATAATTATTCAACGTAAATGAAGGATACTTAAGCAGACGCTCAAGTTCATCTTCAGAATAGTCAACATCAAAGGGTGAATCTTGTTCAGTCATACACCAACAACTTGCCAAGCTAGGATAAAAGGCTACACGTAAACCTACATACAAGCCTCTGCAACGCGATTTCAACAAACAAGATAAAATTAGCCAGCTAAGAATTGTGTTGGAGCGGATTCATTTATGCTTTTTGTACATTGTAAAGTATTTTGATAACCGCTCAACACGACTGCTAGCCAGCTTTCGCAATAGGGTTATCGAGGGTTGGGAAGCTGAAGACCCCGGTACTTCAACCTCTCGCTGTGGGGGCGATCGCCCCCACAGCGAGAGGTTGCGCTCATCGAGGCGATCGCCCCAGTCTCAAGTCCCACAGCGTTATTGTCTCAGCGTGCTGCTTTGCAGATACCCGCAAGGGGTCGCTCCAGTGCCATAAATATCCACTTTGCATCGGCTAGAGCGCACTCTTCCAGGCGACTAAAGGAATGAACAACAGCACCCCATTCAAAGCGGCGATTGCCCAGCTACAGTACACGAACCACTTCCCGGTTGAACGAGCCATCCAGCGATAGCGAACCAACAGCCAAACGAAGACCCACTCCAATAAACAGCCTCCGACAGCCATGACACCAAGATAGGTTGCTGCACGATCGCTGATGTCACCGGGATAGAGGTCAGGATTGGTAATAAAGAAACTGCAAATAGCAATCATGCCAGTGGTTAGAACCATTACAAACAGGCTCAGTAGGCTGAGGCAGAGAACCAGAATGGTTTTAGCCAGGGGCGATCGCGCCGATGAAGAATCGTAAGACATGGTTGGCTCAAGAGCGAAGGCAGAACCCATCGCTAAACTTATGGATGTAGAAAATATTATAGTCATCGCAGAAAACTATATCTGTGTTGTGACAGATGCTGCTCCAACGGGCGATCGCTAAAGAGCGCAAGCTAACACTTCGCTGCAACAGGCTGTTTATAAGTGTTGGTGGCGTGGCAAAGGTTACTTGCAGTCGTTGAGCTGTGCCGTTAGCTGCTATAACTGTGTGGCGAACTAGGGTATCGTATGTACGCACGAATTGCGAGGATTTGGCAAAGCCCAAACAGGTGGATTCTACTCCTAGCCGCGACCATTACTGTTGGTACGATTGGTGCGGCTGTTACTTTCCTTGTCAAGTATCACCGAGCAGCCACTGCGCAAATTCCATCGACGTTCTATACGCCACCCCAACCGCTTCCACCGGGTCAGACAGGAAGCATCATTCGTAAAGAAGCGCTGCCTAGCAACCTGCCTGAAGGGGCACAAGCCTGGCGAGTGATGTATCGATCGACTGGTCTTGAAGGAAACCCCATTGCGGTGACTGGCACCATTGTTGCCCCAAATGGAACGAGTGTTAAGCCCCGAAACATCATCGCCTGGGCACACGGTACGACTGGCATTCGACCAGAATGCGGTGTTAGTCACACTTCAGACCCTTACCAACAAACCCCAGTAATTGAACGAATGCTCGCGCAAGGATTTGTTATTGCCATTACGAATTATCCAGGATTAGGAACTCCCGGGGTTCATCCCTATATGGTTGGGCAAGCCGCAGCGCATAGTGTGCTGGATTCGGTACGGGCATCTCGCCAAATTGTTGAGGTGAGCGCGGGGAATAAATTTGTGGTGTGGGGAGCGTCCCAGGGTGGCAATAGCGCGCTTTGGACTGCTCAACTAGCTGAAGCATATGCATCTGAGCTAAAGCTGTTAGGTGTAGCTGCATCTGCTCCAGCAATTAACCTGCGCAAAATTGCAGAGTTTAATTTAGACAAGAAAGCAGGGGGAATTTTCTTGGGATATGTCTTTGCAGCATGGGCTGCGGTTTATCCAGGGGCTGATCTGAATGCGATTATCAAACCGGATGAGCGTGCCAATTTTGATCGAATGATCAAACCGTGCTTTACATCCCCAGCAGGATTCCTTCCCATCATCAAGACCTTACGAACACCCACGCAATACCTGAGTGTGGATATTCTCAAGACCGAACCCTGGAATATCCTGTTCGAAAAAAATAGCCCCAACGGTCGAATTGAAGTTCCTATTGTGATCGCTCATGGAACCGCCGACTCGCTCATTCCTGTAGAGTTAAGCGAAGCCGAGGCTGCCCGTCGCTGCAAGACTGCCGAGGATGTACAGTTTGCTCGTTATCCGGGTTCAACACATGATGCTCGCGAAGACACTGCGGTATATATTCTCGGCTGGGTGGTAGATCGTTTTGCCGGACGACCTACACCTTCAAACTGCCCGAACTAATTGGTATGGCAGCTAGCATAGCATCTGAGCTGAACGAGGCCAAAGAGTAAGGCTACAGAGAGAGGGTGGGGGCGATCGCTTCCGAGTTTCGCGAATTTAAGATAGAGATAACGTCTCTATTGATGTCACCCTCGCTTTTTGCCTTCAAGGCGACCTCCTTGGTTGTTCACCACTTTTGTCTAATGCTGATCCACAGCAGTTCTCGAAACGTTGAGGACCTTGGCGGCTTCTGATTTCTCATCCCATTTTCGATACTATTTGTCACTCTAAGTAGAAATTGCTGAACGAACTTGTCGCTGCAGAGGAATCTGAATAATGAACTCAGTTCCTTCTCCAGGCGTTGAGAAACATTCTAGTTTGCCACTATGTTTTTCCGTGACGATTTGGTAGCTGATAGACATCCCCATCCCGGTGCCTTTCCCATGGGGTTTCGTGGTGAAGAAGGGATCAAACAGTCGTTGTTGAACCTCTTTAGCAATACCGACCCCCTTATCCGCAATCGCCACTTCTACCCAGGCCGCATCAACAACGGATGTGCGGATTGTAATTCGACTTGGATTGTCCTTAATCTCCTGGTAAGTACGCTTGGCGTTGCTCTCTTCTATCGCATCAATAGAATTCACCAAAATATTCATAAACACTTGGTTGAGCTGCCCGGCATAGCATTCGACCAGCGGTAGCCTACCGTAGTCTTTGCTAATCTCAATTTCTGGTCGCTCAGACTTGGCTTTGAGACGGTGTTGCAGAATCAGCAGAGTGCTGTCGATGCCTTCGTGAAGATCAACCGCTTTGTATTCAGCTTCATCCATGCGGGAGAAGTTTCGCAATGACAGAATAATCTGGCGAATGCGGTCGGTTCCCAGCTTCATCGAAGCCAGCATCTTCGGCAAGTCTTCTTGCAAAAACTCCAGGTCAATCTCTTCAGCCGCCACTTGAATTTCAGGAGCAGGATGAGAATTATGCTGCTGATACAACTGCACGAACTCTAATAAATCCTCGGTGCATTCCTGCACGTGGGCAAGGTTACCGTGAATGAAGTTAACTGGGTTATTGATCTCATGTGCGACCCCAGCCACCAATTGCCCCAGGCTCGACATCTTTTCGTTTTGAACCACTTGAGCCTGAGTCCGCTGTAATTCTGCCAAAGTATTTTTAAGGTCAACTGTGCGTTCTTCGACCCGGTCTTCCAATTCTGCCTTGCTATGCTCTAAAGCCGTGAACAGTTCACTCAGCCGCCCTGTCATGTGGTTGAAGGAGTTAGATAGGGTGTTGAGCTCTTGAATATTGCTTGCTTCTACCGTTTGATCTAGGTTGCCAGCTGTCATTGCTTCACTGGCTCGATTGAGGCGAAGAATGGGCCGAGCAATCAAACGAGAGGTGAAGATGCCCATGATAGAAGCAATAGCCAAAGCTGCAAAACAGAGCACAATCGTGGTGCGGGTATTGGCATTGATTTGGGCCATGAATGTGTTCTCCGGCATACTGACCACCAATAGCCAGTCCAAGCCATACTCATCGCGCCAAGGCGCAACATGAACAAAATACTGTTCTCCCTGGACCTCAAGCTGGAAGTCCATATCTTGGGCGATTGTCTGAAACCCATTGGAAGTCTGAATGTGCCTGGCAATTGTCTGAATAACGGGATTGGGGCTATCAATTGCTCGTAATCGCTGAACTTCCTCATTGACGAGGGAAAAGGGCATTTCTGTACCAGAGTTAGCGATTAAGGTGCCGTCTCGCTCAACAAGAAACACTTGTCCAGATTGGCTAATACTCAGATTGCCTAAGAAGTCACTCAGTTTCAGTAGATGAATGTCAGTAGCAATCATCCCTAGCAGACGATTTTGAGCATCATAAATAGGGGTCATTGAAGCGAAGCTGTCATGAGATGCAATTAGCCCAGAACCTTTAATGTGATTGAGATCTGGCGGCTGATTTTTCCAGGGTGTCGGTCTTCTACACTCTCTGAATGATAAGTTTAGGTTATATGCCCTGCTGACGTTTTACGCTCTCTAAAGCAGTCATTTAGAGGCGTAGCATGAAGCGAAAATGGGAGAACGAGGAGCTAACTGAACATTGGAGTCTTGATAGCCAGGAGAGGGAACTGATTGCTCAAAAGAAGGGAGCCAATCGTTTAGGATTCGCCCTGTTGCTGAAGTTCTTTCAATGGCAGGGACGGTTTCCAGAAAAGAAGAATGAGATTCCTCGCGTTGTGCAGGAATTTGTCGCCCAACAATTGGGCATTTCTGCAAGCCTTTACCAGGAGTACGATTGGCAAGGACGAGCCAGTCATTATCATCGAGCCGAAATCCGCCAACTGCTTCAGTTTCGTCCCGTTCAGTCGTCAGATTTTGACGAGTTGCGTCAGTGGCTTATTGATGTTGTCTTGCCAAAGGAAGTCGATGCCCGTCGTATCCAACAACTCCTCTTTGAGGAACTAAAGAACCGTAAGATTGAACCTCCGACCTCTGGACGTCTGACGCGTCTACTCAACTCAGCCAAGCATCAGTTTGAGACCCAGCTTTGTGCGGCTATCAGTGAGCATATTGCCGAGCCTTGCCGCAAGGCATTGGATAATTTGACGGGGCCGCAAGAGGATTCCTATCTCCTGGATCCTCACGAGATTCGGCTCAATCAATTGAAGGAGGATGTTGGATCTGCCACGGTGAAGAGCCTGGAAGCGGAGTTGTCAAAACTCGAAATTCTGCAAGCGGTAGGACTTCCAAGCGATCTGTTCACGAACTTGTGTGACAGTATTGTGGAGCGATACCGATTGCGGGTTGAGACGGAGACGTTGACTGAATTAAGACGACACCCTGAACCGATTCGATATACCCTACTGGCGGCATTTTGCTCCTTACGCTTGCAAGAGGTCATTGACAACATCGTTGAGCTTTTGCTGCAACTGGTGAATCGACTGGAACGGCGGAGCCGCAAGCGAGTCACTGAAGAAGTGGTGGCTAAAGCGCAAAGTAGCACTGACCACGACAAAATCCTGTATCAGATCGCTCTGGCTGCCCTGGCTGAACCTGAGGGGTTAGTCAAGGATGTGATTTATCCCATTGCAGGGGAGGAGACTCTGGAGAAACTGGTGGGCAGTTTGAACGGGGGAGAGACGTTCCGAGAACGGCTTCATGCTCGCCTGCGTTCTGCCTATAATCACCATTACCGTCGGATGCTGCCCCTGATTCTCAAGGCGTTGGAGTTTCGGTGTGACAACCCGCAACTGCAACCGGTCATGGAAGCACTGCAACTTTTGAAGGATTACGCGGACACCCCTTCTCGCACGCCTTACTCAACAGATAGCACCGTGCCCATTGAAGGGGTTCTCAGTTCCACCTGGCAATCCGTCGCGGTCAGCACCGGGGAGAACGGCGAACCTCAAATTGACCGGGTTGCGTATGAACTGGGCGTGCTCCAAACCGTCCGGGACAAATTGCGCTGTAAGGAACTCTGGGTAGATGGGGCCAAGCGCTACCGCAATCCGGATGAGGATTTGCCGCAAGACTTCGAGGCCAAGCGAGCGACCTATTATGGGGACTTGCAGCAACCCCTAGAGGTTGAATCCTTCATTGCCAAAATTCAGCAGGACATGACTCAAGCCCTGGAGCAATTTAATGCGGGGTTGCCCACCAATGCCAAAGTGGACATTTCCTCGACTCGCGACGGGTGGATTCGCCTGACGCCTTTGGAGGCGCAACCGGAACCGGAACAGTTGAGCAAGTTGAAGGAAGAACTCAATCGTCGCTGGTCCACGATTCCTTTACTGGACATCCTCAAAGAAACCGAATTCCGGCTTCAGTTCACGGCTCATTTCCACAGCACTGCCAGTCGGGAAACCCTTGAGCCGGTTGAGCTACAGAAACGTCTGCTGTTGTGCTTGTACGCCTTGGGAACGAATTTGGGCATCAAACGGATTGCCCCCTCAGATCACGGCGTCGGCTACTTTGATTTGCACTATGTTCGTCGCAAGTTTTTGAGTAAGGCGGCACTCCGGCAAGCTATCACCGATGTGGCGGATGCGATATTCCGTGTCCGCTTGCCTCACATTTGGGGAGATGGCACCACAGCGTGTGCCTCGGACTCCAAGCAGTTTGGCACCTGGGACCAGAATCTGATGACCGAGTGGCACCCACGCTATCAACGACGGGGTGTGATGATTTATTGGCATGTGGAGAAGAAGTCGGTTTGCGTTTATTCCCAACTCAAGCGCTGTTCCTCTTCTGAAGTCGCGGCTATGATCCAGGGCGTGCTACGCCACTGTACCCAAATGTCTATCGATAAAAACTACGTCGATACACATGGTCAAAGTGAAGTGGGCTTTGCCTTTTGCTATCTCCTCGGCTTCCAACTGATGCCGCGCATCAAAGGCATTCACCAGCAAAAACTGTATCTGCCGGATAAAGGTCAATCCCAGTCCTATCCCCATCTTCAGGCGATTATCAAACGCCCTATCCGGTGGCGATTGATCCGGGAGCAGTATGACATGATGCTCAAGTTTGCCACCGCTCTTAAACAAGGGACAGCCGAGCCAGAGGTGATCTTATCCCGGTTCACACGCAACAATGTCAAACACCCGGTCTACTTGGCGTTAGCTGAACTGGGCAGAGCTATCAAAACGATCTTTCTGTGTCGTTATTTGCATGATGAGCGTATGCGTCAGGAGATCCAGGAGGGTTTGAATGTCGTCGAAAACTGGAATAGCGCCAATGACTTTATCTTCTATGGCAAGAGTGGTGACTTTACTTCGGCTCCCGTTGTGCTGAAGGAAATCTCTATGCTTTGCTTACATCTGCTCCAAGTGAGCCTGGTTTACATCAACACCTTGCTCATCCAGCAAATTTTGTCTGAACCCGACTGGATGGGTCAAATGGGTGTGAATGAACTCAGAGCTTTAACACCTCTCATTTATGCCCATGTCAATCCGTATGGTGTCTTTCGACTCAACATGACAGAACGATTGCAAATCGAATCCCTTGCCAGCTAACGTTACTCTTTCGCTCTTCTAATTGACGTTGTTAGCCAGGGCGATCTGACCCTGGCAACCCGGAATTTTCTGGCTCAAGCTCTATAAGCCAAACTTATGAAAAAAGCACAAAAATAGAGGGGCCTCGCTGCTGGTAGGGGCTAATTGCATCTCATGACAGCTTCGCTTCAATGACCCCTATCTCCGCTTCTACCTGCTGGGATGGCCCACAATTGCTGTTACTCCACACAAGGACGGCCAAAGGATCTTTGCGGGTGTTGTGGTGGGTGCCGGTGGCGACTTCGATGCGATTCAAGCCTTTTACACCGATCTGGTGGATAACTTCCAGATGGGAGGCGATCGCCAAAGCCTAATCATCGATGAGCTGACTCAGTACAACAACGGGTATGAGGAACTAGGCCAGAGCATTGTCAGAACTGCCCTGAGTGAGTCAGACAAGCACGGCATCGCCCCTGTTCTGATCAACCATGCCCGAACGATCAGTGCCGGATTCAGCAACATCAAGGGCATGAAGGATCTGATTGATAATTCTGCGGTGCAACTCACCCGGCAATATGAGGAAACCCCATGGGGTGAACAGACGCGATCGCCCCAGGTCAAACTTGCTCGTCCTAGTAAGTCAGAGATTATACTGACTGTTCCCGATTGGCTCTACCTGGATACCCTCAAAGCGGAATACCCGATCGCCCCCGTCGAGGTTTCCTCCCAGGGTGCAGCAGTAAGCGCTGCACCACCAGCAGCACAACAGAGTGAACCCGTTAATCCCTTCCAGATCACCCCTGAGATCCTGGAACGGCTCTACCAGGCATCCCCGGCAGATGTGGAATCCGCAGCCGTCGAGGATGAATCGGAGGATGATGGCCGAGTGCTGGACACAAAAGTTTTGGAAAGACTACCCAAGGAGTTACGGGAGATCGTGAAGTTCTCCCATAAGAGAAACGGTTGGGTGACAGCAAGGGATGTTAAATCCCGTGTCTGGATGTTTCGCAATGCGCAGGTCACGACCGAGACCATCCGAGGATATTTTCAGCAATTGGTGGGTCAGGGTCTAGGGTGTGTTGAGGGTGCTGATGAAAATCTGAAGTACCGCTTTTAGGGCTGTTTTTACCCTTCAGCAGGGGTGCTGATGTTGAGGACTGTTGAGGGGTGTTGAGCCAGATACATCAAGCGTTGAGGCACTTCAACACCGCTCAACACCACCTCAACACCGTCTCAACGTCCACGGCATCTCTGGGAACCAAACCTTTGGGCAGATCAATCCGCAGGCAACGCAAATGGAGTGCAAGGGTAGGGCGTTGTAAGGGCGATCGCGATTCCCCCCTTAACAGACTAATTAATAGAGTGTCTTAATGGGTGAGAAGGATGCCTTGTTCGTATCGAGTTTGTAAGTATCCAAAAACGCTGTTCAAGGTCCTGTAGTCAGTTCGATTCTTCGTTTCTAGATCGATCAGGGAGTAGCCTGTTCCATCTTCCAAAACGCCAATCACAAGCCGATAACCGAACCTTACAGCGGTAGCCGAAGCTAAAAAATCCAGGTTAGTCATTGAATTTACCTATCTTTAGACAGACCTTCTAACCAGGAACACTCTACAAATTTATTCCTAAAGATAGATGAAAGACAATTAAAGGCTCTTAGGGATAATAAGAGCTGTATAGGTGGATACATGAAATGTATCCACCCTTCTGTAATTACTGTTAGATGTGTTCCTTTGTTTTCGTAGAAAAATCAACTATGGGCGGCCTGTCACTAACGGACCAAGAAGCTGCAATCCTTGTAGAAGCGCTAGGTGGTTTATCACGCGGCATCAAGATTGGCGCAAATTTTACCTACCAGTACAATTGCATTGAAAGTTTATTGCAACGGATTGAAGCAACAACTGGAAAAACGCGGCAGCAAGTGAGGTTGCTAGATTGGCGTATTCCATCTACTGAAACGGTGGATGCTTTAGAGGACATTGAAGGCGAGTTGCATTCTGATAGGACTGACAATTAAGCCTGCGGTGAGCATCTTCTTGAGCTTGCCCTCAGGTCACACTTAATCTCCGCCCGCATTACCTCACAGGATGCGGGCTTTTGCTTTGATGGGTGCGATTGCTACCCAAGACCCTATCCACTGCCAATCTATTGTGGAGGGCGACCTTCATCGGTGGAATAATGAGGACGGATACAATCTGATACAAACAACCGCCCGCCCTCCTAGGGGCGGGTTTTTTATTGGGGGCGTTAGCGATCGCTGCCATTCGACAACGCCAGCAGCATAGGTCAAATGTCCACGCACCCCTCGATGGTGAGCTTTCTTTTGGCGATCGCTTAGCTGATTGCTCTGTTTACTTGTTCTTGTCTAACCTGTAGATAGCTAACAACCCCCTCTAATGACTTGAAAGCCGTCGTTTGCCAAGTTTTTAGATTGGTCAAATTGTAATGCTGACCATACTCCAGCTGGCTTATGGAAAAGTAATAGCCAAGCTTAAGAGCCACACTTGCTGCAGTGTGAATTGAATCGTTCATTAAAGTAGATGCCACCAACAGGAACACATCTTCCAGTGTGGCAAGTAGAAGTTCCTTTACTCATCCGCTAACTATGCGTGTCTATTGCATAGATGGCGGATGCTTCAACTGCCCTTGGAAAGGTTTGTTTCATTTGAAGTGCGCTTATTTTTATATCTATTCCACCTCATTCCCCTTCCCGTTAGAAGGTTTTTTTTGTTTTCTGAAGGTCTACTATTCATCCTGATATGTAATTGAGATGATACATATCGCCTGATGGCTACCCCACGGCATTTTTGCTGCGTGGGGCTTTTCTCTAGCTGTGTAAAGAGAAACTTATGAGTGTGCTTGCACCCCCGTTTTCTAACCTAAGGAGCCTGTATTGATGCTATTTGATAGATTACGAAGCAGGCAATTGCCGTAAAAATGTGACAAGCAAGTTAAGAGCATCCTTGTGCCGCCGTTAGTCGTCCGACGGCGGTTTTCTGTTGCAATAAGCAAATAACCCGTTCCTATTGAAAGAGTAGGTATTCCTACTTATTTGTATAGGCAACCTAAAGCATACGGTAGAGGATTTTGCCAGGTGAAATTGCAAAAGTAGAAACAGCTAGTAGCTAATGCTCTTACCATCCCACCACTTTATCAGTGGTGGCGTTTTGTTGCGCTCGCTCTAACGATACAGTCCTGAGCAAACGAGAATTCTACCTGCGCTGTATTTGGAAGCAATTTGAGTATTTCATCTCAATGTTTCCCCAATATTCTGCTTTCCGGTAAGTGCTCTGAGTAGGGTTGCTAAACTCCGTATCAGAGAGGACATAATTGTGAAGTACAACGTATGAAATAATCTGTGCCCAATATTCCTGCTGTATAACAACTTCTTTTCTAAAAAATTTAGGAGAGTTCTTTGTGGAAGATCCCGCATGGTTGATTTTGCTGCCTCCCATAAGCAGAGAGACGGTTGGGTTTGTTGATTTTGAATTTGATTTAAGTGCTTTCCCTCGTCTTCCTGCTGACGAGGCATACATGAAAGGGTGGAATGAGGCGAAGGAAATAGCAGCTAAGGTGCATGGAGATAGGGCACTCCCACCTGAGTATTGAAGGCGATCGCCTTCCCATGCCACAATCCCAGTAGTCTTGGATTTCCGCCCGTATTACTCACAAGATGCGGGCTTTTGCTTGGGGGCGTTGGCGATCGCTTACCGTACAGACTTGCCGTTGATCCTTGTGAAAGAATTGTCTGACTAGCATTCTGGCCTGTTTTCCTTTTGTGGAATGCAGGCCTTTTATGGGATATTGTGGAGCGATGGCAATCGCCCTTCTCTACCTCATCCCATATAAAAGTGCAGACGATGACTAGCACTAAACACCCCACTAATACCCACTTTGGGGCATTGGCAAGAGTTGTCACGAATGCGCCACTTTGGAAGAATAGCGCCAATCTTTAAGCTACGTTTTTAGTCATTCGCGATCGTTCCCAGACCCTGCCTGTCTCAGCATCTTGAGGGAGATATAGGATTGGTTCATCACAGTCGGGTAGGACTAGCTCTGAGCTCTGTTCCTAACGTGATTACCTTAATGTAAAATGCCCGTCCTCAAAGGGGGACAGGCATTTTGAAAACTATATGAATAGCGGTGGGGAGCTTTATGGGCGCTCCTTGTCATTTATAACCATTATTCTCAGTATTTCTCAAACAGCCCAATCCTTGCTTCTCCCTCTCGGAAGATTGCTAACAGGCCAAGAATATGGGCTTCATTAGAGCGATCTCACTCAGACTCGTAAACTATGGAACGGCTGTTTTCAATCGACTAGAATCGTCGATGACCAATTCACAAAAGCGTCAGCCGTCAATTTTATTTGGCGGCTTTCTTGCTTGTAGAGGTCGGCAGCGAGCTCTGCAAACTTTACTGTGTTCAGAAGGAGAATGTGCTCGGTTCTAGCAATGCTGGCGTTCGCCCTCACAAGATCCTCACAAAGGTAATTTTCAATGGATCTACAATGTTTCATTGATTTCTGTTGATGCATCTTCCCGCGCTGGATTTTACAAAAAGAGCAATACTCAGTCTTTCTCTGTCGGACGCCCACAAAGCTTTGTTGTTAAAGTGCCAACTGACCGATATTGAAGCGGTTTTGATGATTGATGCGCCTGACAAGGAAGTTGCTAAAATGTTGCTCAGCTTGAGCCAGGAGTGGATAAGAGCCGGTTCGCCTTACCAGATCTTCTATATCTACGTTGATGGAACGCTAACAGGTGAAGTTAGTTTGTCGAGGGTGAATCAACTTTAAGATGGGTAGTTTTTAGGGGCAATCGGCCCACCTCATCATTTGCTGATATGTTTTCCAATCGTTTGCAATGTCCACTGCTTTCATCAAAACAGCAGCCTGAAAGCGAGCCTCATCCACCGTCAATAGCTCAGTTTGGATTTTTGGAAAAACCTGGATCTCGTTGTTGCTCTCACCGACTCGGCACAACATAGAAATCGCACTGCGATTTTGAGTCGGGTATATCTCCACGCCAACGCCGATGTTTTGGGAGATGTATAGCCAAAAAGAACTGGCCTCAACCCAAAAACCTTCTGTTGTTGTCATGGGCGATCGCCCTCGGCCACGTCTTTGCAATTCATTTCCCGATCAGCCATCACTACGTAAGGGTAAACCTTGTCCTAACAGGCGGTCGAATTCATCTCGGCCTGTCTTGTAGCACTCACAAGCACTGGCCTCTAAGGCCTTCCGATTCACAATCATGATTTTGCCACGGGAATATTCAATCATGCCTAATTGCTGCAAAGCCTTTGCTGCATCTGTTACCCCAGGCCGACGAACGCCTAGCATCTTAGAAATAAACTCCTGAGTTAGGGGCAACGTGTCTGACTGGATGCGGTCTTGAATCAACAGTAGCCACCGGGCAAGCCGCAATTCAACTGTGTGCTGAGCATTACAAGCTGCTGTTTGAGACACCTGGGTGTAGAAAGCTTGCACATAGAGCAGCAATAACTGCTGTAATGCTTCACCTTGATCGAACTGTCTCTTGAGGCGACTGGCTCTTATCTGGGTTGCGCCACTAGGAACCTGAACAAAGGTTTCGTGGGGCGAAGCTCCCCCGCCCAAAATAACTGGAATCCCCACCATGCCATCTCTGCCCACTATGCCCACTTCAACAGTTGAGCCATCCTCCATGGTGGTAACGATAGAAACGATGGAGTGATGCGGAAAGTAAACGTATTCGATAGGTTCATAGGGAACATGAAGCACCTGTCCTATCGTCAGCTCCATCTCTTTCAGGTAAGGGGCTAAGCGTTGGTAATCTTTCTCAGACAGTGCAGCTAGCAGTTGGTTTTTGGGTTTTTCTAAACTTTGACTTGCCGACAAAATAAGGCTCCTGTACCAACTCAAGTTGAATCAATCAACTGAAAGGCATGAAGGAGGGGAATTTAGAGTCTGTTCCTTAATGTCGTTTCGGCGATCGCAGCAAGCTAAACAAACAGAAGCTGTAAGCTACGATTCAGTTCTACTTCGATCGTACCTCACTCTCCTAATAAAAGCTTGGAAAGGAGGCATACGCGAGCATATAACGGCATCACTCGACGGTCAGGCAATGGGCCGGGTAACTACTTCCTTTTTTTGCTGCCGGTATCTTTATAAGAACTTTCAATGTATCAACTTGCTGGAGGGTTGTTTTTAATTAAACCTTTCTGAAGAGCAAGAAGAACGGCTTGAGTGCGATCGCGAGCTTCTAATTTTTGTAACACAGCATGGATATGAACTCGTACAGTACCAGGAGCAATATAGAATGCATCTGCAATTTCCTGAGTACTTTTGCCAGTAGTTATGAGCTGTAAAATTTCTTGTTCTCGTGGGGTCAGAGGGGAAAAGGTCGCGGTTTTCGGTTGAGATGCTAGTCCCCAAATTTCAGCAGTTGCGGTCTGGTCCCACCAGGAAGCTCCAGCCGTTACAGAGCGTAAGGCCAATACGAGCGTTTCGAAAGCAACCCCTTTAAGGCAATATCCTTGTACACCGATTTCGATTAGTTGATTGATCAGTGCTTTGTCTGAGCGTGAGGTTAGAACTAGGATGGGCAAATCGGGGCGTTTCTGCTTGATCTGCCGACAAGCTTCAACTCCACCAATTCTAGGCAGACCAATATCTAAAAGAACAATATCTAGGGGGCGCTGACTGACCATGCTGATGGCACTTTCACCGTCTCCTGCCTCAACGACTTCTAATATATTGGGATCTTGCTGCAATTTAACCTGCAATCCTAGACGGAACAATTCGTCATCTTCAACCAGTAGAATTCGAAGTTCTGAAGGGCTCATAGTCCGTTGCAGGGTTATATCAACTAAACAGGGAGGCTGAATGCAAAAATAGCTCCATGAGAAGCACGATTCTCTGCCCAAATCGTCCCTCCATGTGCCTCTATAATCTGACGAGCTAAGTATAGCCCTAATCCAGAACCTTTAGCTTGGCGATCGCTATGCCCTTGATAAAAGCGTTCAAATAGTTGAGAAAGCTCGTTAGGTTGAATTCCGGGTCCTTCATCCATAACCTTAATTACTTGCTGCAGGTTAGAGTGATTTCCATCAATGTCGACAACAATGTCAATCCTGCTATTACTCGGGGAGTGGTTAATAGCATTTATGAACAAATTAGAGATAACCCGTTGGAGTTGTAGTGCATCAACATTGATAACAAGATTTCGAGCTTCAACTCCATTACATCTTAGATTTAGTGAAACTTGGTAATTTGATGCCAGATTACTTAGAGCTTCAATCGTTTGTTCTATCAAATTCACAATTTTAACCGGGGAGCGTGCCAAACTAACCCCTTCAGCATCGTTACGATAAATGTCAAGCAGAGTTTCTAGAAGCTGTAAACTAGACTGATGACTCCGCACCATTGTGGTAAATACTTGGTGCTGTTCAAGTGTCACGCTGCCAAATTGCTCTTGCTTTAGTACTTTTATCGTTTCGATTGCGCCTAATAATGGAGTTTTTAAATCATGAGTCAGTGTAAAAACGAAATCTTCTCGAACGCTGGTTAGCTTATCTTGCAATTGTAGTGCAGCTTTGTTCTGAGCAAGTGCCTCTTCAAAACGTCGATTACGATAACTGAGAATTTCAGTCACGATCAAAGCTAATACAGCAATTAAGCGATTTTCAACTGTTTCTAATTTAATAATATCGCTACCTGGAATCCATAAGTTGAGAATTGTCAGTATAGACGCTAGCACTGTTAAACGAATTGCCAAACCGCGGTTTACTTGAAAGTTTGCCAGCAGAATTGGCCCTACATATAAATAGCTGAATACAGCATCAATTGAAGTTACAAGTTCTAGAAATGCAACACATCCAAACAAGACTATCACAACCCAAAAGACTGTAGAATGAGTTCTTTGATTAGAACCTTGAAGCATGACGTTTAAGTTTTTTGATAGAAAGGTAACCATAGCTTTGAAGGACTAAAGCATTTTTAGAGATTAATTTTTATTTCTGAATTGATTTAGAAAATACGGGCTACAGATAGAAGATATCTCTTTCAGTAAGATACCTTCATTTGTAGCCCGTATTTTGTCAGCTAACCTTAATTCCCAGTTTTACTAGATGAGGTAGTTAAATCTAGCATGCTTACCCCTTGTTCACCGTAGCCAATCTCTGCATGCTCAGCCGGATCTAAACCCTCAACTTCAATATCAGATGAAACCCGTAAACGAACTGTTGCTTGCAGAATTTTGAGGATAATAAACGTACCAACTCCAGCAATTACATAAGCGATCGCGACCGCTATTACTTGTTTTAGAAGCTGAGCCGGGTTACCAAATAGCAGTCCGTTCGCACCTGCTGCATTCACCTCCGTCGTTGCAAAAATTCCCGTTAAAATTGCACCGACAGTTCCTCCAACGCCATGAACCGGGAACGTATCTAGTGCATCATCAATACCGAGTTTGTTTTTGATTCGGATAGCATAGAAGCAGCAGAAGGCTGTGATTCCTCCAATAAGTAATGCACCAATAGGTGTCACAAATCCAGCGGCCGGGGTAACTCCAACCAAACCAGCGACCGCTCCGGTTGCTAGCCCAACAGCCGTGGGTTTACCTGTCAATACCCACTCCATGAGAATCCAAACCAGACCTGCTGCAGCGGCTCCTGCGTTGGTCGCCACAAAAGCAGTGGTTGCCAGACCGCCAGAAGCCAGCGCACTACCTGCGTTGAAACCAAACCATCCAAACCACAATAGGCCTGCCCCCAGCATGATGAAAGGAACATTATGAGGGGGAGTTAAGTGATTGGGGTAACTTTGTCGATTCTTCAGCATCAATGCAGCAACTAGTGCTGAAACGCCAGAACTGATATGAACAACTGTTCCTCCAGCAAAATCTAGAGCACCAAAGCCCCCATACAACCCCATTAACCCGCCCTTGGCCCAGACCATATGAGCAAGAGGGCTATAGATAAGCGTTGACCACAGCAAAACAAACCAGAAGTATGCCTTAAACTTCATTCGTTCGGCGATCGCACCCGAAATCAACGCAGGCGTAATGATTGCAAACATTCCTTGGTAAATCATGAAAGCTTGATGAGGAATAGTTGCTGCATAGGAAACAACCGCCTCAGGCTCCGAACCTGTCAAATAATCTGTGGTTTCTAAACCAACACCATTCAGGAAGAGCCATTGCAATCCACCAATAAACGGAGTACCAGGAGCAAAAGCTAAGCTATATCCCCAAAGTACCCACGTCACACCGACCAACAGCATCATAATGAAGCTCATCATCAGCGTGTTGAGAATATTAGATGCACGTACAAAGCCACCATAGAAAAAAGCTAACCCTGGAGTCATGAGTAGGACAAGGGCCGAGCAAATCAGCATGAATGCTGTGTCTGCTGCCGTTTGGGCTGTGGCTGCTACTTCTAAGGGATCAGGGGTTTGGGCTAATGCTTCTAGTGGAAAGCATCCAAATGATAATGCTGTTCCAATTGTTAAAACAGCGAAAATACGAAGTAACACTTCTTAATAAGCTCCGAGCTGGAATTTTGCCAGTGGAAGGACAAAAGAAAACCCAAAGTCTCAAAATCTATCCCACATCTTAGGAAGAGCATATAGAAATTTCAGACTTTAGATTTCATGAAGCCGAGGTGCTTAATTGCTTACTAAGCTGCCAATCCACAATTTACATTCGTCAAGTTACGCATCGTATTGAAAAAGAAAGTGTAGCTTTTTTGTCAATTTATCCTAATTTATATGAGTTGTATAGAGCGAAATAAATGTGCGTTTAGATTACATCTAAACTAATACTGCTATACTTTTTCATCTAAATCTGCAACACTTTTACTGAGTATTTTTCAAAATTATTTCTGCGTAATTTGGAAAAATACTTGGCAAGTGGAAGTTAGCCTGGAAAGTATATTAGATATTAGGAAAGACTGCCATAATTAATTATTCAATTCAAAAGCCCTAGTTTTTTAAAAAAGCTCCTTTCTACTTCTCCAATGAAAGCTATCAATAGTAAAGGTTTTCTAAGCTTTGCCCATCCCATTGTGTCAAATTTTTTACTGAAGCAGCAAAAACCTTGGATTTCCTTGAGTTTGCTATGTCTATCATATGCAGCTCAGGGTTATCTTTTAGCGTCGAAACATCAATCCCTAATAATTTATATAAATCTAGTAACTATATATTTCTTGTCACAAGTAATAATCTTACACCCTTGCTCAAAAAGTATAGGAACTACTATAAAGCGCTGGATTAGTTCAGACGCAATTCACGTTATAAGCAGCCTAGTAACTATTTTTATCGTGTCATTTATTTTAAACTACCTGGAAATATTTGAAAACCTATTATTTGTTTTAGCAGCAGAACTTCTTGCAAGACTTGACCTTCAGAAAGTAGAGCTAAGTCAAGTTCAGAAGATAGCAGTTTTGACAATTTGCTTGATGTTAGGTCTTGCAATAGGATGGATAGCTAGTGAACGATTACTGAACCTCCATAAATCGCAGGACGTAGTTCGTAATTTCCCTCAGCTTTACAAAATACCTCACGCATTACAACAGCAAGGTATCTTTGCTCCACTCCAACCTTATTATGCTTTTAATCAAGTTGTTGACGAGGCTCAATTCACTTCTCCTGACATGAGTATTTGCCTGTGAGTTTAATGTTCTCTGGCCCCGCTATGACCATTCCCCGGACAATCTGTCTGGGTTTTGCAGCCTTCATTACTGTCGGTACACTGCTCTTAATGCTGCCCATTTCTATTGCAGGTGGACAATGGGGAGACTTTATTGTTGCCCTATTTATGTCTACCTCAGCAGTGTGTGTGACGGGCTTAGCTGTTGTTGACCCAGGCACCTACTTCACACCCTTTGGTCAAGCCATGCTACTCCTCCTCGTCCAAATGGGTGGTCTTGGATACATGACTGCCAACACCTTGCTGTTGATGGTGTTGCGGCGGCGTTTACGCTTACGAGATAAGCTAGCCATCCAGCAAGCTCTTGATAAAGAGGGGTTGTCGGGTACCGGGAATCTAGTGAAATCGATTATTGCGTTGACACTGCTATTCGAATTGACAGGAACGTTTCTCATGCTCCCGACTTTTGTCCATGACCATGGTTGGTCGAGTGGCATCTGGTTTGCACTATTCCACAGTGTTAGTGCATTTAATAACGCTGGGTTTGCTCTGTTCTCTGATAACTTAATTGGTTACGCAACCTCGGTTCCTATCACTTTGGTGATTTCCTTGCTAATTATCTTTGGCGGGATTGGATACCAGGTGATTATGGAGATGTTTATGTGGGTGCGCGATCGCATCCAATCGCGCCCAGAGCGAGTTGTGTTCCCCCTCAACTTTAAGGTGGTAGTCAGTACCACTGTGGCACTCCTCATTGTGGGTACTCTAGCCTTTTTTATCGTTGAGTTTCGCAATCCTGGCACTACAGAGGGATATAGCGTTGGTGAACGTCTCCTCCTTGCCTGGTTCCAATCCGTTGTTCCTCGTACTGCTGGGTTTAATAGCATCAATTATGCTGACATGACCCAATCGGGCCTATTCATTACGATCGCTCTCATGTTCATTGGGGCCAGTCCAGGTGGGACTGGAGGGGGTATAAAGACGACGACTGTTCGTGTTCTATACTCCTGCACTAAATCTGTTTTGCAAAGCAAGCAGGAGGTGCTGTGCTACCGTCGTCAGATTCCCATGAGCTTAATTTTGAAGGCGGTTGCCGTGTTGTTTGGCTCAGCCTCGACGGTAGTTCTATCCAGTATTCTGATTTCTATTACCGATCCCAATCTGGAATTTATCCAAGTTCTATTTGAGTCGGTCTCGGCGTTTGCAACGGTAGGATTATCTACAGGGATTACTGCTACGGTTACGGTCTGGTCAAAGCTTGTGCTGATTGGCACGATGTATGTGGGGCGGGTCGGTATTTTGCTCCTTATGTCCGCTTTTCTAGGAGATCCTAACCCCACTACTATTCGCTATCCCGAAGAGAACTTACTCGTTGGATAGAGCCAGAAAACCTCGGTAGGCCAGCTTTTCATGTTACTTCTTAAATTTAAATATTTAAGAGTTTGATAGGTTGGAAAGATTAACTCCTACATTACTACCCAAACTCAACTGTGAATCTGAACTCTTTGAATTTCTTCAAAAACCTTCGGACCGGCAACCGCCAATATGCTGTCATCGGGCTAGGGCGCTTTGGTCGGGCCGTATGTATGACACTTCATAACCTAGGTTATGAAGTGCTTGGTATAGATACCAATGAGCGCCAGGTGGATCAGGCGATTGCTGACGAAATTGCTGCTCATGCCCTGCAACTGGACTCGACTCAGCCCGCCGCATTACAAGAAGCAGGAATCTTCGAATTTGATACGGTTATTGTGGCTATTGGTAACTACGTCCAGGAGAGCATCATTACGACCCTGAACCTTAAAGAAGGGGGAGTACCCCATGTAGTAGCAAAAGCATCCTCAGAAGTTCACGGCAAACTGCTTCAAAGGGTTGGAGCCGATCATGTCGTATTTCCTGAGCATGAGATGGGGTGTGAGTTAGCGCGATCGCTCACCCGACCCGGCATCCTTGATCGTTTTGAACTTGACCCCGACCATAGCATCGTGGAAGTGGTCGTGCCGAAAGAATTTGATGGCAAGTCAATTCTGGAGTTGGATTTGCGATCGCGGTATGGTGTCAACGTGCTAGCTGTATGCCATAATGACCGGTTTGAAATTAACCCTACCCCCAATGTGCGCTTGGTCAAGGGTGCCATTCTTATCGTGGTTGGCTCCAACCAAGGTATCAATCAACTGCCTGTTTAACCCAAATCTTTCACGTTCAATAGAGGTTTTTTGCTTTAGACATTAATAATTGCTTCTTCAACAAAAAAGTTAGAGGCGAACCCCTGCCCTGTCTCGTTTTTAGTGTAGATGGGGTAATTGAGGTAGCTAGGCGAATTCTTGTGAGAGGACTCGCCTAGCTACCTCAATTACCCCAAGTTTCACCGGCTTTTAGATAGAGATAACGATGCCTAACATAGCCTTTGAGCCGGACGAGGCCAAAGAGTAAGGCCACAGAGAGAGGCAGGGGCGATCGCTCTTGGGTTTCGTTAATTTTAGATAGAGATAACGTCTCTTATCTCTATCTTGCTAAACTTACGCTAAATTGAGTTCAGGCCTGGCTTAGAAGGTAATGGAACTGCTGGAGAACCCATATTTTAAGCTTCGTGGTTCTCGAATAGTCTCCCTATACCGTGGTCTACAACGACAATTGCCTACTTTAGATTCTGCACACACTGTGTGCAGAATTGATTAAGTGAAGCGGAACGCTGTATTTGGTCTAGATTGTGCTGAGAGAATGAGGCTGTCCTGCCTAGAGTGTTGTGGTGTCGAATCTGGTGTGTCACGGATGCCACAATCTCATACACTTGCTGGATAGGTAGGGTAGGTACATGACGTGTCTCGGGTAATCACGGTTTACAACCAATCTGGCGGGGTAATGAAGACGTCGCTGACAATGAATCTGGGCTATCAGATAGCTCAGCGGGGTCGTTCGGTGCTGCTCGTTGATATGGATCCGCAGGCTAGTTTGACGGTCTTTATGGGGTTGGAGCCTGCTGACCTGGAGGATACGGTTGCTGGCTCTATTCTGGAAAATCAGCCTCTAGCGATTCGGGCCGGGTTACATGAGATGAATTTGTTGCCAGCCAATATTATGTTGAGTGCAGCGGAGATCCAGTTGACTTCGGTAATGGCTAGGGAGTGGCGATTGAAGCGATCGCTGGAGCCTGTGCTGGATCGCTATGACTTTATCTTGATTGATTCGCCTCCTAGTCTAGGGATTTTGAGTATTCTGGGGTTGGTTGCTTCTACCCATGTTCTGATTCCAATTCAGACGCAGTACAAGAGCTATAAGGGAACGGAATTGTTGCTGGATAGTGTGCGGCAGGTGCAGACCCACGTCAATGCAGATTTGAAGATTGCAGGCTTTGTTCCGACGATTTATGCGTCTGGAAATGCTCAAGATAAGGCAATTTTGGGGGCAATTCAGGAACAGTTGGGGGCGATCGCTCCTGTTTTCCCTCCCATCCCACGGGCGACGGCGTTTGCGGATGCATCAATGGAGCATTTACCGTTGAAGGCATTTAGTGCAAACCATCCGGCTGTGAAGGTTCTGGATTCGATTGTTGATGGGTTGGAGGCGTTGTAATGGCGGTACGGAAGCGGGCATCTGTTCCTCAAATGCGGGGGGTGGAGGCATTTTTGAGCCAGACAACGGAGACTCCTGCAGGGGAGTCGGGGCAGAATGCACCACTGTCTGTGGCGGTTAAACAGATTGTGCTGCCGACTAGCCAGCCTCGGCGTTACTTTGACCCGGACAAGTTGGCGCAGCTTGCGGAGTCGATTAGGCTGCACGGGATTTTGGAGCCGTTATTGGTGCGCCCTCTGAAGAAGGAGGGACAGTATGAGTTAGTGGCGGGGGAGCGGCGATATAAAGCATCCCAGATAGCGGGATTGAAAGAGGTGCCCGTTACCATCCGCGAACTGTCGGATCAGGATGCCTGGCAACTGACCCTGGTGGAAAACCTCCAGCGAGAAGACTTGAATCCGATTGAGGAGACGGAGGGGGTTTTAGAGTTGCTGACGCTGCGGTTGGGCTGTGAGCGCAGTGAGATTTATGATGCTTTGACTCAGATGGCAACGGTGCAGAAGAAGGGGGGCGAACTGTCGGGAAACGTTTCCCGACGGCTGGAAGAGATTGAAAAAATCCTGAATGTGACGATTGGACTAACGCCTGAAAGCTTTCGTACATCAAGGTTGCCGCTACTTGGGTTGCCTAGTGATGTGCTGGAGGTGATGCGGCAGGGGAAGCTGGAGTACACAAAGGCACGGGTGATCGCCCGCATTAAGGACGAAGCTCAGAGGGAAGAACTTCTAAACCAGGCTATTTCTGAAAACCTGCCTTTGAGTGAAATCAAAACTCGGATTAAGGATCTGCAAGCAGAAACGAAATTAGAACCGACTCCCGAGAAGGCGATCGCTCAACAGTGGAGTGAAATTGGCAAGCGCTTACAAAAGGGTAAGTTGCTGGAGGATCGTAAGAAGCGCGATCGCATCCAGAAGTTGTTGGATGAGTTGGATAAGTTGACTTCTCTTTGACACCTGAGAGCCGAAACAAAATTGTCCAGCACCCCGCTGGACAATTTTGTTTCGGCTCTCAGGTATTAGTTGTGAGCCAGGGTGGGAGCGATCGCCCCATTACTTCTACTATTCTTCGTTCTGGGTTAGGTCGGAGATGGCGGCATCGAGTTCCATCCCCAGTTGTTCGGCGCTGGGGAGGCATTTTTGAAGGTCGGGAGGGAGTTGTTCGCGGAGGGTGTAGGTGGAGACGCCGATGGGATTTTGGACGGTGTCGAGGGCGAATTCTACGAGGGTTTTCTTTTTGGATTTACAGAGGATGATACCGATGGTGGGTTCGTCGCGGTCGGGTTCGCGGAGTATGTGGTTGACGGCGGCGACGTAGAAGTTCATTTTGCCTGCGTATTCGGGTTTGAATTCGGTCACTTTGAGATCGATGACGACGTAGCAATGAAGCTTTAGGTGGTAGAACAATAGGTCGAGTTTGTATTCGTCGCCTTCGACTTCCAGGGTGTACTGGCTACCGACGAAGGCGAAGCCAACACCTAATTCCAGGAGGAAGTCACGGATACGTTCGACAAGGGCGCGTTCTAGATCACGTTCCTGGGCATCGGCATGAAGGGTGAGGAATTCAAAGTTGTAAGGATCCTTCAGGAGTTGGCGGCTGAGGTCGGAGCGATCGGGGGGAAGGGCGCGATCGAAGTTGGTGATGGCCCCGCCCTGGCGTTGGATTAGCCCTGACTCAATTTGCATCACCAGAATGTCGCTGCTCCAGCCGTATTCCAGGGCTTTTTGGGCATACCAGAAGCGTTGCTCTTTGTCTTTGAGTTTGGTGAGGAGGGCGATGTTGTGTCGCCAGGGTAATTGGCCAACGCAGCGTTGGCTAATTTCATCCAGGGTGTAGGCATCGGCAAAGGCCCGCATGTATTTGAGGTTGCTGCGGGAGAAACCGGAGATGTCCGGGAAAGCTGTTTTGAGGTCAGCAGCGAGGCGATCGATGACTTTGCTACCCCAATTGTGTCTACTCTGCCGCTCCAGGATGTCCTGCCCAATTTGCCAGTACAGCAAGATGAGTTCCCGGTTAACGGCCAGTGCTGCTTTGACCTGGGCTCTACTGATCCGAGTTTTTAGGTCACTCAGGAATGCAGTGTAATCCTCATCGGCGGGGGATAGGGAGGATTGCTTGGGCATGGCGAACTGACGATGGTAGCTGTAATAGCTTAGTACAGATGAGTGCCAGTCATGGTGTATCAGGGCAAATCGGGCGATGGTTCAGGAAAGTCGATGTTTTCGTAAATGAGGGAAAGGGGGCAACGAAAATCAATGCTGATGAAGTGAACTTCAAGATCGCTGCCATTGTCGGGGTCTTCGTCGGGTGGGTAAGCCGTCAGTTCCCATTTGCCATGCTCGTTGCGGCGGTAGCAATCAACACTACGGGTTTCGGAGTCAACCAGAACGTATTCTTGCAGGGTATGTAGTCGGCGGTAGGCTCGGAATTTTTCACCGCGATCGAACCCTGCGGTTCCGGGGGAAAGGATTTCAATGATCAGGCAAGGAAACTGAATAAGCTTGCGGGCACGTTGGTCTTGTTCATGGCAACTCACAATGACATCGGGGTAAAAGTAAGGACCATTATTGGAGACTTGCACTTTGACATCTGCAACGTTGACCCGACAGCCTATCGATCGCAGGTGTGAGTAAAGGGTGCGGTAAAGGTTGAGGGCAATGTCATTGTGGGGAACGGTATCCCCGGTCATGGCGTAGGCCATACCATTGAGGTATTCGTATCGGAGGGGTTGTTGAGCTTCCCACTCCAGGTAGGCTTCGGGAGCCATTGGTTGATTTTTGGGATTGGCAATCATCCTGCTACCTCTGTTGTCGCCCTACTTTAATTGTAGGTGGAAGGACGATCGCTCTTCCTGCGATTCGCCTCCCCAAGCTGCTGGATGAGTTAGACGGGTTAACTGTAAGCGGCGAGTGTATTCTTAGGGCAAGGCTTCTGGAGGTGGGGTAAACACAGCATTGTTATAGTTTTCCCATAGCAGAAAGAGTAGCCTGCGCCTTTCTTCAACGCTACCGAGATAGCTCTCAACCTCAAACTGTATCCACTTCTGCATCAGAGGTTGCTTGGCGAGTTCCAATAGGGCGGTCAATTCTGCCTCTGAAAAATGGCTGTTTAGTCGGTCAATGTATTGAGCTTCAACGTACTTCCATCCAGCTTCCTGAACCGTCAGTTCATTGAGCCACGCAACAAATTGAGTATTTCTCGCCATCTCCGGTGATGTGGCAAGGTCCATAGCATTGCCAAGGTAGAGATCATATCGTTCAGCAATTCCGGTTTCTGACAGAACGGCTCTGGCTAGTTCCTGGTTAGCGTTGATTGAGGCCGAATGTTCTGCCTTTGCCCCCTCTGAAAGGAATTGTTGAGAATAAGCGGTTCCTATAACGACGAGCAAGCTGACAAGCAAAGTAATGACAAACAGAAATGATTTCACTTTAAGCATGGTGCTTTAAATTGGGAGGCCAGAGCCATGGTCAGGATAAGGTGATCTTAAGTTGAATGCCACTGGCTTAAGTTAATGGGCGAAGTTTTCCCTGCTCCCTTGCTCCCCTGCTCCCTACTTTCCTCACTTCCCTTTTCCCTTCGTCTTCCCTCCGGCTTGCTCTCGCTCGGCTCGAATGCAATCGAGTAATACGGATGTAGGTTCATCGTTAGGGTCTTGCTCAACCAAGTCACCTTGCAAGGCTTTGGCAAGAATTGCTTGATTTAGACCATCAAGATGACTTCTTGTGCTGTTATCAGAACTTGTAAGCTTAATCCTAGCCTAAATGCTGCCAGGAAAAATGTAACAAGATGGTTCGTCTTACAACGCAAAGACGAATGGCCCAAGGAGAAAATTGTGAAAAGCAAGAAGCTCTGTAGTGATTAATGTAGCTTTTAGCCTTCAAAAAAGGCGAGATACCCCGCCTTTTTATTCAGGTTTTCTTAGAAGCTACTTCGGACCACATGGAATCAAATCACTGATCTTAATCTTGAATGCGGAGATCAGCAGTTCAAGAACCCGAGCAACATTAA
The DNA here is from genome assembly GCF_039962325.1 of Leptolyngbya sp. PL-A3. Lineage (NCBI taxonomy): Bacteria > Bacillati > Cyanobacteriota > Cyanophyceae > Leptolyngbyales > Leptolyngbyaceae > Leptolyngbya > Leptolyngbya sp. PL-A3. The sequence continues at coordinate 28,100 of NZ_JAMPLB010000079.1, forward strand.
CGATATTAACCATCCAAAGCGGGTAACCTTGACAAAGCATTTCGTAATTCCGTTTGTTAAGGTCTCCAACCCAGACCTCCCGACTTTCAGATGGAAACATATAGCTAATTGGTTTCGCAACCCAGCGGCTTACCCAAGGCTCTTCAGAGTCATAAGGTAAGTGCTTTTCGGCCCTTTTCCTCAACTCGGATGCTTTTTCGAGCAGCGTAATTATCTTTTCTTGCTGCTCCAGCGCATTGGCTAACTGTTCACTGTCCTCTAAGGCAAGAAGCCATAAATCAGACGGGGTTCCAAGCCATAAGATTTGTTCTAAAGGCTTGGATGTCATCAATAGTAACGA
>NZ_JAMPLB010000008.1:0-200696 GCF_039962325.1 Leptolyngbya sp. PL-A3
CTCTAACTGCTCCAGGCTCTCCGTCACCGTGACTTGAAAAGGACGTCCTGTCATCGCCCATCACCTCAAAGAGGACTCTTCTAGTTTGGCGCAGCTTCATATTTGTTTGGTATAAGTTCTCAAGAAACTGTGAGTTTCTTGAGAACTTCCCAAAGTGGAACCGTCCCACGGTTCCACTCCGTGAGGGACTCACATCCTTCAGCAAGCTCCAGAACCGCTATTTCTTCGTCGCTTCGTGACGAAGAAATAGCGGTTCTGGAATTTACTTTTAGAAAAGTACAAGATGTGAGTATATATTTTCAGTTTTTGAGCCTGCGAACGCAAAATATCTCTAGCAACTGCTATACCCTTTACGATTGAGGGAGGTGCGCGAAATGGATATGGAACTTTGTTCCACATCTCTCACCCGGTTGGAAAGGGTTGTAGATAGCTTTCGTTAGATTTTCTAATACTCTTTATATAGCTGCAATCATTTTCGTTAGGACACAAAGAGTGAGGCGGTGCGGTGCAGTACATCACTCTTTGTGTCCTAACGAAAACGGCTGGGAGTATGAATGTCGGGAGCGATCGCCTATCAAGATTAAGTTTTAATTCAGCCAAATAAAGCTTTTATTTTCAAAGTTTAGTTTTTTGAAAAACAATCTGACAATGGAAGAATCAGCTCTGAAGAATTATCCCCCACCTCTAGGAGGCTATTTTTGGGCGATGAGATCCTAACAATATGTCTATCTGCATAAGGAATAATAGCGTTTACACCGATTGAAATGGAATGGTGACAGATTATGGTGAATTCGAGCGCAAAGGGTTAATGAATTTTCTATTATCATCCCAGCTTTTTAACAATATGTAGAACGCGACTCTTAAGAAAATATTGACTATTCGGCTTAAGTTTTTCTAAAGACACATGCTGTCTGCTCTACAATTCTTTGGACTATTCAGCCCTATGCTTTAGAAGCAAAATAAGCTTTGATTCTGACAAGACACAACTGCAAACGCCGATATGGCCTTGCCACAGTTTGGAGAAAATGAAGATGAATACTGTTGTTTTGGTTCTAATCGACGTCGTTCTGGTCATTGGATTGTCTCGTTTGGTAGGGTTAGCATTTCGTCGTATTCGACAACCTCTGGTAATTGGTGAAATTGTTGCAGGCATTATGCTAGGCCCGTCCCTTTTAGGATGGTTGACTCCAACCTTTTCATCAGTACTATTTCCACCCGAAACCATTCCATACCTGAATATTCTTTCGCAGGTTGGTCTGATCTTCTTTATGTTTCTAATTGGGTTAGAACTCGATCCAAAATACTTAAAGAGCCAGCTAGAAGCTGCGATTTTAACCTCTCACGCCAGCATTCTGTTGCCCTTTTCCCTAGGTACATTAGGGTCGTTAATTTTCTATCCCCTGGTATCGAATGGTGATGTTTCTTTTACAGCCTTTGCCCTCTTCCTGGGGGCTGCAATGTCTATCACAGCCTTTCCCGTTCTAGCCAGAATTATTACCGAAAACAATCTACAATCAACCCGCTTAGGAACCCTGGCATTAACCTGTGCCGCTGTAGATGATGTTACCGCCTGGTGTCTGTTGGCCCTCTCCATTGCCGTCGCGAAGCACGGCACTATAACGGCAGCTATTCCCACCGTTATTCTTGCCATCATTTATATTGCGTTGATGTTTACAGTTGGGCGTAAATTTCTCAGCTATTTATCCCGCTATTACAGGCGTCGAGGACGGCTTAACCAGTTTATGTTAGCCGCGATTTATATCGCGGTTGTAGTTTCCGCCATCATTACTGAACTTATTGGAATTCACCTTATTTTTGGGGCATTTCTAGTAGGGGCTGTGATGCCCAAAGATGTAGGCTTAACTCGCGAATTGGCCGAGAAAACAGAAGATTTTGTTCTCACATTTCTGCTTCCCATCTTCTTTGCCTACAGTGGACTTCGCACCCAAATTGGGTTACTGAATAGTCCTGTTCTCTGGTTACTGTGTGGGCTCATTGTGTTGATTGCGACCGCCGGAAAATATATTGGGGCCTATAGCGCTGCTCGCTTCTGCGGCATTCAACATCGGGAGGCTTCAGCTCTGGGTTGGTTGATGAATACACGAGGGCTGACGGAGCTGATTGTGCTCAACATTGGCCTCAGCCTCCATGTGATTTCACCATTATTGTTCACCATGCTCGTGATCATGGCTCTGGTCACCACGGTCATGACATCCCCCTTATTGGAATGGACCTATCCCAAACACTTGATCCGGCAGGATGTGATGGAACCCGAGGCGGAAGTGAAACCGACCTACAAAGTGCTGGTACCGATCGCCAATCCTCGGACACAACAGGGTTTGATTCAACTGGCCCTAGCGATCGCCGCCAGCCCTTCATCCTCAACAGCTATTTATCCATTAAATCTCCTGGAAGCTGATGAGGATGCCTTTGCCGCTACTCCCAGCCAAGTCGAACGAAAAATCGTTGAGCGTAAAACTCACTTACACTCGCTGATCGATAGTCTGTGCCCTCCACCCCGCCGTTTCGTCGTGCGTCCAATTGTGCAGATGGCTTCTGATGTCGCTCAGGAAACGACTCGGATTGCGGAACAGGAGCGAGCCGACTTGATTCTAATGGGGTGGCATCGCCCCACCTTTAGTCAAAATCGACTGGGTGGACGGGTCGGGCAAATCCTCACCACTTCACGGGTGGATGTGGCCGTGTTTGTCGACCAAAACCTGTCTCAAATTGAAAAACTGTTGGTGCCCTATATGCCCAACATCCACAATGATCTGGGGCTGGAGATTGCTCTGCGCTTGCTCATTAACCATCCCAAAAGCCAACTTACCATTCTACGGGTGGCATCTCCTCATCAGCCCATGACCGAGCTCACCTATGAGTTCGAGCTGTTGATGCGTCAGCTTCCTGATGTAGTACGCGATCGCATCCAAATTCCCATCATTGAAGCCGATCATCCAGTGCAGGCAGTAGCGGAAGCCTCCTACGACGTCGATCTGACGATTGCAGGGGCCAGCCGCGAATGGGGGGTGGAACGGCAAACCCTGGGCATCTACACCGACGAGCTGGTGACAGAATGCCGCTCCTCACTGCTCATTACTCGAAAAGAGCACGTCACGTTTCATATCACTGATCTTGTTCGCGAGTTTCAGCGGCCTCAAGCACAAGACGCCGATTCTACAGGAGCCAGTGTATGAGCAGCCACTTTAGCCCCAAGTCCCTGGCATTTTACGGAGTTGCGATTGGCTCTGTCACGGTGCTGTTTCTAGCGACAACTCGTTATGGGCAAGCCCATCTGCAAGCTCCTAAAGCCATTGAGGGAGACTATGCGATCGCCCCTGGTACATTGCCGGGTTGTTTGGGCGATCGCCCCCTCACCCTCTCCATCCAACAATCGGGTATCTACCTCACCGGAACCCTGCTAGCCAACGATGCCGACGATCGCACTGTCCGTATTGCAAAGGAACGCCCCTCCCTGACTGGCCGTTGGAATAGCCAGGAACTAACCCTATCCGGTTCCCTCTCCCATATCCCTCAATGTTCAGGCACGGTAGAAATTCAAGGAGCCATTCAAAATAACACCCTCACTGGTACCGCTCAACTCGATGCCTTGATGCCACCCATTCCCTTTACGGCCCAATGGCAGGAAGCACCTGATGCGACCGAAGGGGAAGCTCACTAACGCTGCTTACATTTCCGCTCATGTTGGTATGACAAAGGGAGAGCGGAAGTCAGGCTCTACTCCCTCTTTGCCATGCCAACATGCATAAAGCTATAGGACTGCTCCATGTACACCTTCCGTCGTTCCCTATACCAATTCAAGATGAAGCTGCGTTATAGGGTCCGCGCCCTGACGTGCCGGAACACAGACCCTATAGCGCAGCTTTATCAGAACTTACGCGTTTGTGTTGTGGGTGGGGTACGAAGTACCCCACCCACAACACAAACACACCATAGACAGCAGGCTTGCGTAAGTCCTATTCAAAAAATATTAGTTGGAATACTCTCTGGGCTGGCTCTGGCTGCACCCCTACACACGCTCATCCTTCTACCGGGTTCCTCCGTTGCCCAGGCGCAAACCCCCGCTCAAACAGCCCCTGAGTTGGACCCAAGGATAGAACGGGCCCTTTGGGCTTTTAACTTCCGCTATCCCGATACGTCCTTTCGACGGATAGAGGAAACACTGGTGGCATTGGGAGATGGCGATCGCTCCCTGAAAGGTGATGTGCTCGACGGGATGGCAGCCATAGCCGAGTTAGAAGGTTACCTGGATAGGGCACTCGCCTACGAACAACGTGCTCTGGTCGAATTTGAAGCGGTTAATGACACCCAACGACAATCGGCAACTTGGCTAGTAATCGGCAATCTCCAACGTTCCTTGGGCCAGTTGGACGCTGCCCTCACCGCGTACCAGAAAGCATCCACGCTCCGCACAACCCTTGTAGCCCCGTGGGAGGGTGCCGAACTTCTGACGAATATTGCTTCTGTGCATCGGCAAATGGGCCAGGAGGATATGGCTGTGGAGGCCTATCAGCGTGCGATCGCAACGGCTCATGAACAAGGATATACATTGCATGAAGCGATTGCCCTCGATCAGCTTGGCCTCCTACAATCAACCCAAGGCGATCACGAAGCCGCCTTACAATCCTTCCAACAAGCGATTGCTCTCCTGGCCGACTATGACGACTTTGTAGCCCATCCCTATCGGGTCCGCTTTTTCGATAACCTAGGCGATCTCTACCAGGCCCAACAGCAACCGGCACTTGCCGCTACCGCTTATCAGCAAGCTCAAGCCGAGCGCCAAACCGCAGGTAATCTTTCCCAGCAATCCTTTGTGATGCACACCATTGGGCGTGCCTACCTGGAAGAAGGCCACCTCGATAGGGCTGAAGCTTACTTTCAGCAAGCGATCGTCCTCAGTGCTCAGTCCCCTGATTCCTATGCGCAGTTTCCAACGTTAACGATGATTCAGCAGGAGTACCAGAAGCACGGCAATCTGGCAAAAGCCCTCGATTATGCCCTCCAAAGCCTGGAGCTGCGCAGTAGCGCTACTCAGGATGTGGAAGGAGTCGCAGCAATGCAACAGACGGTTGGCCAGCTATACCAACGATTGGGCCGTTGGGATGACGCGATCGCTGCCCATCAGCAAGCGATCGCCTACTACCGCACCCAGGAGTATGGCCGAGACGCGGTCGCTTACAGCCTCGCATCCATTGGTCAGATCTACCACACACAAAACCAGCTGGATCAGGCCCTAACGACTTTTGAGGAAGTGCTCAGTTTATACCCCGATGGTGAGTATTCCGATGGCCTTGTAGAAGTGTTGGAAGCGATCGCCACCATCCATACCTCTCAAGGCAACACCACCGAAGCCCAACACTACCAACAACAAGCCGACCAACTCTGGGAACAATTTAATCAACTTCCCTAGAAAGTTAGCTAGTAGGCTGCGGCCTAAGTTCACAACCTATGTTTTGTGTGGGGTGCTTCGCACCCCACACAAAACATAGGTGATGGATTTCCGCCTCAGCGTACTAGCCATTCATTTAGGTGCAACGACACCACCCAAACCTGATCCAAACCCCACGAATGCGAAGCGGCCTAACAACGCCCATGCAAAACCTCCTAGGCCAAGGGGGTCTGGGGGACGGAGAGGCCCGTCCCCCAGTCGGGAGGTTTGGAGGGCGACGCGCCTCCAAGCCAACCTTTGCAATAATCAACCATCCAGAAGCAACCATTACAATCTGTCTCCTCATACACTAGCCAATACTGCTTGATGTAATTTGAGGCATCCATGTCCCCCTTCAAAGCCTTAGTCATCCGCGAAAAAGGTTCCCCAGCCACCCTCGAAACCCTGGAACCCGGTGACCTTCCCGACGGCGATGTCTTGGTTTCCGTCCAATACTCCAGCCTCAACTACAAAGACGGCCTAGCCATCACCCAAACTTCCCCCGTCATCCGCAAGTTTCCTATGGTTCCCGGCGTTGATCTAGTCGGAACCGTTGTGGAATCCACCTCCTCTACCTTTCAACCCGGCCAAACCGTCATTGCTACTGGCTGGGAAATGGGCGAACGTTACTGGGGTGGCTATAGCCAGATGGCAAAAGTTCAGGCGGATTGGTTGATACCCTTGCCTGATCGGTTAACAGGAGTGGAAGCTATGGCGATCGGCACCGCAGGCTTAACCGCTATGCTCTCCATCATGGCCCTCGAAGCCCACGGAATTAGCAGCGATCGCCCCATCCTCGTTACCGGAGCCGCTGGGGGCGTGGGAAGCATTGCGATCGCCCTTCTCTCCCGCCTCGGCTATCCTGTTACCGCCTCCAGCGGTCGGCACGAAATTATAGGCGATTATCTCCACGATCTCGGTGCCACTGACGTCATCGGTCGCCTGGAACCTCTGCAACCCGCCCTCGGCTCCCAACAATGGAGCGGGGCGATCGACACCGTCGGTGGTCAAACCCTCGCTACTCTGCTGAAAACTATCACCTATGGTGGCTGCGTCGCAAACTGTGGTCTGGCTGGCGGCAGCAATCTCCCCACTACCGTTTTCCCCTTCATCCTCCGCAACGTCAGCCTACTCGGCATCGATTCCGTCCTTTGTCCTCAAGAAAAACGCCTCCAAGCCTGGCAACGACTCACAGAGCTTCTAACCGATGATCTCTTTGAGCTGATTCTTAACGCCATCATTCCGCTGGATCATGTCCCTACTTTTAGCAAGCAGATTTTGGCAGGGCAAGTTCAGGGACGGGTTGTTGTGGATTGCAATGGGTAAAGTGGTTAGGGCGATCGCCACCATCAACCTCAGGATTCAGGTGGAATTCACGACTTTAGCTCCTCAATTAGAGGAGATATTTCAAATTCAACTACATCCCAAACGATGTTGAGATTAACATCATCGTATTCGTGCACTAGCCGATTTCGCATTCCACTAATCTCGTGCCATGAGATATTTGGCAATACCTACCGAGTTGTCTCTGAAACGCGTCTTGCCGCTTCAGCAATTACCAAGAGCCTCCGAATTACTGAATCTTGAAGCTGTATATTTTTAATGAATTCATCTTTAGAACATTGGGCAATGTAAGTCTTGATTAGTTCTGCGGATTGCAGCATATCAAGCAGGAATTGAAGATCCCGTTGCATAGATGACCTGAGCCGAGGAAAGAATCTCTTTTCGCCGTAAGTAATTGCGGCTGGCTTCAATACCTTGACGTGTAACTAAATCAACGTCTCGATGAAAAATAGTTTTTAACTCAGCTTCCATCTGATCCAGGCTCCCGAATGTAGGATGAGCGTCTGGGTGAAATTGAACCATGACATCAATGTCGCTATCAGGGCGGAAGTCTTCGCGCAAGACAGAACCAAATAGAGCAAACTCAATGACCTGCCATTTGTGACAGAACTCAGAAATTTTTTCTATGGGTAATGCGATCGCATCAATCGTCATATCGCTTCCTCCCCTTCATCCTCTTTATCGCTAATTTGCAGACGCTCATCTTGTGTAATGATGCTCCGGATATCATCCGCTGCGATATCAATTTGTTCAGATTTTATGTAAATCGTTAATAGAATAATTCCTGTGCTCGTCTTAACATATCAATCAAACGATAGTCAGCATTTTTGCCCTTCTGAGTATCACTATTACGGCCTCTCAATTTGAAAACTTCATAACCTATTCCGGATATTTGATCTCCTTATAACTCACCCCGTTCAAGCTGTTCGATGATGGGCTATACATCGCATCTAAGTTTATTGCTTGTAGACTAACCTCTATGAGGATGGTACTTGAGAGATCATTGTTAATTTTGAGACAAAGTTACTACTTTTATCAGAAGTCTTATGGGTACTGCCTTTGAAATCGGTCTAATTCTTAGCTTACAGCCCGAACTAACAGGTGAGGACAGAGAAACGTTAGCGTACATGACACGCTCAGAGGACTACGGCTTTCAGACACGACTAGATGATCCCTTTTTCACAGAATATGAGCAGGGTTTTGATAAGGAGTGGAGAATTATCATTGCAAACAATCACATACGTTCTGGGGAAGAATGTACCTCTCAAATTCGCCGAAGTATATTCTGTAGTTACCAGTTGTGCTTTCGCATTTTGATTGACGAGAACACGTACTATAATATTTGGCCTACATTTTCAGACTGGCTATTCTCAATCAGTAATGGTGAAGGATTAGCTGGTTATATTTTGAATGTGTCTTATATGGAAGCTGAGTTAATTTTCCTAGAAGAGAATGGCCTAACTCTCCAAGCTGTTGAAAATTGTAGAATTCCCAAGTCTCTATTACATTCAATTGATGAGTTGTTAGGAGGTACTAGATGTGTTGATTTATAGCTTAAAAGCCGCATTCCAATAAAGCTCTAATACATTGAAATACAGTCAGGTACTAATTGGTTGTGCAGATAGATTAATCTAGCACTTGGTAACCATTATTAGTTCACAAAACTAAACAGTAAAAAAGGGGGGCGCGATCGCGCCCCCCTTTTTTTTACAATTCAATCAACTTGCTTATTCTGCCGCTTGAGGTAACAGCTCGCGCCGTTCACCCGAGGCAACCTGTACCTGACCGTCATCACCCACATCTACGACGGCAACATCACCGTCTTTGATGCGACCGGAGAGGATTTCCTCAGCGAGGGAATCTTCCAGCAGGCGCATGATGGCTCGGCGGAGCGGTCGTGCCCCGTAGCTGGGGTTATAGCCCTCTTCCACCAGGCGATCCTTGAACTTCTCGGTCACTTCCAGAGTGATACCGCGCTCGGTGAGGCGAACAAACACCTCTTTGAGCATGATGTCGGCGATCTCCTTGACCTCGTCCTTCTTGAGCTGACGGAAGACAATGATCTCGTCAACCCGGTTGAGGAACTCAGGCCGGAAGTACTGCTTCAGTTCTTCGTTCACCAACGAGCGAATGCGGTTGTACTGAGACTCGGACGCATCGCCATTGTCGGAGAACTCGAAACCGAGGCCGCCGCCACCCTTCTCGATCACCTTGGAACCAATGTTGGAGGTCATGATCAGCAGGGTGTTCTTGAAGTCCACTGTGCGACCCTTGGCATCGGTCAGGCGACCATCTTCCAGGATTTGCAGCAGCATGTTGAACACGTCGGGGTGTGCTTTTTCGATTTCGTCAAACAGCACCACGGTGTAAGGACGACGACGAACGGCTTCAGTCAACTGACCGCCTTCGTTGTAGCCCACATAACCTGGAGGCGAACCGATCAGCTTGGATACGGTGTGGCGCTCCATGTATTCCGACATATCCAGACGGATCATGGCATCTTCGGAACCGAAGAAGTAGGAAGCCAGAGCCTTGGTCAGCTCGGTCTTACCCACCCCAGTCGGTCCAGAGAAGATGAAGCTGGCGATCGGACGGTTGGGGTTCTTCAAACCAACCCGTGCCCGACGGATGGCGCGAGATACCGCTTTCACCGCTTCGTCTTGGCCAATGATGCGACCGTGGAGCGTGTCTTCCATGTGCAGCAAGCGCTCGGACTCGGATTCCGTCAGCTTGTTCACCGGAACGCCCGTCCAGGAGGCAACGATTTGAGCGATGTCCTCTTCCGTTACCACGGGGCTGGTGGTGTCTTCGCCATCCGTAGACTCGGTCTTCTTCGCCTGAGCGATGGAGCGGATCTCTTGCTTGATCTCCATCTCCCGCTCACGCAGTTCACCTGCCCGCTCGAAGTTCTGGGAACGAACCGCATCATCTTTCTCTTTGAGAACCTGACGCAGTTCCTTATCCAGCTCTTTCGCTGCCGGGGGCAACTGGGAGTTGATCAGGCGCACCCGAGAACCGGCTTCGTCCACCAAGTCGATGGCCTTGTCGGGCAGGTAGCGGTCTGAAATGTACCGATCCGACAGCTTGGCAGCGGCGTCCAGAGCCTCGTCGGAGATTTTGAGTTTGTGGTGTTGCTCGTAGCGATCGCGCAACCCCCGCAGAATTTCGATGGTTTCATCGACCGTGGGTTCGCCCACCATGACGGGCTGGAAACGGCGTTCCAGTGCCGCATCTCGCTCAATGTGCTTGCGGTACTCATCCAGGGTTGTGGCACCGATACATTGAAGTTCACCGCGAGCCAGTGCGGGCTTCAGTATATTGGCCGCGTCGATCGCGCCTTCTGCCGCCCCTGCCCCGATGAGGGTGTGAACTTCGTCGATGACCAGGATGACGTTTCCGGCCTGCCGGATTTCATCCATGATTTTCTTGAGGCGTTCTTCAAACTCCCCTCGATACTTGGTGCCAGCCACCAACAAACCGATGTCCAAAGTGACGACCCGTTTATCTTCAAGGATGTCGGGAACGTCGCCATTGGCGATACGTTGGGCCAAACCTTCGGCGATCGCGGTCTTACCCACGCCGGGTTCCCCAATCAGCACCGGGTTGTTCTTAGTACGGCGACCGAGGATTTGAATGACCCGCTCGATTTCTTTCTGACGGCCTACTACTGGATCCAGCTTGCCTTCAGAGGCCATCTGGGTCAGGTTAGAACCGAATTCGTCCAGGGTTGGTGTCTTGGTGCGGCCCTGGCTACCGCCCGTCGATACTTCGGCAGTTTCGCCCAGCATCCGGATGACTTGGGTACGCACCTTGGAAAGGTCTACGCCCAGGTTTTCCAGCACGCGCGCGGCGACACCTTCACCTTCCCGAATCAACCCCAACAGGAGGTGCTCGGTACCGATGTAGTTGTGGCCTAGTTGACGAGCTTCTTCCAGAGATAGCTCTAAAACCCGTTTCGCCCGTGGGGTGAAGGGAATTTCAACCGCGACGAAGCCCGAACCCCGGCCAATAATTTTTTCGACCTCAATGCGAGCATCCTTCAGGTTGACACCCATGGATTTCAAGACTTTGGCGGCAACCCCGGTGCCTTCCCCGATCAGACCCAGGAGGATCTGTTCGGTTCCAACAAAGTTGTGACCCAGGCGGCGAGCCTCCTCCTGGGCGAGCATAATCACTTTAATGGCTTTCTCAGTGAAGCGTTCAAACATGGCAGTCTATATCACCTGCTGCGAGCCGGTACGCTGATTTTAGCATAGGGAAATAGCAACACCGGTACTGCTACAGCCGTATCAGCACTGGGTGATCCCCGCCCATACCAGGACGATCGCACGATATTTCGATTAATTCAGGCTTAACCTGCCATCGTTTAGAAAGATTTTGGTTCCGAGCAGTAATCCTGTCTGGAAGGGGGGACATCTGTCAAGAACAGCACACTAGAGCGAGGATCAGAGGCCCAATGAGCTTCTTACCCGCGCAGAAAATTCGTAATGGAGATCGGCTGTAAGCTTCAAACACCAGCTTCTTCGATCTTCCATCCACTCTGCTTTAAGCGATCGCCTAACTCCTCCTTCCAGAGACAGAGGTTATCCGCAAATTCTTGAGATTGCAACCCACTGCACCAAAGAATTAACGCGTCTTCGATGGGGGTATGGTAATACTGCTTGCGACGACCTGCTTCTTTGAAGCCGAAAGAGGTGTAGAGAGCGATCGCTGCTTCATTCGAGGGCCGAACTTCCAACGTTGCCCGCGCCATATCGTGATGGCGTGCGGCTTCGAGTAGGGCTATCAGGAGCGATCGTCCTAATCCATGCCCTCGGTATGCCTCGTCAACAACAAGCAGCGTAATATGAGCCTCATCAAGAATCATCCAAAGAGCACCAAACCCAATCAAAGACCCCAGACACTTGGGGTTTTGCAACTCACCCACCCACGAGCCTGTTACAGGGTTTAGATCCCCGGTTTCTCCTGAAAAACGAGAATCTGGGGTGCTGAGAGCAATCAAAAGCCCATTAGGGCTATCAATTTCTCTCTGGTATCCATCTGCTGACCATAGACCGCCCAGGAATTTTTGATCCAGTTCCACGGCGGCGGGAATCCATTCAGATGTCAACGGATGCAGATATAAGGTGTTCACAGCGGTATGACAAAATTCGCTAACAGCCATCGAATTGATCGCTTAACGAGTGACCGCGCCCGATTGTACACTGGGAAGATGGATCCTGGCAGCGATGCGTCAGCTTACCCCCGTTTGGGATAGTGACCGTCGAACCCTGCCTCCCTTCACCCTGAAGTTTTTTCTACATCCCTCGTTCAAGGATTGTCCTCATGGTCTCCACTCCCGTTGCGGCCTCCGCTGATTCCGGTCGCCAGTACATTCCTGAGTCCCGCCCGGAGCAAACCTCCCCCAACCAACTGCTGATGCCGCTGACCGCTCAGGTCAACGAGAAAGACCACCTGGAAGTGGGGGGCTGCGATGTAGTGACCCTGGTAAAGCAATTCGGCTCACCGCTTTACATTCTTGATGAAGAAGGCTTGCGTACTGCTTGCCGCCAGTATCGGGATGCCTTCAAGACTCATTACCCCGGCGATTCCCTGGTGATTTACGCCTCAAAAGCCTGGAATTGCCTGGCGGTGGACGCCATTGTCGGGGATGAAGGACTGGGCATCGATGTCGTTTCGGGTGGCGAGTTATACACAGCTCTACAAGCTGGCCTGGCTTCCGACACTATCTATATGCACGGCAACAATAAGTCCGTAGATGAGTTGGAGATGGCGATCGCCGCCAAAATCACCATTGTCGTTGACAACTGGTACGAGTTAAAGCAACTGGTAGAGTTGGCCGGACGCACTAACCAATCCAGCATTCGAATTATGCTGCGGCTCACCCCTGGCATCGAGTGTCACACCCACGAATACATTCGCACCGGCCACCTGGATAGCAAGTTCGGCTTTGACCCCGACCAACTGGAGTCGGTGTTTGAATTCATCCAGAAAAACCCTGTCTTAAACTGCATTGGTCTGCACGCGCACATCGGTTCCCAGATTTTCGAACTGCAACCCCACCAGGATTTAACTGGCGTGCTGGTGAACTGGATGCAGAAGGCGAAGGAGTACGGCCTGCCCATCACCGAGCTGGATGTGGGTGGCGGTCTGGGCATTCGCTACGTGGAGTCGGATGATCCTCCAAGTATTGATGCGTGGGTGAAGATTATTTGTGATGGTGTGGTGAAAGCGTGTGAAGAAAAAGGCTTCCCATTGCCACGGTTGGTTTCTGAGCCAGGGCGATCGCTCATCGGTTCCTCCTGCGTCACGGCCTACACCGTGGGTAGCCAGAAGACGGTTCCCGGCATTCGCACCTATGTCACGGTCGATGGTGGTATGTCTGACAACCCTCGCCCCATTACTTACCAGTCGGTGTATCGGGTAGCGGCAGCGAGTAAGATGTCGGCTCCTATGACAGAGTCGGTGGCGATCGCCGGGAAGCACTGCGAATCGGGCGACATTGTGATCAAAGATGCCAAGCTTCCTGAAACGGAGCCGGGAGACGTGGTCGTTGTGATGGCGACCGGAGCCTACAATTACAGCATGGCCTCAAACTACAACCGATTGACTCGCCCAGCAGCAGTGTTGGTTCGTGATGGCGAAGCAAATCTCATCCTTCAGCGAGAGACTTATGCCGACCTGGTGCGGCAGGATCGTCTTCCCGAACGTTTACAAAAAAGCTGATCGAGAGAATTCCCGTCGAATTGTACGATAGGAGCGATCGGAGTGTAGATTGAGGGAAAACAGGGGAGCGCGGTAACATACCCGCTTTCTTGGCCCATCTCAATGGGTATGCTAAGTTAGCTAATCCTGTTACCTGGAATCTGTCTTTCCGTTTACACCTGCTCCTCGCCGTCATACAGCCCTGTGCTGTCTCGGCCATCGACCAACTCCAGCTCTAGTCTGATGGGTTCTCTGCTGAAGCAATGGCTGACAAACCTCGGCTGGACTCAGTCTTTACTGCTTCCGGCAATTGACCTGATATCGGTCCTTTTACTGACCTATGTGGTTCTGGTGATCATTGGAGAACGCCGAACGCTGTGGATGGTACGAGGGCTGATTGTCCTAATGCTGGCCTCAGCCCTAAGCAACACACTGGGGCTGAGGCTACTCAGCTTTGTGCTGGAAAAGCTCGTCATTGGGGCCGCTGTGGCAATGGCCCTGATTCTACAAAACGAATTTCGCCGGTTCCTGGAGCAGCTTGGACGTGGCGAAATCTTACAATTGTTACAACCGAATACGGAAACCATCCCCAAGGCAGACAACGTTATTGATGAGATCGTCGATGCTGTCAAAGAGTTGTCTCAGAATCGAACGGGAGCATTGATGGTGCTGGAAACAGGCGCACCCATGGATGAGCGGGATTTTTCGGTGCCTGGAGTACGGCTTAATTCAGAACTTTCTAAAGAACTTTTACAAACAATTTTTCAAACTTCAACCCTGCTTCATGACGGAGCGGTACTGATTCGCGCTAATCGTATTGTGGCGGCTGGAGTCATCTTGCCGCTGTCTGAACGGGTTGCATCACGACAGCTAGGCACTCGCCACCGGGCCGCCATGGGAATTACCGAGCGAGTCGAAAATTGCCTTTGCATTGTTGTATCTGAAGAAACAGGGTCAATTTCTCTGGCGGAACGGGGAACACTAAATCGACCCCTAACGAGCAGTAAACTGAGGGAACTGTTAGTCGCCCGTTTCTCTCAGTCGGTCGAGCGAGAGCCCGTGGCTCCGCAGTTGCGTAGCCTGGGTCGTCAGCTCGGCGAGCGGTTACGATCCATCCTTAAGCCTATCCGTCCTTCATCGTCAGCTTCTCGGAGAAAAAATGACAGCAAAGCCAACCGTTCTTAGGGAGTTGCCTGCTGACCTACAACGCGATCGCCTGCCCCGGCACGTCGCGGTCATTATGGATGGCAACGGGCGCTGGGCACAGAGACGGGGGCTCCCCCGCATTATGGGGCATCGTCGGGGCGTAGATGCCCTCAAAGACCTCCTTCGCTGCTGCCGAGATTGGGGAGTTGAAGCACTGACTGCCTATGCCTTTTCGACGGAGAACTGGGGACGTCCACTGGAAGAAGTGGACTTTTTAATGACTCTGTTTGAGCGGGTGCTGCGGCAAGAGCTTAAAGAAATGATGTCGGAAGGAGTCCGAATCCGCTTCGCTGGAAATCTGTTAGCGCTGCCCCAATCCCTACAGGATGAGATTCAGCGGTCGATGGAGCAAACGGCCAACAATCAGGGCATCCGCTTCACCATTGCGACCAATTATGGTGGGCGGCAGGAGATTGTGCAGGCATGTCGGGCGATCGCTACCCAGATTCAACAGGGCACCCTCCAACCTGAAGACATTGACGAATCTCTCTTCGAGCGACACCTCTACACCAGCGGTATCTGTGACCCTGACCTGCTCATCCGTACCAGTGGTGAGATGCGGATTAGTAACTTCCTGCTGTGGCAAATGGCCTATGCAGAAATCTATGTAACCGATACCTTCTGGCCTGATTTTGACCGGGCTGAGTTCCACCGGGCTCTAGCAGATTACCAGAAGCGTGATCGCCGTTTTGGCAAGGTAAAGACCACCGGATCACATTAAGAACAAACCCATAGAGGGGTAGGGGCGTAGCATGCTACGCCCCTACCCCTCTATGGGTTTGTCGCCCCTTTATTAGGTGGGTACGTTGACCCAGGTGCCCGTTTCGTTGGATTGGTGGGTGAGATCCATCAGCAGTTGGGAGGCGATCCCTTCAGGGAGGGAGGGGGTGAGCGATCGCCCTTCATCAATGCCTTTAACCCACTGATCCACCACTCGGATAAATGGCGCGAGGCGACCATCCGGGTAGACCTGGGGGAATTGGAGACGGTCAGGGATTTCCACTTCGGTCAAGGGTTCGTCTGCTGGAGCGGCCCAGAGTTTGAAACCGTGGACGTAGTCGGTTTGGTGATCACTACCGAGGACTAGGGTGCCGCGATCGCCATACACCTCCACCCAATGGCCCCGTCCTTGATAAGTGGCCGCGCTCAGCGTAACTTGCACTGGAGTTCCATCAGCTAATTCCAGGGCAATCATTGCGGTATCGTCGGCAGTGACAGGTTGGGGAGTTCCCGTAACAGGGTCAGGCCGGGTTGGGATGCTAGTAGTGAGACGGGCGCTAAGCCGCTGAACGGGGCCAAAAAGCCAGGCGATGTAATCAAAGATATGGGAACCTACCGCACCCAATGCGCCACCTCCCTGATCTTTGCGGGCATACCAGTTCCAGGGACGGTTGGGGTCGGCTCGTCCTGATACGAGCCAGTCGATTTTGATCAGGCGCTTTTGACCAACGAAGCCTTCTGCCAGCAGTTCTGAAAGGCGCATCCAGGCAGGCACAAACCGGAATTCAAAATCTAACGCGGTGACAGCGCCTGTCTGGTGAGCGATGCTTTGCAACACCCGAGCTTCTTCTACCGTCAGCGTTGTTGGCTTCTCCAGCAGCAAGTGTTTCCCGGCTTGGAGAACAATTTTGGCCTGCTCATAATGTAGAAATGGTGGGGTAGAAATGCTGACTGCCTGAACGTCTGGCAGAGCAACAATTTCTTCAACAGTGGCGCAAGCATGGGGGATTTGGTGAGCGTCGGCTACTTGTTGGGCCTTCGCTATGTCTCGGTGCTGTACCGCCACAACCTTCGTCCGATGGTGAGCCTGCAACCCAGGAATGTGAATTTTCTGGCCAAAACCTGTGCCGATGACGGCTACGCCCAGGGTTGTGTCTGCCATCGATATCGCTCCATGTAAATTTGTCCCATGTTGGTATATACCGTATTTTGGGGCAGGGGAGCAGGAGAGCCAAGGAGTCGGTGAAAGGCGGGCAGATTGGGGAAGTGGCACCTGAGCCTATGCAACTGGCTAGAATAGCTATTAGGGTAGCGATCGCCACGACCTAGATGGGTGCTTTACCATACCTCCCCCCTGTAGTCATGGGTGTTAGAAAATAACGTGACACAGGTGTTTTGCTTTTTTGTATCAAAATCTCAAATTTAGATGCTGCCACCCTTTTGGGACAGCATAATCTCAAAATATAGGCAGGCTCAGCCAGATTGTGCGGTTACGGTGATATCCCGTACCAAACCTTCGGTAATATCGGTGAAACAACGTCATCAATGAGGATTCTGTGATTGAATTTGTCAAATTCCAGGTGCTGCCGTCACGGCCAGCCCAACTCATCATCCGCACAATTCATGAATGGCAACGAGATGAATGTTTAGAAATGGGAGCAGCTCTGGCCTATTACGCCCTGTTCTCCATGTTTCCCATCTTTCTGGTAGTGCTGAGCATTATGGGGTGGGTGCTGGGATCAGACGCGGCTTTAATTCAAGATATCCTGGCGTATGCCAATCAAATTCTGCCTGACGCCGCCTACAGTGTGTTTCGGGACGTCCTGTTTCATCTGGACAACAGTAGCGTTGGAGCTGGAATTACAGGTTTCTTCCTGCTTCTACTGGCTGCCAGCAATGTGTTTGGTGCTCTCAGCCGTTCCGTCGACAAAATTTGGAAAGTTCATTATCTCAAAACGCAACCCAAACCTATCCAGGACACACTCCTACTCTTCTTAAAAGAAAAGTTTTTTGCATTTTCTCTAGTCTTCAGCTCGTCAGCCATTATGGTCGTTTCTCTTGTGGCTGAGTTAGCTTTTGATATTCTACGGCGTTTGCTAAAAGAGTTTAATTCTTATATCAATTTTATTCAACTAGACGAAGTAACCGTTATTCGGAATGTTCAGATTTTTGTGACATTCCTCGTTCTCATTTTAATTGTCATGGTTTTATTCAAAATTCTTCCATCAACACGAGTACGATGGGGAGACATTTGGATTGGGGCACTGTTCACGACCGTCCTGTTTATGCTATTGCAGTATCTCGTAAGTAATAGCGTTATTCACATCGGTGCCCAATACCGTTCCTATGGCATCATCGGTGGTGTCATGGTTTTAATGCTGTGGATATATCTAACCTGTCAAATTTTCTTCTTGGGTAGCGAGTTCTGTTACGTCTACTCCCATCTCTACGGTAGCCGCCGACATCTACGAGATGATGCGACAGTATTGAGGGTCCGTAGAAGTTAATATTATCCAGTTGAATAAGCATAAGATGCTGATTCAACGGGGTTTGATATTAGGACATGTTTTAAAGCTAACTGAAAGGATTATTTTTTTCGTGAACTTCGCGCACGAAAAAAAGACAGAACAGGCTCTAGGACTCATTTGCTTCCCACAGTGCAAACATATCTCCAAGGGTATCTTGCAGAGGCAAGTTTGGGGGATTCGGAATCGTGAGCGCAATAGACCCGACTGTTAGAAAGGCTAACAGCAAGCGCAGAGGTTTGATATGAATGGGAGACATGATACTTACACAATTACGACACAGGTAGGAATTTCTCCTGATTTGCGAGTCATAGGGGCGATCGCTCACCGATAGAACACAGCCTGGAAGGAAGCTGATTTACCGATATGGAGAGCAAGAGCGGCGATCGCAGGGGCTGTCAGATATCCATTCCTTTGCCATGAGCCATGCTCCTGGTCAAAGGAGTGAAAATCCTGACTGCACTCTCAAACTCATAACTTAAGAATAGAAGTTACCGACTCATTCAACATGACCCACGGGTATGCTAAATGGTCACCTTTCTGGGGGATATTACATAACCGGGTAGCTCCGGCAATAGCAGGAATTTTTTAGAACAAAGGTTTGATATGTGGTTATCCATATCCCCTTCATTGGTGATGTTCTTATTGATAGGTTGTTTGCAATGAGTCGCAAGTTTGGGAAAAACCGATGGGTCGGGTTAGCGATCGCAACACTCCTGGTCATCTTTTCTCTGCACCTGATAACCAGTCGCTCAACCCATGTGCGTGGCGATCGTTGCGAGGTAGAGCTCCGAATGGCCGCCTTCAATGACAAAAGCCTCGAAGGAATCGATTGCCCGCATCAAATTCTGCGGGAAGCAAATCTGGTTGGTGCCAGATTGCGCCGCGCCAACCTTAGGGGCACCGACTTTAGCGGAACAGCCACCAGTTTGCAGGATGCGGATCTGCGGGAAGCCGACTTGATGCAAGCCAATCTGGTAGAAACGAAAGCTATCCGTACCGATTTTTCGGGTGCGAACTTGCAAAAAGCTGACTTCAGCAAGGCCAATCTGAATGGAGCACGATTTGTTGAGGCGGATCTCACCGATGCCCTGTTCATTGGTGCCAACCTGGTAGCGGCCGACTTCAGCCGTCTGAAAGGCATTCCCGCCTATATGGATAGAGCCAATTTGACAGATGCCAACCTTGATTTTCCATTCACCGGGCTGCGGCTCTGCAATACCACGATGCCAGACGGTAACGTCACGAACGGCGGTTGTCTCTCACCATCCTATGAGTTCCACCAATCCTTACAGGCTAAGCACTGGCGGAATATGGATCAAGCCATGAGCGTGATGGTTTGGGAAGCATCTACGCCTGCTGGAGAAAGCGTGAAACCTCATTTGCTGACTCCGGAGCAGATCCGTTCAATCCCCTGTTATAGGCTGCAGAATCTGGAGCAGTTATGGCGAGAGAGCAGTGGCGATCGCTTCAGCTTCGGCATTCAACGCCAGATTTGGGAGAGCCCAGCAGTCAACCGGGACTACAACAAATTTGGCGAAGCGGTGGGTTGGAAACAAAACGGAACCTGGCTCAAATTTTTTGATCTTCCTACTCAGGAAAATAGCATCACGCTTCCCCTGGGGATGTTTCCCTGGCATCAGTGGCAGGTACAGGAACCAACTCCAGAAGAACCGACACGCTTCCGCCGAGAGGGGTTTGGGGCATGGATGAATCATCTGGAAGCGTGTGGGTTGGGGGTTACTGAATGAAGACGGGGTCGTTTGCAGAAAACGCATGAGTCTTCTAAACTTCAACGCCTTCTAATACCTCATCCGTCAGTTCATAAAGCTGTTGCAGTTTTTCCAGCTTCTCGTCATCGGGGTGCCAGAACCCGCGTCCGTGGGCTTCTAACATGCGTCCCACAATATTGCGGAAGGCTTCAGGATTAGACTTACGCAACTTCTCAGCCATTTCCGGGTCCAGGGCATAGGTATCAGCTGCCTGGTCGTAAACCCAGTTCTCCCGGAAGTCGGCCGTACCCGCCCATCCCATCAGAGCCGTCATCCGTTGGGAGATTTCGTAGGCTCCACCTGAGCCTTGATCTGCCATTGCCTCAGCCCACTTGGGGTTGAGTAACTTAGTGCGATACTCCATTCGCAGCAGGTCTTCCAGGTTACGGGGCGTGGTGTCCTTCGAGAAGCTTTCGACGAAACTAGCCGTCACCTTTCGACCTTTTTTCATTTCAGCCGCTTTCTTTAGACCACCTGTATTGGCGTAGTACTCCTGAATATCTGTCAGACCATATTCGACGGAATCAATTTGTTGAACGATGCGATCGGTACTTCCCAGCAATGTGTTGAGGATTTCGGGACGAGCCTGGCCCTTGTCCTTTCGCCCATAGCTGAAAGTATTGCGACCTGTCCAGGTGTCTCCTAATTCAGAACCGGATTCCCAGTTAGAATCGGTGACGCGATCGTTTACCAGGGAGCCAAAGTCGCCCGCAGGGTTGGAGAACAAACGAGCTGAGGGGTTTTCGACGCCTTGGGATTGGAGGGCGATCGCATGCTTTCTGACAAAATTTTGCTCCTCCGGCTCATCCGCTTCAGCAGCCCGATGGAACAGGTCATCCAACAGCTCAATCACATTCACAAAGCTGTCCCGAAAAATCCCTGACAGATTACCCAAGATGTCGATACGGGGATGATCCATCTCGCTCAGGGGTTTTAACTCGTAACGCACAATCCGGCCTGTGCCCTCCTTCACAGGTTCAGCTCCTACCAATTCCAGCAGAATCCCAATGGATTCACCCTTGGTTTTGATTGTGTCTAAGCCCCACAACATCACCGCCACAGTTTCGGGGTAAGTGCCGTGTTCTTCAAGATGCTGAGCAATGAGCTTTCGGCCAATCTCCCGTCCTCGCTCATAGGCGGCAGGCGATGGCATCCGGTAAGGGTCGAGTGCATGAATATTGCGTCCTGTCGGCAGTACCCCAGGCCCATCCCGCAGTAAATCTCCTCCCGGTGCTGGAGGAATGTACTCACCATTCAGCCCCCGCAGCAGGTTCGTGAGTTCATCCGTTGTCTGGCTCAGCAGAGTACGAATGAGGGCGGCCTGTTGTACTTTGTCTGCAAGACCATTAGTAGACTCGGGAGTAGCGATCGCCCCCTCGACCTGTGGCCATTCCTCCCCAAAGTAAGCGGCCAGATAATCTCTCATTCGATCTTCATCGGGTGCGTCTCCCAACACATGCAATCCGGAAGAGAAGAGCCTGTTTTCCAGAACTTGTAGATATTCGTAGAGCTTCAGCAGATAACGATTGAACACCTCTGCACTAAACATTCGCAAGTTTTCTGGGGTGAATTCAATGCCCAGGTGACGGGATTCCTCAAAGGGGCAGTCTGCTTCTAAACCCGTGTCGAGGATCTTTTTGGCGATCGCCTCCTTCAATGCCGCATTTGTTTCCGGGTCTTCGCGATACTCCGCAATCAAATCCCGCAACGTCACCAGTTCCTTATAAAGCCCCGCCCGACCATACGGCGGCACATTATGGGAAATCAGCACCCCATAGCCCCGCCGCTTGGCCAAAATCGACTCCGAGGGATTATTCGCCGCATAGATGTAGAGGTTCGGCAAATTCCCTAGCAGAATGTCTGACCAGGAATAGCCGGTGTTCCCCAACGGTGAACCGGGTAGCCATTCCACGGTGCCGTGCATGCCAAAATGCACAACGGCATCCGCCTGAAAGTCATTTTGCAACCACTTGTAGAAGGCGGCGTATTGCGGATGGGGTGTTAAATCTCGCTCAAACATGAGACGCATGGGGTCGCCTTGCAACCCCAAAGGCGGCTGCACACTGATCCACACATTGCCAAGTTGCACGCCGCCCAGGAGATAGCGGGATTCTTCGGGGCGTTCAGCGATCGCCACCGTCCGTATACCTGTGTCCGACAACGACTTCCACTGCTTCTCAATCCGCCGCGTCAGCAAATAACCGAGCCAATGTTCCAGTTTGCGAGCGGTGACCGTGGCGATCGGTGCCTCCTCAAGGCTGACGTCGGTAGGAGTCACTCCGACAAACAATTCATCAGCCTGACGCACCTGCTCAATGAGTTCTTCGCCATCCTCGGGGATGTCGCCCACGTCATAGCCCTGGGCCTTCATCGTTTGAAGTAACTTGATCAGGGATTTGGGCACGTTCAGCAGGGCGGCTGTTCCAGTTGCCCCGTAGCCTGGCGGGAAACCGTAGAGGACGATCGCCACCTTCCGCCCAGCAGGTGGTTTCTGGCGTAGCGCAATCCAATTATTAATACGCTGAGTCAAGCGTTGAACCCGCTCGGGAATGAGGTAGATTTTGTCACCGACTAATCCCCCCAATGGCACGGGATCGATCGCCCCATCCAACTCGGGCAGTGCATACAACACGACACTTTGCAGCCCTCCAATCCCTTGCCGTGTCCAGGAATGAATATCCTGAATCAGCAACGGAGCCGCGACAAAGTAGGGCACATTTTTGGCACTCAGAATTTTCTTGGCGACTTCGACCTGGCGACCTGCTTCCATTGAACCCGCTGGGCCACCAACGAGAGGGAAGCCGATGGTGGAGGCGATCGCATCCACTTTCACGGCATCTTTTGTCAAAGACGGGAGTTCGATGTTGCCTTGCGATCGCTGCTCCTGCTCATAATCCGTGGTCATCCAGTCGCGCACCGCCACATGACCTTCCACGCCGTTGATGAAAATGGGCAGTGGCGTTAATCCCGCTTGCTCAAAGTAACGAATGAGCTGAGGAATATAAGGTTGCTTCGTAATGACATGCTTTCGATACAGCAACATCCCAACAACGGGATTCGTATTAGGGAAGCGTTGTTGATACCACTCTAAATACGCTTTGGGCGACTCAAAATACCCGTCATACTCAGGATGTAACAAGCCCATGTTAGGCGTTTCGATTACATCGGGGATGCTATCCACCGTCAGACCCAGATACTTCTCGCCCAAATACACAAACATGGATGCGACGTTTTCAGAACCGCCCGCATTCCAATAGCCGTAAATGATTAGCCAGTTGCGAAGATCCTGCACTTTCCCCACAGGGATGTACTTGAGCAGTTTGGGGCCAACCTTCAGAAAACTAATGTAGCCCGCCAGCTTGTCCTCTTCCCGCTGGGTACCACCAAACTTGCTAAGGATAAATTGCACGGGCTTGGGCATTCCCTTGGGCTTGTCGCCGATCGCAAACTTCCCCAACTGAGTCAAACTCATCAGCTCCAACGCCGACTCGAAGACCAATCGAATGGGGATGTGCTGTGCCCGTTCTCGCAGCCAAATCACCTGGTCGTAGTCAAACAGCAGGCTGGCAAAGAATACGTCAGCTTCGGACAGGGCATGGGCGATCGCCTCCGGTTTGGCAGCCAGATCGCGATCGCTAAACACCGCAATCTCCAACTCTGGACACCGCTCTTGCGCCACCTTCGCCGCCTGTCGATACAAATCCGCATTAAAGGATTCAAACCCGGCTATCAAAACGATTCGTTTGACCATGCGATGATTTAACCCCTGTGCTGTGCTGCGCGATCGCCCTTAACTAAGAGCGATTCATCTAGATTCTAAGCCTTTGGGATCTGAGGGGCAGTAGTGTGAGCGATCGTTCTAGCAAGAGGAAGGCTCATTCGCTAAAGATTTTCATCTGGTAGCAATGGCAAAATTAAGGCCAATAGTTCAGGAATGTTCTTTTGGACAACTTGCCAAACAATATTCAGATCAAGGCGATCGTATTGATGGGTGATAATATCCCTCATCCCAGCAATATCGTCCCAGGGCACTTCTGGATGTTTTGTGCGCAACTCTCGAGATAAACGCTTGGTCGCTTCTCCCATAATTGCAATTTGATAAAGAATTGCTGATTGTGTTCGCAAATCAGCGTTCAATTGTTCGCGACCAAGCCCTTGGGCAAACTGTAAGACCAACTGTCCAGCTCGAACAATATCCAATAGCGAAGCATCATCCCGCGACATAGATAACTTGAGCTGTTCCTAAAATTTCCTTACGGCGGATCCAGTTATGGCTTTGCTCAATTGACTTTTTAGTCAGTAAGTCAACATCACGCCCCAGCAAGGTGGAAAGTTCACGCTTCATTCGCACCAGCTCCAGGAGCCCCCAAGGTGCCCCTTCCTCAAAACTAACCAAGGCATCAATATCGCTATCGGGACGAAAATCTTGCCTCAGAACGGAACCAAAAAAGGAAAGCTCTTGAATCTTCCACTTCTGGCAAAAAGCAGTAAGAGACTCTTGCGGTATAGAGATGTTGGCCTGTAGCTGCAAACGGGTTGTGTTTTCAATCATCCGTTACTTCAGTACCTATGCCCAGTTCACATCAATTGTAAGCCCCATACCAACCGTGAAGAATCAGAGGCAGATATTAAGTTCTTCTCAAGATCGATGCTTCATGGAACTCTAATAGAAGCGAATTGCCCTCCAACTACGTAAAGCATTACCTTTGCACCCCAGATTCCCCGTTTCTTAAGGAAACCAGGGATTTAATTTTTTGGGGGTATTTCCATGCCACAGAACTCAAGAGAGGCCAAACCCTACTTCGGATCAAGACCCGGACCTGCATCATTCAGGCTGGTGAGGAGCTTCAGGGTATCCGACATAAAGACTTTGTTGAAATAGGATTACCCAAATTGTAGGAAACTATTTTTACAAAAACACCAGACACCGGGTGTTTTTAGAACCACCCGGTGTCTTAGCCTTCATCACAGCAACGCCAACGCAGTTTGGGTTCCCTGACGCACAGCTTCAGCGGACTCGTGCAAAGCTTCCAGTTCGCGATCGCTCAATTCCAACTCCAGAACTGTCTCTACCCCACGACACCCCAGCCGTGCTGGAACGCCGATGAACACATCCTCTAACTTGTACTGCCCTTCCAGGTAGGCCGCGACGGGCAGGAGGCGGGAGCGATCGCGCAAAATCGTATCTACCATCACACAGACCGAGGATGCAGGCGCATAGTACGCCCCTCCGGTTTGCATCAGTTCTACAATTTCTGCGCCACCATTACGGGTACGTTCCACTAAACGGTTAATGGTTGCAACGTCCAGTAATTCCGTGATAGGAATTCCGTTCACGGTAGAGTAGCGGGGCAACGGCACCATCAAGTCACCATGACTGCCCAGCACCATTGCATCCACATCGGCCGTCGAAACCCCCAGTTCCATCGCAATAAATGTCTCGAACCGGGATGAATCGAGAATACCAGCCATCCCCATGACCCGTTGGAAAGGAAGCCCGCTCACCTTCCAGGCCATGTAAGTCATGACATCCAGGGGATTCGTGACAATGATGAACAGGGCATCAGGGGAGTGGGCGATCGCCTGCTTCACCGCACCCACCACAATCTGTGTATTAGCCTTCAGCAAATCATCACGAGTCATCCCTGGCTTTCGAGGAAAGCCTGCGGTAATCACCACAATGTCAGAACCGACGGTATCGGCAAAATCAGTAGTGCCCAAAATGGTGCGATCATGACCTTCAATGCCGCTAGCTTCCATCAAATCCAGGGCAACCCCTTTCGGGCGGCCTGGCGCGATATCCAGCAACACAACATTGGCTAAATCTTTTTCAACAATTCGCTGCGCCAGGGTGCTACCCACATTTCCAGCACCGATGACGGCAACCTGCGCAGCTTTACAAGTAGGGAGATGAGAGGACGATAGTTTCATGGCTCTGAAGAGAAAAACGGCCAGCCCGTCACGCTTGCTTCCACCATAGCTAGCGATCGCCCTGATCCGTGAGATCTCATCAAATTAATTAATGAGGTAGTTTTCTAGGCCTGTTGGATAACCTGAGTTCGGGTTAAGGGCGTTTTCGAGTGCCGCGCGTTGCGCGGCACTCGAAAACGCTCATTTTGGCGTGCGCAAAGCGCACGCCAAAATGAGCACTTCAGCTTATCCCGAACTGAGGTTTGGATAGGGTGTGGAGGAGGGAGCACAAAGTGCTTCTTCCCCCACACCCCATCCACAGGTTTGAAGCATGACCAGAAATGATATAAAAAACGTTTGAGGAATTGGCTTTTTCCGGTGCAGCACACTGAAAAGCCAATTCCTCAAACTAAAAATAGTAGAGGTGCAAAACACCTCCACTAATCTAAATATTTGCAACAGTTGAAAACCGCTACTAATTACTCAAACTTTTCCAATTGGTCAGCGCGGATCCAGAAGGAAGGGGTTGGTACTCGACCAAACTTGACAAACATATAGTCTCCCCGGATGTCTAAAACCTCACCTTTGGTTTCAAAAATGTAGGGTGAGAACCGCTGATCACTGGCGGATCCTTCCAAACTTCCCTCAAGCTTCTCGCGGACGACCCGCACAGTATCCCCCTTCTTAATGGCCATAGTACCCTCCCTCATGCTTCACATTTCTTCCAGCATTGTAAGGCTCTCACTTCCCCTTAAGCAGTAGGAAGAGCTTTTGCTTTTTTGATAGCGACTATTGGGAAGGCAGAGGACGGAGGGAAGAAGGCAGAGGGCAGAAGGAAATATCTGTAAATTCGATCCTTCTACCTCTTACCTCCTGCCTCCTGCTTTCTGCCCTACTTCTGACAATCCTTACAAAAATGCGCCGATCGCCCTGCCAGCTTCAATCGCTGAATCAACCCACCACAGTTTCGGCAGGGTTCGCCTTCTCGGTCATACACCCAAGCCTTATGCCCATAGTTGCCGTTGATACCTTCCACATCGCGAAAGTCGCTGAAAGTGGTGCCTCGCGCTTCGATCGCATCTGCCAAGACCTGCTGAATCGCCGCGTGGATCTTCTTATAATGCTTCGGACGTAACTTCAGGCATAGCTGCTGAGGCCGAATACCACTTAGGAAAAGGGCTTCATCAGCATAAATATTGCCGATGCCTGCCACCACGGCCTGATCCAGCAACGCGTTCTTGATGGGTCGCGCCCGATTCTGTAGTTGTGCCATTAAATAGTCGACGGTGAAGTCTGTGGATAACGGTTCTGGTCCAAGGGATTGCAATCCGGTGATCACCCGTTCGGGTACAACTCCTGGCGGCACGTACCACATTTGTCCAAAGGTGCGCTGGTCCACATACCGCAATTCTCGCCCCTCACCCATAAACAGGCGCACTCGGCAGTGTTTCTGAAGCGGTTCGTCAGGAGCTGTCCATAAACATTGCCCCGTCATGCGAAGGTGAACGCCGAGCCAGCCAGCCCCGTCTTCCAGTTCACCGATGAGGTACTTGCCGCGACGGTGCCATTGGGCGATCGCCGTCCCCTTTAACCCCGCTAAGAAACCGATGGGATCTGGGTGGGCGATCGTGCGCTCTAGCAACACGTCCCCTCCGGTAATGGACTGGTGCAGTGTTGTCTGATTCAGCCCTCGACGCACCGTTTCAACTTCAGGCAGTTCTGGCACAGGTCATCATCGCAAGTAGAACGTTAGGACTACTCTATCGAATTTTGCCCGTTACTGAATGGAGCGTTCGCTCCATTCAGTAACCCAAATTTTGCAGGAACCAGACACCGGGTGTTTTTAGAAAGACCCAGTGTCTTAGCTTGGCTTATAGCGCTGTGCGGGTTGATTAAGTACGGTGGTGTGGAGCACTTCGTGCTCCACACCACCGTTGCTGTACTTAACGCACTTGCCCATTG
This sequence comes from Leptolyngbya sp. PL-A3, assembly GCF_039962325.1. Classification (NCBI taxonomy): domain Bacteria; kingdom Bacillati; phylum Cyanobacteriota; class Cyanophyceae; order Leptolyngbyales; family Leptolyngbyaceae; genus Leptolyngbya; species Leptolyngbya sp. PL-A3. The sequence goes on from NZ_JAMPLB010000008.1 coordinate 27,594, forward strand.
CTATATGCACAATAGTTGTGATGATGAAGGTTAGGGTGGCGATCGCCCATAGTTTTCTCCATTCCCTGGTCTATGACTCCTCCCTACAACAAAGCTCATTTCGACTTCGCGAATCTGCCCTACCTCACTAGCCCACGCCGCCAACTCAACTTGCAAGGGGTTGCACTGGGGCTAATTTCCCTGCCACCCGATGAAGGATATACCTTCACCCATACTCACGCAGAGCAGGAAGAGGTTTATATTGTGATTGAGGGCAACGGTTTTCTGTTGCTCAATGGAGAATTGGTATCATTAGAGCCAGGAGACATTGTGCGCGTATCTCCTGCTACAAAACGCGCGTTAAAAGCAGCTTCCCTATCGAAACTATTGGTTATTTGTGTGGGAGCAGTGCCCGTTGGATACCCGAAGGATCCCAACTCTCGGTATATGATTGACGATGGTGTTCCTGATTATGATGATGTGCCGCCATGGTATGCAGGACGGGACGACATCGCAACTCGCAATGCCACTCTTAAGGAAAGAATGTTACGAGCAGAAGAAAAACGACGGCGAAAGCAGTCGGGGTAGCCGCATCAGCCACATCTAGCCATTGCTCCTCATTCTCAAATGAATCAGAAAAATTAATTGGATACGGGGTTGATCGGAGAACTTATTCGATTAATATTGTTTTAAGGATAGACGTTTTTCAATGATTCTTATGGTTCCCATAGAGTCGTTTCTATCCTTTTCATTTCGGGGTGAACAGTTCTCACACTGGTGAGATCACCCCGGTTGTCTAAGCACTAATTACCTAGAGTTCGCGTATCCGCTGCTCTCGATCAATTTCCGTTTTGGGAATTGGTCACAGGTTTGTTCAACTTCAATCTGGGGCTGAGGCTGATGACTTCCTTGTTCGCACAAACCGCCTGGTTGGTTCCAATCTATCCATTGGTGGGGATGCTGCTGTCGGTGATCTGGTTTCCTTCCGTCACGCGACGCACAGGTCCCCGTCCTGCTGGCTACGTCAACGCCTTCATGACGTTCTTTGCCTTCGTGCATGCGCTGCTGGCTTTTCCCGCTGTGTGGAATCAGCCTGCGATTTACGAATACTTTCCCTGGCTGCAAGTAGCTGGGCTCGATCTCACCCTTCCGGTGATGATTTCGAGCCTGACTGTCGGAGCCATGATCCTCATCACTGGGATAAACCTGATGGCTCAAATTTATGCCATTGGTTACCTGGAGATGGATTGGGGTTGGGCTCGATTCTACGCCCTGCTGGCCCTCTTTGAAGCGGGGATGTGTGGCCTGGTTTTGTGCGACTCGTTGTTCTTCGGCTATGTCATCCTCGAAATTTTGACCCTCGGTACTTATCTCTTAGTGGGTCTGTGGCTGAACCAATCCCTGGTCGTGACAGGGGCGCGGGATGCGTTCCTGACCAAGCGAGTCGGTGACTTGTTCCTGCTAATGGGCGTTTTGGCGCTATATCCTCTGTCTGGAACCTGGAATTTTACTGAGTTAGCTGAGTGGGCACAAACCGCGCAGGTTGATCCAAAACTGATGGCGCTGGTCGGTTTGGCTCTGCTGGCAGGCCCCATGGGTAAGTGCGCTCAGTTCCCGCTGCACCTGTGGTTGGATGAGGCAATGGAAGGTCCCTTCCCCAGCACGATTCTGCGGAACTCTGTAGTTGTGGCGACGGGTGCCTGGATTCTGGTGAAGATGGAACCGGTGTTGGCTCTGTCTCCTTTTGTGATGTCGGCGGCGATCGCCATTGGTGCCATCACCGCTCTCGGCGGCACCCTCATCTCCATCGCCCAAATTGATATTAAGCGTGCCATTTCCTATCTCGTCAGCGCTTACATGGGTCTAACCTTCATTGCAGTGGGTACTGGCCATGTTGATGCAGCTCTGCTAATCGTTCTGACCCATGCGATGGCCATGACCGCTCTGGTGATGAGCAGTGGTTCCATCGTTCTGAACAACATCACTCAAGACTTGACTCAACTGGGTGGCCTGTGGAAGAAGCGCCCTGTTACTGGCTTGTCCTTCGTTGCGGGTGCGTTGGGTCTGGTGGCTCTGCCTCCCCTGGGTGGTTTCTGGTCAATGCTGAATCTGGCGGATGGTATTTGGCAAACTAGCCCAGTGATTCTGGGTCTGCTGCTATTGATCAATGCGTTGTCGGCCTTCGCAGTAGTTCGGGTATTTGGTCTGATTTTCGCTGGTGATACTAAGCCGATGACCTTGCGATCGCCCGAAAACCTCTGGCCTGTCACCCTCCCCATGGTCTTCGGTGCTGCCTTCACACTGCACCTGCCCCTGGTTCTACAAAGTCTGCACCTACTGCCTGACTGGGCCGTGCTGAACAAAGATGTAGCGCTTATGCTCACTTGGTCGAGCATCTTCGGTCTGAGCCTCGGTGCTGTTGTCTACATCGGCAAGTTCATTCCCAAGCCCGTGCAACTTCCCTGGAAAGGTTTGCAAGACCTATTTGCCTACGACTTCTACACCCCCCGCATCTACAAGTCCAGTGTGGTTGGCAGTGTCGATATCATCTCCCGCATGACAGATTGGTTCGATCGCTACTTCGTTGATGGTCTGGTGAATGCGGTCGGTCTGGCCTCCATTCTGGGTGGCGAAACCCTGAAGTACAGCACCACCGGAAAGGGACAGTTCTATATGCTCACGATCGCTCTGGGTACGGTGCTGATTGGTGTTCTGATGAGCTGGTCGTTCCTGTCCCGCGTGTCCCTGGTATTTGGCAGCTAATCTGCCGCTGATTCCTCTGAGCACTTGCGTTTCGTTACGATTTGCCCTTTCAGGAAGAGACTTCGATCATGTTGAGTTTGTTGATTTGGATTCCCATCATCGGTGCCGGAGTGGTGGCCTTCGCCCCCGGCAACGTGTCGGGCCTGCAGGCTCGTTGGGGTGCAGCAGCGGTTACAGCCTTCACCCTGGTTCTTTCCCTGGTGGTTATGTTCCAGTTCAATCTGGGCGACACCGGAATGCAGTTTGTAGAAAACATTCCCTGGATTGAGCAACTGGGTTTGAACTACCAGTTGGGTGTAGATGGACTGTCTCTGCTGATGCTGGTGCTGAATAGCCTGCTGACGCTGATTGCCATTCTAAGCACCAAGACCGACATCGAGCGACCCCGCCTTTACTACTCCATGCTGCTGCTGATTGTGGGCGGCGTTGCGGGAGCCTTCGCAGCACAGAACTTACTGCTGTTCTTCCTGTTCTACGAACTGGAGTTGATTCCCTTCTACCTGCTGGTGTCCATCTGGGGCGGTAGCAAGCGGAGTTACGCAGCCACCAAGTTCTTGATTTACACAGCAATTTCCGGTGCGCTGATTCTGCTCGGTTTCCTTGGTCTGATCTGGTTTACGCACTCCACCTCCTTTGCCTTCGAATCCCTGCTGGGTCAAACCTTACCCCTGGGGATGCAGATCCTTCTACTGAGTGTGCTGCTCGTCGGCTTCGGTATCAAGATTCCCCTGGTTCCCTTCCACACCTGGCTACCGGATACCTATGTTGAGGCTTCGGCTCCCGTTGCCATTCTGCTGGGCGGGGTTCTGGCAAAACTGGGCGCTTATGGTATCTTCCGCTTCGGTCTGGGGCTGTTCCCTGAAGCCTGGAATACACTGTCTCCCTGGTTAGCAATCTGGGCTGCGGTCAGCATTATGTATGGTGCGTTGGCGGCGATCGCCCAAAAAGACATCAAGCGCATGGTGGCTTACAGCTCCATCGGTCACATGGGTTACATCCTCCTCGGTGGCGCAGCTCTAACCGCCCTCAGCGTGGTTGGTGCAGTGTCTCAGATGGTGGCCCACGGTTTGATTCTGGCAGTACTGTTCAATCTGGTCGGTGTGATTGAAGCCAAAGTTGGCACCCGTGAACTGGATGTATTGAATGGTCTGATGAACCCAATCCGCGGTCTCCCGGCTACGGCTTCTCTATTGGTGGTGGGCGCGATGGCCAGCGCTGGTATCCCCGGTCTGGTAGGCTTCATTTCAGAATTCCTGATTTTCCAGGGCAGTTATGCTCGGTTCCCCCTCCAAACCCTATTTGCGGTGGCTGGTACCGGTCTGACAGCGGTGTACTTTGTGATTCTGCTGAATCGCACCTGCTTCGGTAAGCTGGATAACAAAACGGCTTACTATCCCAAAGTGACGACTGCCGAGAAAGTGCCAGCTCTCGTACTGACCATTCTGATCCTCTTCCTGGGCATTCAACCCACCTGGTTAGTGCGCTGGCTGGAGCCTACGAGCACAGCGATGGTTGCGGCAGTACCCACTGTTGAACTGCAACAAATCGCTATCAATCCTGAGGTTGCCCCGAACTAAGTACCAATCGGATGTTGAAGTTTCCCAGGAACCTGGGCTTCTAAAATTCCAACAAGCAGCAAATTCTTCCTGAACCTTCTCAACTCAACCCCAGGCAATTGCAAAAGCGGCAATGGCAAGCGAAATCCTACACGGGTATCGGTTATGACAGAGCTAGTCTTTCTCGAATCGATTCCTATGGTCTCTTCCATTCCGATGTTGCTGGTTGCCCTGCGTATTGCGATCGCCCCCTTCCTCCTCTGGGATTCCCTGGACGGACAGGTGGGCACCGGGTTCCTGGTGGCCTACGTGGTAGCGGTTCTCTCCGATATTTTTGATGGCGTCATCGCCCGTCGGTTGGGAGTCAGCACTGCTGGATTAAGACAGGCCGATAGTTGGGCCGATCGCCTTCTATATGTCTGCATTGCGATCGCCGCCTGGCTTACCCACCGAGACATCATCCTGACCTTTCAGGTTCCCTTGCTCACGGTGTTAGGACTGCAAGCGCTCTGGTGGGTGATTAATCTGGTCAAGTATGGCCAGCCCGCCTGTTACCACACTTACACGGCAAAAGCCTGGGGTTTGAGTTTACTGGTTGCGACGCTGATGTTATTTGGAGCGAGTTATGGCGGATGGGCGTTGGGGTTGGCGATCGCCCTTGGCATCATTCACACCCTGGAAGAAATCGCCATGACCCTCATCCTGCCTACCTGGCAACACGACATCCCCAGTTTGTTCCATGCCTGGAAACTTCGTCAGCAACCTTCCATCCAACCATAGTCAACCATAGGCAAAACCTTGGGGGAACCCAGACAAAATACAGGGGTAAAACCTGAACGCAATTGGATCTTGTGTCCCCCCACCCACCTACAGTGAAGAACAAAGCCAAGCTCTGACGGTTGAACATCTCCCAAATCTGTTCACATTACCGAGAAAGCCAATGACTGCCACCCTCCCACCCCGGACTTCCACCCCCGAAACTCCTCCCGTTGCTCCCTCCCGTCCCCCCTCCATGGCGGCAGAAAAAATTCCCCCTTCCACCCACGAGTTCGCCGACATTATCCATCGGATGGAAGCAGGCGGCTCCATGTTGCCTGACACCCAGGAAAACCTGATGCAGATCATTGGCATCTACAAGGCTTACGCCGTGCCAATGGACTTCTACTGGCGCGATCTGCTCTACATCGCCGAGCGTGTTTTCCTCAACCCCCTGCCCTTCTTCAAGTACTTCCTGCCCAAGGACTACCTGAAGCTGAACAACCACTACTCCGGGGACAATGCCGACCTGCGCATCTGGCGGGGCACGGGCGAAGCACACCCCGAATTGCTGGAGTTCATGGAGAAGGGTGAGGTGAAGAAAGGGGTGCCCCGTTTGCTGCACCACTGGTATCACGATCGCGTCAACATGGAGTTCGCGGAAGAGTGCATGCGCTCCATGCTGTGGCATGGTCGAGATATGGGCTATGGCCAGTTTGACGCGTACCTCGACAGCGACGAGTACAAGGCCAACGCCGATCGCGCCATCCGCGCCTTCTTCAAGAAGAACCCCATGATGATGAGTCTGTACAAGATGTTCCCTGATATGTTCATGGAACAAGTACGGCAGATGTCTTACTACGCCAACCTGGGTCTATTCTGGGAAGTGATGGCTCCGGTGTTCTTCGAGATGTCGGACATCTACGATGAGGGTGGCTTTAAGGGCGTGCCCGATGCGATGAACTTTTTGGTGAATGGGATTTTTGCGATCGCCGGTCGCCCCATCTATCACCACGTTTACATCGATGGCGAGTGTTTCGAAATCATTCCCAAGTCGAAGGGTTTCACCTGGCTTTACGAAGCAGCTCTGCCCTATGTGGAAGCCGTGTTCTACCGCACGTCTCCTTTCCGGGGCACCAAGTCCTACAACGCTCAGGCGAAGCAGGTTCCCGACGAGCAGAAAGACTTCCACTACGGCGTACTGTATGCCGACAAGTTCCCCGTTGGTACAGCTGGAATTCCCCCCACATTGCTGATGCAGGACATGCTCCACTTCCTTCCTCCTTATCTGGTGGAGTACTACAAGGAGCATTGCCGGGGTGAGGATGACCAGCTAGTACAGTTGGCTGTTACCTTCCAGCGATCGATGTACAACGTGACCTCTGCGGTTATCCAGGCGCTTCGCACAGCCCTGCTCTATCCGCTAGATGATCCCAATCCTGAGCACCTGATGGCGAACCGGAAGTTCTTCGAAGCGCAACTCAGCCGCTTCCTTCGCCCCGAGTCTCGAATTCGCGAAATTCAATCTGCCGACTATCGCTAAAGAGTGCAGATTTGAGAATTGTGGGCCGGGTGTCTTTACCAGGTCTGGCAAGATGCCCATCCACAATAAGGCAGTCTATTGAGTGCATAAGTTTTGCATTCTCTGGACTTGCCAAATCGGCAAGGGCAATTTTTGGGAGATGGTTGCTGATGCCGATAGGTAGCGAAGCCTTCTCTAACAAGAATCAATGCCTTTGGCCACACAGGGCGTGTGGAGTTGGTCAAAGTATTCTTCGGAAGAATTATCTTTCAGATCACCCTAAGCCTTGTTCAAGAGATTTTGAGTCGATGGGCTCAAAATCCAAACCTAGTTTCATCAGCCTGATTGAAGTCTCTCAGCAAGGTGTGAACTCTCACACCTTGTTTTTCGTCTTTCTTGGCAGAGAGGGCACAAAACTCTGACAGGTGCGTTTTGAGATACTGGATTGGTTGCAGAGATCTAGCTTGGAGGCGCGTCGCCCTCCAAACCTCCCGACTGAGAGACGGAGAGGCCCGTCCCCCCAGTTGGGGGGTTTGGGGGGGCGACGCGCCCCCAAGCAGGGTTAGACGCGTCCCCAAGCAAAGCCTAAACTTGCCCAAACCTTTTCAGACAACCCCGTCAGCAACTTCTGATAATTGCGATGAATAGAGGGGCTTTGCATTAGACTGCTTGCATAGGGATCTTGATCATTAAATTTCATCGATAGCAAAATTACAGTGACATAAAGTCGGAGGTATCCAGCGTGGACGAATTGAGGGCAGCCCTGGAATTGGCCAGTGACGAGGAATTAGAGCTATTAACGGACATCCTGTTCCGCCGCCAATTCAACCCGCTGGATTACGTGTGTACCCCCGATCCCATCGATGTACGTAGCCAAGACCGCGAAACCTGGCTTTATGTGTTAGAAGAACGCTTTCGTTTCCTGGCCGCAGACGGCGTAACAGTACTCCGAGGCAACACGAACAAACTCACCTACCACCAGGTTCTGACCCGAGTCTGCCGCTATTTAAAGATCCCCTATTCGCAGTCTTTCTCGACAGAAGACTTGGAGGCTGAGATCTTTCTACATCTTCTACACCGAGCCTGGGAGAAGATGCCCCCCAAAGAACGGCGAATCCTCAACGGGCAACTCCAGGAAGCCGTTTCAGGGTCTGAGCTGGCAAAGCAGCTCCCCACCTCAGTACAGCTTGATCCAGCCCGATTACTCCTGAAAGGGGGAAGCGTTGTAGCGATCAATTCCGTGGTGCGCCCCTGGTTGTTGCAACAGATGGCGCGGCAATTCATGCTGCACGTCGCCACCTATCAAGTGGCCCGACAGGCAGTAGAAGCAGGGGCGATCGCCACTCAAGTTGCCGCCCAGAGTGCTTACCGCACCATGAGCCTCAGTGCCGCCCGTTATGGAGCGGTCCGTTCGGTCTTCGCCTTCCTCGGCCCCGCACTATGGGTATGGCTGTTTGCAGATTTGGGATGGCGGGCGATCGCCACCAACTATGCCCGTGTCATCCCCGTCGTCTTCACCCTGGCGCAAATCCGCCTGACTCGGGGTGGAATGTATCAGCCCGCTTGAGATCTTCCTGACAAGCGGCTTTAGAATAAATGCAAGAGTGGGGTGGGATCTGGCCCAAACGGGCAGGCAAGATGCCCACCCCACAAAAGCTGTAGGTAATCTAGTGCCTGTTTCTCAGAAAATTGAGCAATAGATAACAAAAAGGGGTTCAATGGGTCCAGCGAAGGTATTTTGCAGGGAACGCCAGAATCCCAGTTAAAATAGCGAAATGCTCCGTTTAAGGACTTTGTTGACGCCCTGGAGGTTGGCGCGTGTCGGAGGTCAAGCCGAGTTCCACGTACTATGATTTGTTGGGGGTCACTCCGGGAGCGTCGGTGCAAGACATCCGGCGAGCTTACCGTGAGTTGAGCAAGCTCTATCATCCGGACACCACGCAGCTACCTGCTGCTGAGGCAACGGAAAAATTTCAAGAATTAAACGAAGCCTACGCCACCCTCTGCAACCCCGAACGTCGGGCGACTTATGATTTGCGGAATGGGTACTCACGGGTGCGGGTGATGCGCCCTGAGATTCCTCTGAATCAGCACCCCCCCGAGGGACGGCGTCCTCGGTCGTCGGCATATTTAGACCCAAGCGATCGCCCCCTCTCCGCTGGGGAAATCTTTGCCCTGTTCATGCTAGGTGTCACATTTTTGGGATGCCTTCTGCTGGTCGTTACCCTCGGGCTAACCCGAGGAGATAACGCCATTCAAACTTTGCAGCAGATTCCTGTGCCTGAACCTGTGCGCCAGGTAATTGAGAAGGTGACGCCTAATCCAGAACCACCGGCCATCGCTCCCCCTCTAGAAACCCCAGTAGACCCACCAGCGGAAATGCCGTCTGACCCTAATTATCCAGAAGAATTGCCCCCAGTAGGAAAGGCCCAGCCCTCTCCTCCGGTGCGGCCCTCAGTCCCCTTCCCTAACCCTTTGCACTTGACGTAACCATTTTCTGATGGCACTTCCTCCTCCTGAGACTCCGATCTATAACCATCCGCTGCCCGAAGTCGAACACTGGCTCTCCATTCAGGGTTGCCAGCGCGACAGTGAAGAACCCAACCGCTGGCATGTGCAAATGCCGACCTGGGAAGCCGAAATTGTTATGGATACAGACGCCTTCCTAGTGCGCTATATCAACGCTGGAGAAGACGGCCGAGATATTGTACGGACGTTCAAATACTCCCTCAGCCGTAAAGACTTAGATGACGTTATCTTCTCTGGACCCTAATTCGGCTTTCACACTTCAAAATTCACTTTGTTGGGCGCTTAAGCTCAGAAACCCGGTGGTTTTTAGAACCACCGGGTTTCTTTAGAGGTCAGCTAACACGTACTTAGAAAATCCACGACCAACCATCTATACTTCTCGCCCTCGCCATAGTTGAAGAGGAGGCAATGCGCCCCCTTCAACCATAGAACGAAACCCAGGACTCAACTGGATGGATAGGTATACTCCACCGTTGGCAGTTCCGTGTCATCCAACCACTCAGCCGTATCTTCAGTTGTAGGCCGAGGATACCAGTTGTACCCCTGGGGCAAAATCGCCGCAGCCAAATTAGCATCTTCCAATACGGCTTCCTCAAGCCGGGTATCGGTCAGGATAGCAGCCCAGAGATCAGCCTGTTTAAAGCAAGTCCCCTTCACTTGGGCTCGGGTCAAATTTGCCTGGGAGAGAAATGCAGTTTCCAGATTAGCTCCTGTTAGGTTCGCTCTCACTAAATTAGCGCGGTTAAGATTTGCACCACAGAGGTTTGCCCCCTGAAGGTTGGCTCCTTGAAAGTTTACGCCATCGAGATCTGACAGAGAAAGGTCAGCCCCCTCTAAAATAGCCCCTTCGAAATTAGCCTGTCGCAGGTCAGCACTCCGCAGATCAGCCTGAGTCAGATCAGCCTGGTTGAGCCGTGCCTGCACTAGGTCAGCTGCACGTAAATCGGCACGATGCAGGTTGCTGCGTAACAACTTGCACTGCTTGAGCCGGGCTTTTCCTAAGACAGCCCGAATCAGAATGGCATCAGTCAGATTAGCTTCGCTGAGGTCAGCATTGCGCAGGTCGGCCCGCTGTAAATCAGCCGCTTCCAAATGGCTCCAACGCAGGTCGCTGCGGCTCAATTGAGCTTCGATAAGCGTAGCCTGGCTTAGATCGCTCTTGGTGAGTAGCGATCGCCGCAAATTCACCCCCGTCATATTGGCTTTGATGAACACCGCCCCCGCCAGATCTTGACCTTCCAGGTTCGCCCCCGTGAAGTTGGGTTTGATACCCTGCTTCACCAGGTGCGTTTGTCGCCATTCATTCCAGGAATCCACTCCTTTACGCAGGAGCGCCAGCATTTCTTGATCAGCCATAGTTCAGGTAGGGAAACACGCTAAAGGAGAATAAAAAATTGAGGAAAAAGGGTGATTCCCGGAGGAATATCAGAGCCGAACCTCCATAGGTTAGGAAGCCCTTACCCCAAATCAAAATCGGATAGCTGAAGCTCCGGTACATCCAGATCGGGAGCAAGAATAGCCTCAGTGAGTTGAGCGTTGTCTAGAGTGACACCCAACAGAATGGCGTTACCGAGATCTGCCCCTTCCAGCGACGCACCGTTAAGGTTGGCCCCTGTAAGGTTGGCATGCTGCAGATTTGCTTCACTCAAGGTTGCGCCGCTCAGGTTGGCCCCTGCCAGATTGGCCCCTGCCAGATTGGCACGACTCAAATCCGCCAGACTCAGATTGGCTCCTTGTAGCAACGCACCGGACAGATTCGCTTTAATCAGCAGTGCTCCAATCAACGTAGCTTCGCTCAGGTCAGTCCCTCGCAGGACTGCCCCAATAAGATTTGCCTGGATGAAGTCGCTGCGGTGGGCAATCGCTCCTCGCAAATCCGCTCCTACTAACATCGTTTTGCGACAGCAGGCTTCCAGCAAGAGCGCTCCTACCAGATTGGCATGGGTTAAATCAGCATCTTCCAGTCGCGCTTCACTCAGGTAGGCGTTGCTGAGGTTAGCGCCCTGTAAGTGGGCTCGCTCCAACCTGGCATTCAGCAAAATGCTGTTGCACAAATCTGCTCTCTGCAAGTTGGCCTGGGTCAGTATGGCACCACTTAGGTTGACATCCCGCAGATTGGCTCTGGCGAGATCTGCCTGAACCAATATCACATCTTCCAAATCAGGCGGAGCGGAATGATTTTTCCGCCAGTCATTCCAGGCTTCTACCCCCTGGAAAATGCGCCCTAGGGGAGACGAATCTGTGATGCTCATAACGGCGGTGTTCCTATAGACTTAGGCCACAAAGATCCACAAAATCCAGCCATAGTTTTTTGAGCTCAGGGGAGTAGTTGGCACAATAAATATCTCGAAACCATCCCCTTAACTCTCGATCCGTTTTTTGCAGCGATCGATCCACACGGGCAATAATTTGAGCCACTAAAAACTGATTCTTTTGACGATCAAGCTGATCCGCCCAAAAACGAACTTTATCTGGATCACGCGTCTTAATAATATGGATGAGCTTGGCCGTGAGCGTATCAATCGCGGATGTATCCATTTGGGTAGAAAAGGGAAAGGGAAATAGTTGTCTAATCCTTTCTTCGGGTAGTTTCCCTTAACTCCCGGATCGCCTTTGTAAGGGGTGTTTAAAGTTCGTAATTTGGATAAAGTTTTGTTTGATAAGCGCGGAAATCACGCAGGGTTAAGGCTTTCCAATTTAGTGGCCCGGAATTCTTCTAGAAAATCATGAAGATTAACTAAAGTTGGTGATAGCAAAGCTTAACAATAAACCTTTCCAAAAAAGGCGCGGTTAGGATTGAGTTGCAAAAATGGCATCTATCCCCAGACATATCACCAAGCGACCTGGGCGATGAGCCGCTGAAGTATGTTCTTTAAGGTGAGACAACATGGGCTTATTCATTGCCCTGGTAGTAATTGTGCTGGTGGTTGGTTATATCATCATCGATTCCTATAACCGACTGGTCACTTACAAGAATCGGTATGGTAACGCCTACGCCCAAATCGATGTGCAATTGCGGCGGCGGCATGACCTGATTCCCAACCTGGTGGAAACGGTCAAAGGCTACATGAAACACGAGCGCGAGACGCTAGAAGCCGTTATCACGGCCCGAAATGCAGCCGTTACAGCCACACAACGGGCATCCCAGGCTCCCGGTGACCCCCGAGCGATGGAACAATTGGGCCAGGCTGAAGGTTTACTGACAGGAGCATTAGGCCGTCTGATGGTGTTGTCGGAAGCCTATCCCGACCTGAAGGCCAACCAAAATATGAGCGAGTTGATGGAAGAGCTGCGCTCTACCGAAAACAAAATTTCCTTTGCACGTCAAGCGTTTAACGACGCGGTTACCCTCTACAACACAAAGCGCGAAGTCTTCCCCAGCAATTTGATTGCAAATGCCTTTAATTTCCAGGCTGCTCAACTGCTTGAGGAATCTGCACCCGAAGTCAAAGAAGTCCCTCGAATTTCGTTCTAGACGTTTCATGTTCGTGCGCCTAGCGCACAAATATGAAACCTTTTTACCTCTTACGCTGGTGCAACAAGCCACCCTAAATTTCTTTAAAGGTTGAGTTTTTGCTGTGCTACACCACCAAAAACTCAACCTATATACCTCTTACGCTGATGCAACAATCCACCCTAAATTTCTTCGAGCATCAGGATCAGGCGCGGCAAAATACGCTGTACCTGCTGGTGCTATTTGCGATCGCCCTCCTCGGCATGATCGGGCTATTCTACCTGGCCTCTACAATCGCGTTATTCCGTCGGCTCACCTGGCAGCCTGGCATCCTCGTCCTGGTCAGCTTTGGCGTCATGCTCTTTGTGGGAGCGGGTAGCATATCCAAGCTCATCGCCCTGCGAGGAGGGGGACGGGTTGTTGCAGAAGGGTTAGGGGGACATCGCCTTGGTGCAACGGGTGTTCCGAATGAAGCCGAACAGCAGTTGTTGAATGTTGTGGAAGAGATGGCGATCGCCGCTGGAGTCTCCGTTCCAGCCGTCTATCTCCTCCCGCAGGAACGCAGTATCAATGCCTTCGCCGCTGGCTTTACAACCAACGATGCCGTCATTGGAATTACCCAGGGCTGCCTGGATCAACTCAGCCGGGATGAATTGCAAGGGGTCATTGCCCACGAATTCAGCCACATTCTGAATGGTGACATGCGCCTCAACCTGCGGCTCATGGGGGTGTTACAGGGAATTTTGTTGATCTACCTGGCGGGACGCCTGCTACTGGAAGGGTCGGGACACTCCCGATCCGATAAAGGGGGGAATCAGCTAGCAGTAGCCGGTTTTGCCATGATCGCGGTGGGCATGATTGGGCTGCTCTGCGGCCGTCTCATTAAGTCGGCCGTCTCGCGCCAACGAGAATTTTTGGCGGATGCCTCGGCAGTGCAGTTCACACGCAATCCTCACGGCATTGCTGGAGCGCTGCGTAAAATCGGCGGATTGGGGCATAGTGGCTCGTTGATTCAATCCCCTAAGGCAGAGCAGGCCAGCCACCTCTTTTTCGGCGAAGCTCTTAAGCTCAATTTCTTTGGCGAAGCCTTTGCCACGCATCCCGCCCTCAAAACCCGGATTCGGCGATTAGAGGGGTTAGCAGGCAAAGTATCGACGTTCTCCGAATCCACAACGGCTATGCCCAGAAGCGGCAGCCTGTCGGGGATGGCTGGAGGCGCAGCAATGGGTTTCCAGGGAGGAACACCTTCTGCAACAAAGGAAATTAAGGTGACCCCTGAGGAGGTCGTCGCCTCCATTGGTACGGCAACCGAGGGACATCTCATCTATGCCAAGGCATTGCTCGCGAAGTTGCCAGAATCAGTTCATACAGCAGCTCACCAGCGAGAGGGAGCTCTGGCGATCGTCTACGGTCTATTGTTAGATGGGCAGGATCAGGGGGTACGCGATCGCCAAATCGCCTTTCTCAAGCAAACGGAATTGCCCGATGTTGTGGAGCAAGCCCTACGCCTCCAACCTGACCTCCAAAAACTAGACCCTCGCTTCCGTCTGCCCCTGATCGAGCTCACCATTCCCGCTTTGCGGGAGACCTCCGCCGAGCAATGCAGCCGCTTCCTGAAACAGGTGCAAGCCCTGGTGCAAATGGATCAGCGGGTCACCCTGGCCGAGTACAGCCTACAAGTCGTACTCCACCGTCGCCTCAAATCCTTCTTCTCCCAAAATCAGGAACCCGGCCCCGAAATTACCACCATTGGCCCTCTCTGGAAGGACTGCCTGACCATCCTCTCAGCCCTGGCCCGGGTCGGACATACAACGTCGGATCAGATTGATTATGCCTTCCGCTCGGGCCTATATCGCTTACCCGGCGTCAGCAGCCAGGAAATGCCTAGTGGGCCTGTCAAAGCCGACCTCCAGGCTATTAGTCAAAGCCTGAAGAAGCTGGGCCAGGCCGCACCGAAGCTCAAGCAAGCCATCATCGATGCCTGCGCTCACACCGTTTTGGTCGATAACAAAGTCACCATCCAAGAAGGCGAGCTCCTTCGAGTTTTAGTGATCGCGATGGATTGTCCGATTCCACCATTTCTAGATTCGACACCCTGGCAGAAGGGATAAGGAGATTTCCAGTAATGAAATTACCCCCAGGATGTTGGTGCTTTGCCCGCTTCGCGGGCAAAGCACCAACATCCTGGGTAAATTCTTATGCAGAAACCTCCTAAATGTTTGAGGCATGAAACTGTAGGTTTCAAGTTCCAAGCATTTATTCTTTTCGGATAAACTGTTGCAACCTCGTATCGCGCTTAACGTAGAGTGGGTGACGAGGTTGCGCCGATTGATTGACCCCAAGACAGTGCAGAGGCGTTGAGGAAAGAAGATTAAGGAGGGTGCGATCGCGCCCCAACCAGCTCCTCCAATTTCCCCAGGCCACCACCACTTTTGCAGCAGACTCTACGGCCTCCAGGATGTATCGGTCGTTGTCATCTCCAATAGGCTGCAAACTGCATCGTAAATCTCGCGGTAATGTGGCTCGATACGCAAATAAATTGACAATTTCAACACTGCCATAGTCCCAAACCTTTGCGAACTGGCGACAACTACGAATGGTAGGGTCATCCTTCGCAGCGTCCGCTGTACTGGGGTTCAGCATAATGAACGCAATGCTTGGAGCTTCAGGGTTCCAGCACCGCCACAGGGTATAGCGATAGGTCTGGGTTGCATCAAAAACGGCACCTTGGGGCTCGTTCCACCGCAGAAGCGTTGCGGAATCTGCAACCGTATCATTTGTGCGATTGAGTCGTTCCATACTGACGATTAACGCACCTCGATCATACGGGAGTTCACCAAATGCGGCATCCCCTTCACCTCTCTTCTGCTACGGTTTGGCTGACGTTATTGTTGAGTACGGTGCTGGCCAGTTGCGCCTCAGCTCCAATGAACACTACCTCAGAAAGCCGTGCAGAGCCGGCCTCTGCACCCATGCCTGCGCCGGTCGCGGAGGGTGGCCTCGCGCAGATGGCAACGGATGCTAAAGCGGCTCCGCCACCTCCGAGCGGTGGGGCTACTGTTCCTCAAGCCGAGCTGAAGATGGTGCGCACAGCACAGATGCGCCTGGATGTGGAATCTGTGAGTGAGGCCCTGGAGAAGATGGAGGCGATCGCCCGTCAACATCAGGGCGACATCATCGGTTTGCAAGAACAGGTGCCTCAGGATAGGGGTGAACGCCACACGGCCACTCTCACCCTGCGTGTTCCTCAGGCTCAGTTAGATAAAGCGTTGGACGCATTAACTCCACTGGGCACAGTGCAAAATCAATCGATCACCGCTGAGGATGTCTCGACCCAGTTAGTAGACTACCAGGCCCGCCTGAAGAACCTCCGCCAAACCGAGGAGATGCTGACCAACATCATGAAGCGGGCTGGTGACATGGCTGACGTGCTCCGGGTTGCCCAGGAAATTAGCAATGTGCGCCAATCCATCGAGATGCTGGATGCACAACTGACGAATTTGCAAAACCAGGTAGCCTATTCGACGATCACGGTGACGGTGCAGGAAACAGTACCAACCTTAGGGACCCAACAGCCGGTGGGAGAGGCGATCGCCAACACCTGGCAACAGGCGACCCATAGCGTCGGTGCCTTCACGGTCTTCCTCCTGAAATTCTTGACCTGGCTCGCTGCCTACAGCCCTTACCTGTTCCTCATTCTGCTAGCCGCCTGGTTCTACCGCCATCAGCGCCAAGGCTCCACCACTCTACGCCCTCCTACCGATTCTCCCGAAGGCTAAAGCTTTTTAGTCTTCTGCGCCAATAAAAAAGGGGCGGTCACCGACCCCCCTTCCCTCGTTGTAGTTTGAGAATACCCTAGACGTCCTAAAAAGCTAACTCTATAACCTTTAAACGTTAGGGAATGGTGATTTTGTAAACAAAAGGCGGTGGAAGCAACCACCGCCTTTCATTTGTTTTGACGTACCGTACTGTAAACGGTTCCGCCTTAATACGCGTCTTGCAGCTCGAAGAAGTCAGGCGAGATGTAATCCTTCCGGAGAGGATAGCCGACCCAATCTTCAGGCATCAGAATGCGCTTTAAGTTGGGATGCCCTTCGTAGACGATGCCGTACATGTCATAGCTCTCGCGCTCATGCCAATCGGCTGTCTTCCAAATCCAGTAGACGGAAGGAACACGGGGATCTTCACGAGGAACGAAGACCTTAACACGAACTTCTTCCGGGCGATCGGCGTTATCCGACAGCTTGATCAGATGATAGGTACTCACCAAATCTCCACCAGGGCCGGTGTCGTAAGCACACTGACACTGGAGGTAGTTGAACCCATAAGCATACAGAGCAGTCGAGAACGGAATTAAGAATTCGCGATCGACGCGCAATACTTCAACACCAAGGTGATCGGGTTCTAGAACTTCGTGATCAAACTCGTTCTCGGTCAACCACCGGGAAACCTTTCCCGCTTCGATAATGGGGGCTGCTTCAGAAGCCTGCTCTGCGGGTTTTGGAGTTTCTTCAGCCACGATTCACAACCTCCTGGTCAGCTTGTTGAAGTGCAGGGGAAACAGGCATCCCCATAGCTTCCATAAGTTCTTTGGGAGGAGCTTTGCGGGTTGCTTGCTCCATATATTGGCCCGTCAGCAGAGGAGCGGTCTCCTTCAGCTTATGGTTGACGGTGTAGTAGCGATGGCTGGGCTCAATGATGTCGCGGTCTGCAAAGGTTTCCGCCGAAATCTTCTTCCGCAGCTTGATAATTGCATCCATGATCGCCTCAGGGCGGGGAGGGCAACCGGGGATGTAAACATCCACAGGAATGAGCTTGTCAACGCCGCGCACGGCAGTTGGGGAATCCGTGCTGAACATCCCGCCCGTGATGGTGCAAGCGCCCATAGCAATCACATACTTGGGATCGGGCATCTGCTCATACAGGCGCACCAGGGCCGGAGCCATCTTCATGGTGATGGTGCCTGCAGTGATGATCAAGTCTGCCTGACGAGGGGCTGAACGGGGCAGCAAACCAAAACGGTCAAAGTCAAAGCGAGAGCCGATCAGTGCGGCGAACTCGATGAAGCAGCAGGCAGTGCCGTAGAGCAAAGGCCAGAGGCTCGATAACCGCGCCCAGTTGTAGAGGTCATCCACTGTCGTCAGGATGACGTTTTCGGAAAGATCTTGAGTCACGGTAGGCTTGCCAGCCGGGCTCAAAATCTTTCCAGCGGGATCATAATTTGTCACGGTGTCAGGGTTTAAGACCATTCCAGTGCTCCTTTCCGCCAGGCGTAAACAAGACCGACAACTAGAATTGCAACGAAAACCAGTGCCTCCAAAAAGGCCAGCAGACCCAGTTGGTTGAAGGCAACGGCCCAGGGGTAGAGGAAAACCGTCTCTACGTCAAAGATGACAAACACCAGGGCGAACATGTAGTACCGGATGTTGAATTGAATCCAGGCACCACCAATGGGTTCCATCCCCGATTCGTAAGTCGTCCGTCGTTCAACCCCTGTACGCTTGGGGCGCAAAATCTGGGAGGTGACCAGGGCAATCACGGGCACCAGGGCGCACACTAGCAGAAAGCCCAAAAAGTATTCGTAGCCGCTCAGGACAAACACGCTGCAACCTGCCTGCAATAGTTGAAGTTACTAACACTGTATCGCTTTTTGTCGAGTTGTTGCGTTCCAGCAGCTCTGCTAGCCTTCAGCATTTCTTTGGGATTGGGTAGGAGATACCTATACCCAGAATTTAGTAATGCACAGGATGTATTTTTCTCTATTTCTACTCAGCACAACCTCAGCAATTCTCATTTTGAACTGAAGCCTGAAAATAGCCTGCCGAAGGCAGGCTATTTTCAGGCTTTGAAGCCAAGAGTTCGCGCCCGACGGGCGCGAACTCTTGGCTTCAAAGCTCATAATGAGAATTGCTGCATCTCTCTCAGAGGAATTGAAGCACAACTATATAGATAGACAGTATTTTTCAATCCAGGAGGTACGGGAAAAGGCACAGGTGCCTGCACAGAAAACTATTCAGAGCCCTACGACTTGGGACACAATTAAACTTTAAGCTTGTTCAAAGAATGGCCTGCTGCCTCCTACTCTATGCCTTCTCTTGACATTGTCATCCTGGTGATTTACCTGTTCACGTTGGTTTACGTGGGCTATCGCGCCATCAATAACCTGGAGGATCGGGCATCGGTAGTGATGGATCAGGGGGCTTTAAAGGCACAGTTGGAGGAGCAGGGGCTGGGGCAAGCGATCGCCGTCAAAGTTCCCCTCAAAGGCCAGTACGGGTTCGAGCCCATTTCTGACCTATCTGTCAGCATTACTAATATGTCAGAGGTGCCCTTTTATGTGGATTGGGACCGCTGTACACTGACAAACTTTACGGGGCGATCGCGCCGTGTTATCCGCATCACCCCCACCCTGAACCTCGACCTCTCCCAGGCTCAAATCTTCAGTGTTGCTGCCCCCGGCCAAACCCTCAGCGAACGGCTTGTAGCAGAAGACATGCTCAAGGCCAAACCTGAAGGTGGCGTACAAATTGCAGCCCCGCTCGTAGACTTGGGGCCCATTGCAGCTCTCCCCGAAGATAAACAACTAGAGTTTTCCCTGCGTTTAGTGCTACGTCGGGTCACGGAGGTCACCCCTCGCGTCGACGACAGCATCGTTACTCACTCGATTACCTGCCGCTTCGTTGTCCGTCGTGTCCCATGGGATCAGGATTTCCCATGGAAAAAGAAGGCTCCATGAAGTATTCCTTAACCGTGAGTCCGATGGTTTGCAGTGAATTGCTGCGAACCATCGGACTCACCGCTATATAGCGACGTGCAAGCTCGTTAACTACAGTACGGTGTTGTGGGGCGCTGAGCATCCCACAACACCGTACTGAATAAACCCGCGAGCGCTATACACTGGAATTGGGAAGAGGAGGCGAGGCGGCTGCGGATTCCGTTGGAATCTGAGGAAAGTCCGGGCTCCCGAAAGACCAGACTTGCTGGGTAACGCCCAGTGCGGGTGACCGTGAGGATAGTGCCACAGAAACATACCGCCGATGGGGCTTCGGCCTACAGGTAAGGGTGCAAGGGTGCGGTAAGAGCGCACCAGCAACATCGAGAGGTGTTGGCTCGGTAAACCCCGGTTGGGAGCAAGGTCGAAGGGGCAACGGTTGGTCTTTTACCGGCTCCGAGGAACGGGGCAACTCGTTCCTGCCAATCCGCTTGAGGTGTTCGGTAACGGGCATCCCAGATAGATAGCTGCCCATGGGGGCTTGCCCCCGGGAACAGAACCCGGCTTATGTCCGCCTCTTCCCTACCCATTTTGAGAAAGTTTTGCTGCCGCTAGGCGGCAGCAAAACTTTCTCAAAATGTTTTTTTGGCTGTAGCCACCCAAATGCACTGGTTACAACCCACTAATTCTTAATTCCTGTTGCAGCAATTCCTTGAATAAATTGCCGTTGCCCCAATAGAAAGAGAATGATGACGGGGATAGTGGCTATCATCACCGCTGCCATCAACAGCGACCAGTCGTTGGTAAACTGCTCCTGAAATTCGGCCAGGGCGAGTTGTACAGTGCGAAGTTCCGGGCGGGTTGTGAAGACGAGGGGTTTAAATAGATCGTTCCACTCACCAATGAAGGTGAAGAGAAAGAGGGTTACCAGAGCGGGACGAGCCAAGGGAAGCATCACACGCCAGAGAATTTGCCAGCGGGTTGCACCATCCAAAGCAGCGGCCTCTTCCAACTCAACGGGAATGGTTTGAAAAAATTGACGCATTAAAAAGATGCCGAAGCCACTGGCTGCTGTAGGCAGAATCAGTGCGCCATAAGTATTGATCAGGTGGCCCCACTTCAACACGAGGAAAATGGGAATTACGAGCAGTTGAAATGGGATGACTAGAGTAGCCAGGATAATCAATAAGATGGCTTCCCGGCCCCGAAAGCGAAGCCGCGCCAGGGCATAACCAGCCAAGGCCGACGTGATGATCTGGAGAGCCGTTACCGCCAGAGCCACAAAGGTAGAATTGGCAAAAGCTAACCAAAAATTTCCCCGAGCCCAAGCCTGCTGGTAGTTTGCGAGGGTTAGCCCCTTTTTTGCCGCTTCTCCCAGAAGAGCAGGCGGCGTGAGCGAGGTGAGCAGCACAACTCCAAGGGGGTACAGCACTAGACCCGCGCCGATGAGGAGCAGAAGGGGATTGAGCCAGGTAGCGATCGCCCCATAGGACAGTTGAGGGAGCGGCGATCGCCCGTCCCCAGTCCGGCTAGAAAAACCCATAATATATAGATCCGGATTTATGAAAAAACCAGCGATTTTATCATGAATCCTCCCGACAAGATTTGACAAGGGCTGCCCTGAACCCATTAGAGTAGAGACTGATAGAAACCCTAAAAGGTGTTGAGATCGCTCTTGGTACAGTCAAAAACGGGTATCAAGGCCGTACATTCCGCAGGAGATTGCAATATTATGCCGCAGCTTGAGCTTGGTTCCGAACTGGACTTCCATAGCGAAGTTTACAAAGATGCCTATAGCCGCATCAATGCGATCGTGATTGAAGGCGAAGAAGAGGCATTTGCAAACTATCAACAACTGGCAGAGCTGATGCCCGAGCACAAGGACGAGCTAATTAGCCTCTCCAAAATGGAAAACCGCCACAAGAAAGGCTTCATGGCATGTGGCAAGAATCTGGAAGTCACCCCCGATATGGAGTTCGCGAAGGAATTCTTCGCAGACCTGCATCGCAACTTTCAGGAGGCTGCGGCTCAAGGCAAGATTGTCACCTGCCTGCTGATCCAGTCGCTCGTTATTGAGTGCTTTGCGATTTCGGCTTACAACATTTATATTCCAGTGGCCGATGATTTCGCTCGTAAAGTAACCGAAGGCGTGGTGAAAGACGAGTACATGCACCTCAACTTTGGCGAAGAGTGGTTGAAGAAAAACTTTGAAACAGCAAGAGCAGAATTAGAAGACGCTAACCGTCAAAATCTACCGTTGGTATGGCGCATGCTGAATCAGGTAGAGGATGATGCTCGCGTGCTGGCTATGGAAAAAGAAGCCCTGGTAGAGGACTTCATGATTAGCTATGGGGAAGCCCTGAGTAATATTGGCTTCACCACCCGCGACATTATGCGGATGTCAGCCTATGGCCTCACCGCTGCATAGTGTTTAAGGCATTCTAAAAAAATAGGGCGCGTCACTTGGTGACGCGCCCTATTTTCTGTCTAGATTCGGTTGGGGTCGGAATTTCTGAGGAGTCAAAGACTCCTCAGAAATTCTTAGTCCAGCTTTAGCGAACTGGCTGCATTTCCTGGCCGGGTTGCGTGTTACCGCCCGTCCGAATGCCATTCATTTGCTGTGCCATCTCATAATGCTCACCAATGTTGGGCAACAGTTGAGCTGCATAGCTTCTCAAACCTTGATCTTGCCCATAGCCAGACTGGGTTTGGAACAGAGCAAAGGCACGCAGGTGCGCGTCTCTCTGAACATCCATGTAAGCCTGATCGAATTGACGGCCTGAAAGTTGGGCTAGCTGTTGAGCGATCGCCTGATTCAACGGATCAACGGGCTCATCAGGCAGCTCGATACTGCGCTGTTCAGCATAGTTAGTCAAAATTTCGTTCGCACGCGTATGCTCGTTGATCATGCGCTGGGCGTACTGGCGAACCATATTATCTTCAGAGCGTTGCAATGCTAATTGAGAGGTTGCAATCTCAGCATTATTGCTCTGAAAAGCATGGGTCACAAACTCGCGGTCAAGCGAGGAAATCTGATTGCGAGCGGAAGGGTTCACATTTTGAGTGCTGGGGGAATTATTCATCCCAGGACGCGACATTTGGGCAAAAGCCGGAAGGGATACACAGGAGGCGATCGCCGCAATACCAACAACGCTCGTGAGGCGCTGGGTCAATTTTTGATTCCACTGAGTCATGATGCAAAATCTCCGAGTTCAGGATGTTGGGCTATAGCCTTCTTTCTCATCAAGGTAGAAGTTCATCACAAGACAACCCTCCATCACAAGGTGAATCAGGTCTATGCCTCCGGAGTTGATCCTAAATTACAGCAGGGTCATCAATTTTCTCAGTTCATAACTGATAGAAATTTCGCTTCAAAAAACAAAGACAAATGAAGAAGCACTGGTTCTAGAGTCCTCCAGGGGTAAATATTCTGGCATGTGTTTTTAATAGCAGGGCCAGAACTTACGAATGTTGCTTAGCTACCTAAGCAGCTCAACTCAATTAAACTCCTAGCCATTTTTATTACAGCGCTTTTCAAGCACCTAAAATCTGGTTGTTTTTTGAGAGCCGCGCGAAGCACGGCTCTCAAAAAAAACTGTGGCTGATTCAAGTGCAAAGCGCTATACGACAAAAGAAGTGAGGCAGCGCAACACCCCGCCTCACTCCTTTTGTCGTAACTAACCTCAGTTCGGGATAAGCTGAGGTGTTCATTTTGGCGTGCGCTTCGCGCACGCCAAAATGAGCGTTTTCAAGTGCCGCGCGTTGCGCGGCACTTGAAAACGCCCTTAACCCGAACTCAGGTTAACTAACTTGGCCAGGCATAAGGAGATTTCCAGTAATGAAATTACCCCCAGAATGTTGGTGCTTTGCCCGCTTCGCGGGCAAAGCACCAACATTCTGGGTAAATTCTTATGCAGAAACCTCCTAAGTGAAAGGATTACAACAAAAAAAACAGAGCTAAATAGCTCTGCTTTGGTGCGTTGAACGTAGGTTGTGCTTTTAGCCACTTGTGGAACGTTGTCGCTAAGTTAGCGGAGCCAACTCTTCAGGCGGGCCGCAACTTGGGGCCGCCGCAGCTTCCGCATCGCTTTGGTTTGAATCTGCCGCACTCGCTCACGGGAGAGGTTAAACATACCGCCAACTTCCTCCAGGGTGAGGGTTTCTCCTGTCAGCAAACCATAGCGTAGAGCAATAATTTCCTTTTCCCGTTCTGTCAGGACATCACTGAGAATGGTATAGATTTCTTGGCGCAGCATCGCCTCATTCATTTTTGCTTCGGGAGACTGGGTGGTGCTGTCTTCCAGCAATTCCATCAGTTCCGTGTCTTCTCCCTTACCCACGCGATGGTTGAGGGAGAGCGATCGCCGCCGCACCTGCTGCAAATTGCGCAATTGTTCCAGGGGCATATCAAGCGCCTGGGCCAGCTCTGCTTCCGTCGGGTTGCGGTTAAGGTCACGCCGCAGTTCCCGGTGAGCCTTCTTCAGCTTATTGAGCTTTTCAACAATATGAATAGGCAGACGAATCGTACGGGCGTCGTTGGCGATCGTACGAGTGATGCCCTGACGAATCCACCAGTAGGCGTAGGTCGAGAACTTATAACCCTTATCGGGATCAAACTTCTCAGTGGCCCGGTTTAAACCCAACGCCCCCTCCTGAATCAAATCCAGAAAAGGTACTCCCCGATTGAGGTAGCGCTTAGCAATAGACACTACCAACCGCAGGTTGGAGCGAATCATCTTGCGCTTGGCTGTACGACTGCGATGCAGCTTCTGATCGAGCTGACGTTCTGTGACGTTAAGGGCCTGAGCCAGATCAGCTTTCAGAGGCGTGCGACCTAGCTCTTCCCGGAGGCGATCGCGCAATTCATCAACTTCTACTAAAAATTTGACCTGACGTGCCAGTTCAATTTCTTCACCGGGGCGCAACAAAGGATAGCGCGCCATCTCTTTAAAGAAGGCTCCAACAGCATCATCAGATGCCGTTTTTCGATAACCCGGAGCATAGTCTGAAACCAGATCCTCAATTACCTCTCGGGCAAAATCAACGCCATCAGACTCTGAATTTGTGGTCAGAGAAAAGTCTTCAAAGACATCCAAGTCATCTGCGATTTTGCTCTTGTCTTGTCGAGAACGATCAACCGGCTCGATAATATCAGCCCCTAGATCGGGTTCAGAGAAATACTCTTCATCCGGATTAATCTCCAGATCAATTGATCGAGAAAAAGCCCCATGAGCATCATCACTCTCAGATTCTGGACTTAAATGTAATCGTGCTGGCATAGTGGGGCCGATCCTGATAATTGAGGTTTACGGGGGTCAAAATTAGACTGGGCGAGCGCGCAAATGGCAATTAATTTTGTGCGATCAAGGGAAGAAAGCAATTCTCGAATCGTCAGGCTCAGAGCTTCTAGACTTCCTCTCTTGAGGGTTTGAACAGAATTACCAAATACTTTATAGAACGCTTAGCGCATTTTCGCCAAGATATTACCGAAATAAATTATTAATTTTGAGTCAGTGATCAGGTTTTTAAAACAGACGACCGATCCCTTCCCCCAACCTACCATCGAACTTCTCGATCAATTAGTGCGAATCCGGTCGATCAACCCGGAAATTTTGATAGCTTGATGCACCCTTATGGGGTCAGAATCAATCTGGGATGTCGTTGACTTTACTACACAGATCTGGAAATGCAAGAATGTGCTACATTCCTTAATGTTTTTGGCCGGCTTTTCCAAATCAGCCTAGCAAGGTCTGTTTAAATCTCCGCTTTCGTCAGTCTTTAGACTTATATAAGTAGGGCTGATCGTTTTTTTACTCTGACCCGTTCTATTACTATTCGATCGATAGCCTCGATGGAAAGATTGCTGACAAAAAGCCTGGTCGATCGAACAGACCTCATTGGCACCGAACCCAGCTCTTTAAAAGCTTTTTGGGGTTCTTCTATGAGGCACCAATTGCAAAAGATTAGGTTTTAGATCGCTGGGTTAAATGTGTCTCTGAAGTAGGGCGAGTGCCGATAAGCCTAGGCTCCTGGTCTGAGTTAGTTATTTTAGAAGGAGCAAAATAGATAACAAAAAGAACATATGCACTATTTTTGTCGGGCTGACGCCATTCTGTCAGGCCCCTGCTCTAAACTAAAGAGGCAGGTTTTGACAAAGGCTTTCTGTAAGGACGTTCCTGGGAAATTTCTTTGAGTAAGCCCTGAATATGCCGTTCCTTGCGGGTTACCCGGTTCCTTCGTCTATGGTGTTGTCCGATCTCACAGTTGCATCCGAAGGCGGGTTGCAGGTTGGCGAAACCCCAAACGCCTATGGTGAAGCGCAGCAACTCTGGGTCGATGTACTCGTAGATTGTCCAGGAGCGCTTGAGAGTTATCTCTATCGCATTCCTTCCGGTTTGATGGTAGAGCCAGGGGATATTGTCAGCGTGCCGTTTGGGGCGCAGCAAATGGGAGGCCTTGCCTTACGGCGAGTGACTCAGCTACCCGATGATTTAGACACGACTCAAATCCGGGCAGTTGAAGAAGTCGTCGGTCGAGGCTTTTTTCCGGCAGGTTATTGGTCTTTGCTGCAGCGGGTTGCAGACTATTACTGTGCACCGCTCATGCAGGTGGTAAGAACGGCATTACCACCGGGGTTATTGCGGCGATCGCAACGCCGCATCCGCCTCATTGCTCCCCGTGATGCCGTGCTGTCAACCCAAACCCCCGCAGCCCATCGCCTCATTACTCTGCTGCAAAGCACCCCCACCGCTGATTACACCTGGCACTATCTGCAACGACAAGTACCTCGTGCTAATCAAGGGCTCCGCGAGTTATTAGCTTTAGGCTGGGTCGAAAGTTACCTAGAACCTCCTAAACCTGTCCGCCCGAAGCAACGCCAAGCGGTCACCCTTACAGATGAAGGACGAACAGATCTGAGCACACGTCAGCGAGAAGTGCTCGAGGTGCTACGACGTCAGGGGGGCGAATTATGGTTACAAGACCTGCTGCAACTTTGTAGAGCCAGTTCTTCGGTCGTGAAAAGCCTGGAACAAAAAGGCTGTGTGATTGTGCAGAGCCGAGAAGTGCTGCGTCGAGAACTAGATGGCTCTGTTCAGGCCGACCAGGCGCAGACGTTAACCCCAGATCAGGCAGAGGCCGTCGCTGCCATTCTTGCAGAAACAAACCAGCCAAAAGACCAATCTGGGCAGACAATTCTGCTGCATGGCGTGACGGGATCGGGAAAGACAGAAGTATATTTGCAGGCGATCGCCCCCCTACTCCAGCAGGGCAAATCCGTTCTGGTGCTGGTGCCCGAAATTGGCCTTACGCCTCAGCTCACCGATCGCTTTCGGGCCCGCTTCGGTAAGCGGGTGCTGCTTTATCACAGTGCGCTCTCCGATGGCGAACGTTACGACACCTGGCGGCAAATGCTCATGCCTGAACCCCATGTGGTGATTGGCACTCGCTCGGCCATCTTCGCACCGCTGCATCACCTGAGCTTAATTGTGCTGGATGAGGAACACGACACCAGCTTTAAGCAAGACTCTCCGGCTCCCTGTTATCATGCCCGCACCGTGGCACAGTGGCGAGCAAAACAGGTAGGTTGTCCCTTGATTTTGGGTTCCGCTACACCTGATTTGGAGACGTGGCAGGAAGCGATCGCCTCTACTTCGGTCACCCATCCAACGACTCAACCCAACATTCGTTATCTCACCCTTCCTCATCGCATCCAGGCTCGGCCCCTACCACCAATCCAAGTGGTTGATATGCGGCAGGAACTGTTCCAGGGCAACCGTTCCATTTTCAGCCGCTCTTTACAGAATGCGTTGGGCACATTACGAGAACGGGGGCAGCAGGGATTGCTCTTTATTCATCGGCGAGGTCACAGCACCTTTGTCTCCTGTCGGGCTTGTGGCCATGTGTTGAACTGCCCTCACTGTGATATTTCGCTGACCTATCACCAGCCTAATCCCGACTACGCCCCCTTGCTGCGATGTCACTACTGCAACCATACCAGCAGCCACCCATCTCTGTGTCCAGCCTGTGACTCGCCTTATCTCAAGCAATTTGGCAGTGGAACTCAACGTGTCGTTGAGGAGCTATCACGGCAGTTTCCTGACCTTCGCTGTATCCGCTTCGACAGTGATACGACCCGCGCTAAGGGTGCCCACCGGGCGCTGCTCACGCGCTTTGCCCAGGGAGAAGCCGACCTTTTAGTTGGCACTCAAATGCTGACTAAAGGCATTGATTTACCTTTAGTGACACTAGTTGGCGTAGTAGCAGCGGATGGATTGTTGCACCTAGCAGATTACCGGGCTGGAGAACGCGCCTTTCAAGTACTCGTCCAGGTAGCAGGCCGAGCCGGGCGGGGTGAGGAGCAGGGCCAGGTTTTTCTGCAAACCTATTCTCCCGAACACCCCGTCATTCAAGCAGTTCAGAAGCAACAATACGAACCCTTTGCCGAGGAAGAATTAAGCTTTCGATCGACCCTACGTTATCCGCCTTATTGCCGGTTGGTGCTGCTGCGGTTGAGCGGCACTGAAGAGGATGTAGTCAGGCGCACCGCTTCAGAGATAGCTCAGCACTTACGCTCTCTGGCCCCTGAGTGGGAACTATTAGGCCCTGCTCCGGCGGCGATCGCCCGTGTAGCCCGTCGCTATCGCTGGCAAATTCTGCTGAAGGGAGCAATAGAAGCCGTCCCCAATGCAATTGACTGGAGCAGCATCCGCATAGCCTGCCCTCGCTCCGTTAGTTTGACAGTCGATGTGGATCCGTTGAATTTGGGTTAAGGTTGAATGCTTGTGCCTGTTCTAAAGGTCATGCTTTCATGTCCGATGTGAATGAAAACATGACCTTTAAAGCTAGCTTTAGGGATGCACCCCAGCTTTATAGCAATGTGCAAGTGCGTTAAGTACAGCAACGGTGATGTGGGGCACAAAGTGCCCCACATCACCGTACTTAACCAACGTGCACAGCGCTATAGGGTATGCCTTAGTGAGATGATTTCTTCTTTTTCTCCGCTTCCCGGCGACGGCGGTTAATGCTTGCCACAACCGAGCGATCAATGGGAAAACCTACTACAGGAATTACCTGATACTTACGCTCTTCCTCCAGATTGCGCAGTTCAGTGTAATCAACCCAGTGAATACAATCTACTGGACATGTATCGATCGCTTCCTGGATCACATCATCAGGGTCACCATCTTGACGAATAACGCGCGATCGCCCATAGTCAGGTTCAATATAAAACGTGTTTCGAGCTACATGGGCACAGTGCTTGCAACCAATGCAGGTGATTTCGTCCACATAAACACCGCGCTGGCGCACCATGCCCCCAAGTTCGGGCTCAAATCCAGTTCGCTCAGAAGCATTGCGCCATTGTCCACCCAGTTCTGGTTCAAACCCTGTAGGCTTCACAGCATCCTCTCCAGAATCCGATTGGAAAGATGGGGATAATTCATCCATTACACAACCCTCATCCGTTATTAGCTAGGCTCGTTTTCATTGCGGCAGAAGAAGGGAGTTGGCTTTAGCGTCATGCCATCTTTTGCCGCAACGAAAATGAGCGTGACGATAGATATCAATTTTTGATGTACATAAAAGCCCCGCTGGGCGAGGCTTTTACGAGTGATAATCAATGGTAAAGGCCTTAACCAACAAGCGATAAAGGCCAGCATTGTGCTGGCCTCCATGGCTGGATGACTTAGCCGTTCCAACGCTGGAGTACCAGGCGGATAGAACCATCAGCTTGGCGCTGCTCTTCTGTCACCTGGAAGCCATTGTTGCCGCCTTGCTTCACAACCGTGTGATAGGCATAGCGCTGGGTAATGCGATTCAGAAAACCTTCAACGGTGAGGGGTTGCTGCCAGTATTGCAGGTCAGCTACCAGCTCATATTCCTGGCCGTTCCAGCTAAACCCTACATCGTAACCATTGTCTTGCTCAATGACTACTTCGGCATCGCGGGTCTGCCCCCGGTAGCCACGGATAGGCTGCGGGCCAACCTTCCATTCGGTGCCCACATCCTTGAGAGCTTCCTGCAGACAAGTCAGGTCGCGGATTTTAGTTTTGATCTGGCTAAAGTGTGACATAGGTTCTGCTGACTAAGTCAAACGAGGTGTTCAAAAAGGGAGTAAAAACTACCACTCATAAATTGAGGGTTTCACATTCACAGCCGTATCCTGGCTGATGGGTTGGGCAAAATAGTCCGAGGTCTGCTCTTGATGTACAACCTGCCCCAGCTGCGCTTCAATGGCTGCGGTGACCTCTGCACAGGAGGCTCCCACAATGCCTGTCACCTTCTCCTGGACTCGACCGTCGGGAAAAATGATAAATTCTAGTGTTTCCATGCCGTTTCGCGAGATAACCGAGACTCTGGCAAATATGAATAACTTGGATTTGGGAGCAAATCCAATTTCTGTGTCTGCGTTCCCTGAGGATATTCTATGTGAACGCGTGTAAGGTTTACTTAGAAAATCCAGGGAAACCTTAGTAAAACTTCACGTTTATGAGAAGTGGTTACTCTTGTAGTTAGTTTTACTTAAGTTACAGGTGCCGTCAAGCCGATCAGGGTAATCTAAAGGAAGACTTTTGGTTGATCTAAATTAATGCTTCTGGAAAGACTTTAAGAGGGTTAGCCACGCGCAGACATAACCTAAAAAATAGTTACCTGAGTATAAATTTTCTAGTGAAATAGCAGCCTTTTCTCATTGGTTTTTAAGTTGATGGCAATGTTGGATGATCCATTTCTGGATCATCCAACTGTAAATTCTAGCTATTGGAAGGCTTGGTATAGATAATAGGTTGCCATGGGAATGACCGTTGCGGCAATCAGCAACGCAACCACCCAAATCGTTGCATTGCTACCTTTTGTATCTTCGGGAGTAGCAAATGTGCCTTCCGTTTGCACCTCTGCTTGAACTTGCGGTGGGCCAGGATCAGGCTTACCCGACAGTACTGCAATTAAGCGATCGCTCGCATCAAGAAACGCCTGGTTGTAGCGATCGCCCTTCCGCAAGGGTTCCATCAACGTATCCTGGGCAATGCTGGCAGCAATACCATCCGTTAGCAGGTGCTTCACTTGATCACCCGCTCGAACGGCGGCATTGTTGGTGAGGGTATCTAACACTAATAATGTTTGATTGGCCTGCTCTTCAGCAGTAGGAAACCAGGTTTCGAATAAATCATTCGTAAAACTTTCAACGGTTTCCCCATAATCCAACCGATGGATCGTCACCAGATGCACCTGATTTCCTGTGGAACTAGCCAAATTTGCTAAGGATCCAGTAATGCTGCTCTGGTTAATACGACTCAGTACATCCGCCTGATCTAACACCCACATAGGTTCATCAGGTGATTGAAGCGGCATTTCATAAACCCCCGTTGCCATAGCGGGTGGTACTATACCGAACCAAGTCTGTAACACTAGAAAACAGGTGGCGATCGCCATCAAACCTTGTTTTGTCCAGCGTTTAAACCCTATTTCCTGATCAAAAAAACTCATTGTTATCCTTTCCTGGCAACCTCATTTTTCACCATACAACAGCCCATGGTGAAATGCAGAAACTTCACTCCGGACTCTTGCATTTTCATGATGAGCTCGAACGGCTCCCTACATGATTCAAAGCCGGTGTATTTTCAAAGCTGCTAGATATGGAGCACGAATGCCAGATTTAGTAGACTTCATCTACTAAATCTGGCATTCAGTAGCGATTACGTTGCTACTCTCACAAGCAAGGATTACAAATTTTTTGTACGCGCTTCCCAGCTCGCCTTTACCCACGATTGAGGAGGGCAAACAGTGCATTGATGACAACCTGAGCTGCTCCCTCAAAAAATTCTGGATCGAGGGTTTCAGGGGTATCTGTTGATTGATGGTAATGGGGATTACGGAAGTTGGCTGTATCGGTCACCAACGCAGCCCCGATGCCTTCATCCCAAAAGGGGGCATGATCACTGCGCAACATATCAGGACGCAACGGCCCCAGGAGTGGCACATTCAGGGTAAAAACAGGAGGAAGGGCTGCATCCAGATATTGATGAAAGGCTGAAGCAATATATCCGTGCCCTTGATCTCCAATAACCGCCAAGAAAGTGCCCGTCTCAGAAGGAGCGGGAATCGGCAAGGGCGGATAGGACTGGCAACCGGGTTCCGTGCAGCGATAGCCAATCATGTCCAGCACAACTGCATCCATCTGACCTGAGTCAGCGAGATTCGTCACAAACGCCTGGCTCCCTAACAACCCTGCTTCTTCCAGGTCAAACAAAACCAGTCGCAGAGTACGCCGCGTATCTAAGCTATGGAAGATACGGGCAGCCTCCAGCACCGCAGCCAAACCTGTTGCATTGTCATCTGCTCCAGGCGATCGCACCACCGTATCGTAATGTGCCCCCAGTATCACCACCCCAGCCATAGGGTCGGTTCCAGGCCGATCTGCCACCAGGTTAACGCCCCATTCAAAGGTCTGCTCAGTCACCGCCCATCCGGCAGTTTGCAGCGCATCGGTCAGGTAACTACGCGCCTGCTCACGACTCACAGGGTCAGCCCGCTCAAAAGCCAGAGCTTCAACATGGGCCAGGAGGCGATCGCCATCCACCCGTAACGCCTCCACCGGATACTCCACCTTCACCTGAGGTGCTGGCTCTGACAACCCTCGAAACCAGCTCCACCCCCCTAGGCTGATCAGCAGAGCCAGAGTAAACAACCCTATTAAGAGCTTAAACCGCCTCATAATTTTCTACTACGTCAAGGGTGCGCCTCCATTCTAGAGACACAGCCCTCAAGCAGCATTTCCAACGTATCCCTTCTCAGAATCTATGTGAAGCTGTTTTTACCCTCAAGCGCAAAAATAACCTTAGAACTTACGCAAGCCCAACCTATTTGGAGCATTGATGTTGTGTGTGGGGTGCTTCGTACAACACATACAACATCAACGCGTAAGCCCTGAAGCAGCTATCGAGGACAGAGGCGATTGCCTTCCCCAGGCTCAGTGTACAAACATCCCCGATAAGTCCCCTCTGGATGATTTGTTGTCGTATAAACCAGCAGCGCTTCGCCCCCCGACGCATCTCCGTGCTGAATCAACAGCTCATTATTCAAATAACCCAACCCAGTAATGCTGTTGAGAGGATACGTCGTGAACTCATCCTGAGGAACCGTCTGCCCTGGAGCCTGCACTCGATACAGTGCATAACCACTATTTTGAGGATCCACCACAAACACAGCGCTCACTTGAGTTTCATAGCACTCTTGCAAAAGCACCGCGACGGCTACATTACCCGTTTGCGCATCGACCGCCACAGATGGGAAAAAGCGGGTCCCTGCAAGCTGCTGCTCAGGGGAAACCTGAGCTTCCTGACAATTCACAGCATTCAACACACGAACATTAAAATCATTTGGGCTCAGAGTGATCCGCTGACGATTCGCGCGGATTTCCAGAGTCATGCCGTCATCACGCACGCGAGCTGTTACCCCATCCTGAGAACGGGAAGCCATTAAGCTAGGAGCGATCGCCCCCAACAGAAGCACAGTCCCCAGAGACATCCACCGGGAAAGCATGGAACGATTCATTTTTTCTTCCTAAGCAATTTAGATCTGATTAAAGTAGCAGACCATCCCGCTCAATTTCTTCGATTACCTGCAGGCCCCGTGCATCACCTACTTTCAAGACCGACAGACGCGCATCTTCGCGGACTCCCAAGTCTTCATCTTCGGCAAACGCCTCAATTAGGGCATCTACTGCCGTGGCATAGATGACGTTAGAAGGTAACTCACGCGCTAGCTGCCCTACTGTCCAGGCACAATTACTACGCACCGCCGCCACCGGGTCGCGCCGTAAAGCTTCAATCAACGGCGGCATCGCTGTAATGATGGCCTCATAACCCACATGGGTCATCTGTACCAGGGCACTGGCCGACCACAAGCGCACTGCAGAGATGTCTGTCTTCAGGGCGTGGAGCAATGGCTCAAGGGCGCGGCGATCGCGACAATTGCCTAAAGCCCACACAATGCCTTTGCGCACATACCCATTCCAGTCTTGGTGCAACTGGTGGATCAGGGGTTCCACTGCTGATGGTGCAGGATTACGCCCCAACCCATAAGCCGCGCTCACCCGAATCAGCGGGCAGGCATCACTCAGTAAAGTAATCAAATCAGGGATGGCACGAGGCTCTTCCAGCTCGCAGAAGGCACGAGCTGCAATCATCCGTTGCTGGTTCTGGGGCGATCGCAACAAAACCAACATCTCCTCTGGATCTGGCCCCGGAAACTCGGCGACTTCCTCCAAGTTCTCCAGTTCATCCAGTGGACTGGCTTCTAATTCAGCCTCCAGAACGGATATGTCATCGTTATCATGCATATTGCCACTTTACAGCAACGGGTGGCCCCAAAGAATGCCCCTTCAGGGAGCAGTTAGTAACGAATTTGCAACGTTACATTTGTCATGACCTCTTGTTCTCCTCCAATAACAGGAGTTGAGGCCTCATCCGCCGCCATAGCTTGGCGAGCTAAGGGGGGGTAAACCGGTGGCTGGGACATGCTGTTGACCTGAATGGTTACAACTTCTTGCTGGGAAAGCCCTAGTGCATCCAAGACCGCTTCAGCTTGATCCTGAGCATCTTCGGTTGCCTCTCGTAGAGCCTGCCGACGCGCCTGCCTCAGTGCGTCATCCGCCGCAATAAAGCTGACACTATCAATCCGTGTTGCCCCAGCTGCCACAGCATCATCCAGAATGGTGCCAGCAACTTCATTCGAAACACGGAACTGCACGCTGTTATTGGCCATGTAACCAATAATGCGTTGATCACCGTCCGTGTAGTTATACATGGGATTTAAGGTAATTCCGGTGGTACGAAGGTTGCTGACGTTGCGCGATCGCAAAAACTCCACTACCGCCGCCGATCGTCGTGCAGCCTCCTCCTGAACTTCCTCGGCAGTCTCTCCCTGCACTTCTACCCCAAGCTGTACCTGGGCTTGGCTCGTTGCAACATTCTCAGTCCCTACCCCCGTTACCGTTATCACACGGGTCAAGGGCTCATCAGCCAACGCCGGTTTCATCGTTACTAAATTCAAACAACCTACAGCTAAAGGCAGGAGAACTTTCCATGACAAAGTTTGAGGTACACGAACCAGGTGATCGGGTTTCATAACAGGCTCCTCACCAATTGTTTGTTGCCAGCTTAAAGCTGGCGGCCATAGTTTTAGTCTGCCACCCGGAAACAGCGTGAGGGGTTTGGTTACGGTTTTTGCAACTTATCTTGCTAGTACTCAACGGCTTAAGATTGCCCCCGGTTTGAAGCGGGGGGTTGCCGCCGCTTAGCGTTAGTTATTTTCTGCTGATCTCAGCTCCGCTTCGGACGCGACCGCTTCGGCTTTGGAACGACCAATGTCAAACCTCGCTCCAGAAGAGCCACCGCCAGATGCTCGTAAGTGAGTTGTGCACCCCCACGTATTGCTAAATGATGGATCGCGGTTTGAGCGATCGCCCGAATCTCTCCACCCGTCAAAGCAAACTGCTGGGCTAAGACTGACCAGTCAAGCCCTTCGGCTAGAGGAACGGTCTTTGGAAAAGCCCGTTGCCAGAGAACTTGGCGATCGCCCATCGGCGGCTTGGAGAACTGGCATACCGTATCTATCTGTCGTTGCCAGCGCAGGGCAACGGCCTCGGCATAGGTCACACTCAACAGCGTAATCCCTGATCGTTGCCGACGTTGGGTTAGCCATCCTTGCAAGGCCTCGGATGATAGCGGTGATGAGCGCCGTAGCCAAAGTTCTGCCCCTCGGATAAGCAACACAGGCAGATTCTCTTGAGCCAGAGCCTGTAACACGTCAGCGTACTGTTCAGGAGCTAAGGTCGCCAAATCTAACTCGGCTAGTGGGAGATTTAAGCTGTGGGCGATCGCTCCCGCCGCTGTGCGCTTACCCGTACCGGGTGGCCCCGTCAGTAGAGCGATCGCTCCCCGGCCCAGGGTAGCGTCAGGTACAGCAAAGCGCGGCTCCAGCGGAGAAGGGAATGCGAGGGGAATTTCTAGTTTTTTACAAAGCCCCTGAAGATCCTGGAGCAAAGACGCAGGCAAAACTAAATCGTCCCAAACCGTTGACGGAATAGAGCTCACCCAGCATGGGGGAGGTGAAATACTCTCAGAGCTCTCATCAGATTTCCCAAGCACTGCATCTAAATCTGTGTTCAGGGGTACCTCGGCCAGCAGAAAATCAACCAGCCTTGGGGCTAATTGAAGTCGTTGGCTGAGCAACGTTTCAGCAGTTTCTGGAAGGAACCGCAGCAGACCCCGCTTCACAAGGGGTGCCTGGGGACGCAAGCACGATCGAGCAGCACGCCATTCGGCATCGTTACGAGATAGCAACCGGAGGACTAAATCAACCGTCGGCAAATCACTCGTATTTGCATCTGGAGCCCCTTGTAAGAATCGATACAGCTGCCCATATCGCCGATTCACTTCGGGGGCCAGGGCCATCAGTACGAGATTCTTCTCGAACACATCCAGGCCAAGGCGATCGCACAGCAATGGTAATGCCAACACTACCCCCTGCTGCTGACTGGCTCGAATGCGTACTTCTAACTGCTGCTGGTAACGGCCCGACCCGTTTTGAGCAGGGTTCTGGGAGGGTGGCCGATGCTCATCATAAGCCCCCTTTCCCCCATCCAGGGAAATCATGCCCCGCCACCAATGACTGCTGACCCGATCTGCAGCCGTCTGGGCTATTCGATCAACTCCCTGGTTCTCTTTGCGCTGTCGAGAAACCGAAACCATCAAGACCCGATCGAGCCAGCTCAGCTCAGTTTTGAGATAGGCCCAGTTGTCCGTAAAAAAGGAAACACTGACAGGTCCAGGGGACATAATGGCACCTAGCGGGCGATCGCGGAGGGAATGCTTCTAATGTTCCCAGTCTCAGTGGCATTCTCAGCAGCTTAAGCCACTCAACTGAATTAAGCATAACCCCCAAATACTGTGCCACCCACGAGGCAGGCAGCACAGTATTTGGGGGTCATGCTTAATAATGCCCACCCACTTACTTGGATTAAAGCCTTCAGATTTGGTGTACCGGGCTGACCTGGCTGGCTTTCTAGCGCACCACACCTGGAGACTCTATCTCCCCTGATACCTTTTAGAACCCGGAGTCTGAGTGTCAGCAGTCGACCGTGTCTCTCCAGGAAAGCCTGTTGAAGAAATCAAAAACCTACTTCAGGGGATGGATGTATTTGCCTATGTTCATGCCAGAATCATTGTGGTCAATTTTCCGTACATTCACTCAGCACCACTGTTAAGTCGGTGCAAGGAAATTTATGTTTGAGGTCGTTGCCCTCGTTTTGTGGTTATCGATTTTTACAGTGCTACCTGCGGTTGGTGAACAACGCTCCCAATCCTCCTCTCCTCGAGAGGTTGCAGTAACCTTCCGGCGCGATCGCTCTTAAACTAACTGTTCTGAATTCATACGCCTTCGTAACCTTGTACAGTCTACCGAGAAGACTAAGGCACAAAGTTTACCAGACATCCCCAAGAAGCCTGACTAATCAATACTGACCCCTCGTACCGTACGCGATCGGGGACGGCTCGCAGGTGGGGCTTGCTCGATAGTGCGGCTACGCACTTGATGGGGCTGAAAGAAGTCTTGCCACATTGCTGGGGCATCCAGCGTCTGACCACCATGCTGAGTCAACCGTTGCCGCACCTGACACAGCACTGGTGTATTGACGCAAGCTCCAGCCATAATTACCTGGCCTTTCGTTAGGGCCGGAAGTTCTTTCAGCAAGTCTCGTCCAGCCGCCTCGACGCCGTACTTCAGGCTGTCCTGATCGACCGGGTTAACAATTCGCATGATGAATTGACTCATACATTGAGACAATACGTCTGAATCTAATTTTCCAGGACGTTGAGTAATCAGCCCGACCCCCAAACCAAACTTACGCCCCTCACTTAAGATCGTGCGCAAAATCATTTTGCACCGAGAGGGTTCATGGGCTGGAGCAAATCGGTGCGCTTCCTCCAGCAAGATAAACACCGGGTACGGCAGGTAGTTTTCGTCTTGGGGGTCCAGCTTCTCCTTCTGCGTGTTCATACGGGCTTGATTGGCCTGCCGAAGGATCGCTGCACAGATCACTTGCTGCTCCTCCTGGCTAATTTCGTTCATCTGGAGCACCGTCACCTGTCCGGGCTGAAACAAATCTTTGGGAGCTAAATGATCAGCGGTGTGGAAGTAATCAGAGCGGGCTAACTTATCCAGCTTCCACTCCAAGGCCTCGGCAGAACTGCCTTTTTTCTCATTTCCATCCTCATCCTGAGAGCGATCGGCATCAAATACCGCATCCATCAGGTCATTGACACTCCAGCGGCGATCGCCCATCCGGTTACGTAAAATTCCAAATGCTTTGCTGAGGATGGATTGCTGGCGATCGCTCATATTAGGGAGCAGGGTCACCACATCATAAAAGTCCAGGGATGACACCCGAATGCGAATATCCTCAGGTTTGAGAATTTTTACCTGAGGAGCATAGCCATCCTCATCCTGAAACGCAGGGTGACCGCGCAGATCCTCGAGCGTGCCATACTCGCCGTGGGGGTCAAAAATAAGTACTGCTGCTCGATTATGAGGAGCCATCAGTTCTTCAACCAGCACACCAGCGGTATAAGATTTCCCCGACCCAGTCCCCGCCAAGATAGCCATATGAGTACTGACGAGCTCTTTTACATCCAGCACCACTGGGACAGCCCCCTGAGATCGCAGCAACAACGAACCCATGTGTGCCGATCCCACATCTCGCACTTGCCGCCGATTCAGTACATGCCGAAGATACCCGTCGCTCGCAAGGTAGACCTTGGCGCCGGGCTTAGGAGCCACCCGAGGGTTGATGAAGCCTAAACGGACATCAAAATAGCCGATGACATCCACGGTCACTTCATAAATCTCTGGATTGGGGTGAGCAAACCCTACTAATGCCGCAATCGTCTCTGGGCTAATTTCGGTATCCGCAAAAATACGGTCAGGCAAATGGTCGATCAGACGGCGCGCCGATATTTTCCCTAAAATCTGGTGGGTTTCATCCGTTTCATCCATCCCGCCCACCTGATAGCAGACGAATTCCCCCACCTTGACATAGCGATTATCCGCTGTGATGAAGACATACTGGTTGCCATTCTCACCCGGACCCTTCACCGTTCCAATCGTTAAGGTAGAGGAATCATTCACGTGGTTGAACTGGTCGCTTGCCATACCCGCTCTCGCCTTACCTCGGTACTACTCTCATGTTTAATTTTGTATCTCTCTAGAGACAGATTACTCAAAAGCTAAAACGTGCATTAAGACACGGTTTCCTTAAAAGAGACATCCACCGTTGAGATCCCCGAAATCTTTAGCCAATCTTTCCCATAAACGTAGAGAATTCACGGATAACCGTCTGTTTTGAACCGTGTAGTCTAGGCATGACAGCCCATCTACTTGCTACTAAGGATCACCATCTAGGGCACCGCTCGATCAGCTGCAGCTCTACATCAGTTACTGTTGTCTCCCTCGTCTGGTAGACCGTCGATATTCTGACGTAACTGCCGCAATTCATATCGTTCCTTGCAGACATAATTGGTGCAGCTGCCCAGGAACAACTGAGCTACCTGCAACATTACGACAAGATCAGGCGTTCTGTTCGATTTTGTCCAAAAATCTATGCTTCTGAAAGACCTTCCCTAGCGACTCCCTATTTCTCTAGTGCAGGCTTTATCTATTTTTCTGGCTTCTTTGATGGTTTACTCAAATTTCCAACCCAACTTTAGACATCAGGCCAATATGGGCTATCTATCAGTTTCTTGATATAGCCAGGTTCGTGGGTTTCGGGTTACCTGGTTATCTTCGTGAGGTCGTTTCTTCTGGCTATGGCACAGCAATCCTTTGCATCTAGCTCGTCACCGTCCGCCAGAACTATCCCTGGAGCGTTACCCACTGACCTGCCTGTTGTCGTATTTGAGCCCGACCTGCTGAAAATGTTGCGTACCAGCAAAACCCCTATAGCGGTCGCCAACACTCTTCTTAGCCGGGCTCATCGCTTTCTACAGATGGATGTATGCCTGCTTGTTGTCACTAGCTTGCACCATTCTTCCCCCACAACCCTGATGTGGCGTCCAGGCGAAGACCTTCAGCCAGTACCGCTGTTCCCTCTAACCCAAGCCATTCTGGAACGACTCGAAGCACTCCCTTTTCCGGGGCTGGGAGAGCCTCTAGCCATTTCCGATATGCAGGAGTGGCTTGGCCCTGAGCGCCATAGCCTGCAATGGGGGAACCCTCCCCAGACCGATGCAGCTAACCCTGCTCAATCCCAAAATTTGGAGACTTGCCCGTCTGCATTAATCTCCAGAGCCCACTATCAGGGAAAAACTAGTGGAACGCTCATTGTGTTGCGTTCTCAATCGCATCCGTGGACCGAAATGGATATGCAAGTTTGCCACACTCTCGCAACACAGATTGCGATCGCCCTTTCCCAAGGACATCTCCAAAACCAAATCGAGCAGCAGCTTCAACAACAATCCTTGATCTATCGGCTGGTTGAAGTGATTCGCGAGGGCTGGGATCTAGAGCGCATTTTTGAACTGGCTGTCGACGGGCTGGTCAATCTCCTGCAGGTGAGCCGGGGGATGGTGCTGTCGTTTAAGTACGCTGATCCTCAACTCAAAGGTCGTCCCCTGGATGGGATTCCCCGCACCCGTGCCACGGTTGACTATCTCTACTCCTCCATCCATCTGCCACCACCAGAGGAAACAGGTCTTTCCACCTGGCTCAACCACTCGTTCCAAATATCAGACTGCGCCATTGGTCGCCAAATCATCTCAGCTGTAGAAAGCCCAGTGGTCATCCCACCCGTAGGGGCTTGCCCTGAAGACTATTCAGGAAACTATGGTGAATTTATCCAGACGGTTTCTCCGCTGCTGGATCTCAGGCTGATGCCCGCTCTGCTCGTCATGCCCCTCGAACATCAGGGGATTGGGTTAGGGTGTTTGATATTGCAACAGCAGCAGTACCGGAGTTGGCATCCCGACGAACTAGCTCTGGTGCGGTTGGTCGCCACTCATATTAGTACGGCGATGATTCAGGCAAAAACCTTGCGCAAAGTGCAGGCTTTAGTCGATGAACGGACAGCCCAACTACGCCATAGTCTCGATGTGCAGGCCAAGCTGTACGAGAAAACCCGGCAGCAAGTAGAGCAATTGCAACGCATGAATCAGGTGATGGAGGAATTCCTCAGCACGGTTAGCCATGAATTGCTTACCCCGTTGACCAGCATGAAAATGGCTATCCGGATGCTAAGAGAGGCGCCTCTAACAACGGAACAGCGCGATCGCTATCTCTCCATCCTGGATCGCCAGTGTACGCAGGAAACTCATCTGATTCGTGACCTGCTTACCATTCAGAAAATCGAATCTCAAAATACAGAACTGCAACTCCATCAAGTCGACCTGCAGTATCTCATTCGCGATCTGCAGCAGTCCTGGGAAGAGCCCCTTACCACGCAAGGGCTCACCTTCCAAACGCATCTGCCCGAGCGCCCCATCCTTATGCGCACAGATCCTGAGAGCTTGCATCGTATTCTAAATGAGCTGATGGCCAACGCGCAAAAGTACAGCCAGCGGGAGAGCACCATCCGCATGCAGGTTGTCGTAGAGTCATCTAATACAGTGCCTCAGGTCACGCTATCTCTCTGGAATACGGGTATTGGGATTATGCCAGATGAGCTCTCGATGATATTTGAGAAGTTTCGTCGGGGACGGGAAGCTATTCATCAAGCCATCCCAGGAATTGGTCTGGGTTTGGCTTTAGCACGTGGATTAGCGGCCCATTTAAGTGGAGCGATCGCCGCTACCAGCACCCCTATTCCCAACTCAAAAGCCTGGGAAACTTGTTTTATCCTGACCCTGCCATTATCTCCAGAGTTGGTATGAATAATGGGCACAGATCACCTTTAACCCTTTGAGCTCTGGATTTCAGAGGGGTGGCACACGGACAAAGCCCATTTCACGTTGTTTGATAATCTGTACTTCTATATTGTTGATGGTGTTGTTCCATGAGTGAGACTGAGTTCCCCGTTGCTAATCGGCCTGAGGAGCCCACTTATGAATGCGAAGCTTCTGATCTGGATGGCGACGAGCTAAGTAGGGAAGTGGCTGTCCATACAGAGCAGCTTGAGGGGCGACGGCGGCGGATCTCTGCAGAGTTGCCGTTGCCCTACTCCTGTCAGCAACTATGGCAAATTCTCACAGACTATGATCACCTGGCAGACTTCATTCCTAGCCTGACCAAGAGCCAGCGAATTGACCATCCTAGTGGTGGCATTCGAGTTGAGCAGGTAGGAGCAGAGACATTTCTACGCTTGAAGGTGTGTCTGCGGGTCGTGTTGGATATGGTAGAGAGCTTTCCGAACGAGATACAGTTCTCGATGGTTGAGGGGGATCTCCGGCAATTTACCGGAGCCTGGCAATTGACACCTCAACCAGAAGCCCGTGGTACCGTATTACGCTATGTAGTCACAGTACAACCCGGCCGAGCTATTCCCATCAGTATTATTGAGCGCAATTTGCGACACAATTTAGTCCGAAACCTATTAGCCATTCGTCAGCGAGCCGATGTTCTGTTCAACAACTCCCTGTAGTTTTGGCATTGCTGAATAGGGAAATGGTATTGAGGTCTCACCCCAATACCATTTCCCTTTTGTACTTAACCTCAGTTCGGGATAAGCTGAAGTGCTCATTTTGGTGTGTACTATGTGAACGCCAAGATGGGCGTTTTCGAGTGCCGCGGCGCGGCACTCGAAAACGCCCTTAACCCGAACTCAGGTTACTTAACCCTGTACTGGGTGACTCCGTAAGAATTGATATTAGAATCGGTGGCCTAGCCCAAGCTGAACGCGGACGGGATTCATTTCCTGACTGCTGGTGGGGTGGTAGCGCACATCTCCGTAAACCACAACACTGCGGTTGATTGCCGCTTCGACACCCGTGCTGAGGACAACTCCGTCGCGATCGCCCAGTACTGTCTGTGCCCCAGGTTGTACCAGGGCATATCCGGCTCCTGCATATACATTTGCGCTACTCCCAACAGGGACGTCATAGGACAGCATCGGCATTACTGCTTCAATGTCATCCCCTAAAACAACAGCCCCCCGAATGGATACTGGGAAACCTTGCACATCAATACGGGTTTGAAGATTGCGCTGTCCCGTATGGCCTGAGGAATTCCGCGAGCCCTCAACCTGATCCTCAACCCAGGCGCGAGAACTTCCAGTACCGAGCAGGCTGCCTAGGCTCTCTCTCATGTTAGAACCATCTACCGTAGCTCCCAGATAACTTCCTTCCAACCCATGCGTCTGGGTACGAATTTGGGGCTGAGTTTGACCTTGCGTTTGGGCGATCGCGGCCTGTTCCCCTAACCCTACTACCCCGAACCCGAGCCCAACCAAGAACCACAACCACCGCTTTTCCATCATGAATTCCCTACAATGCCTAACCCGGCAGAAATCGAACACAACACCCGCCACATTCTGTTTTCTGGCCAGGGCACTCGTTAATTTACGCCCCTGAAGCCCCTTGCTCAGGGCAGTTTAAGAAGATTCAGGGGAACAGCATCACTGTTGCGATCGTCGCTCTCTGCATTTGAACTGATATTCTTTCAAGAGCTATAAAATGGGTTCCCCAAAAGCCGTTTTATAGCTCTAAAGGCCATAAAAAAATCCCCCGATGACGGATCGGGGGATCAGGAGAATTATGCTTGCTGCATCAGATGATGGCGCACCGCAGCCGCACAGTGGCACCTCTGAATCATTAGGCTTGTCGAGAGTAGTACTCAACAACCAACAGTTCGTCAATATTGAGGGCAACCCATTCTCGCTCAATGGTGCTGGTCACCCTGGCGGTTAGCTTAGCTTTATCAAACTCTAAATGA
Source organism: Leptolyngbya sp. PL-A3 (assembly GCF_039962325.1). Lineage (NCBI taxonomy): Bacteria > Bacillati > Cyanobacteriota > Cyanophyceae > Leptolyngbyales > Leptolyngbyaceae > Leptolyngbya > Leptolyngbya sp. PL-A3. The sequence continues at coordinate 70,781 of NZ_JAMPLB010000008.1, forward strand.
GTTGGAACGTTGGCCAGACCGGGGTATTGCAGGTTTTCTTCTACCAGCTTACGAGACCGTTCCGTGGAGCTCACACCGATTTCTTCACCTGCCCTGATTTGGTAGCTGGGCACGTTAACCCGCTTACCATTGACGGTGATGTGGCCGTGGCTCACCAACTGCCGAGCCGCAGGAATGGTAGGAGCCATACCCAAGCGGAAAATGGTGTTGTCCAAACGCATTTCAAGCAGTTGCAACAGAATCTGACCAGTAGAACCGGGAGTTCTGCGAGCTTTGCGGACATAGCGCAGCATTTGACGCTCGCTGACGCCGTAGTTAAATCTCAGTTTTTGCTTTTCTTTCAGTCGTCGAGCATATTCAGACTCTTTACGACGAGCTGCCCCATGTTGACCGGGGGGGTTGGTTCGCTTGCCAGACTGCCGCCGATCTTTGCGGGTCAGACCGGGAAGAGTGTCCGTTCCGGTACACAAGCGACGAACGATGCGGAGGCGAGGGCCTCGATAACGCGCCATCTAACGTTTTCTCCTAGAAGTGTCCACAAACAATTCATGATAGCAGGGTTTGCCAGAAGAAAGAGGAACACTCAGAAGAATTCAGCAATTCTATTGTGAGCTCTAAAGCTCAAAAACCACTCGCCTGAGACAAGCGGTTTTTGACTTGATTTCAAGAGGAGAATTGCTGAGCCGAATCAGTTATTTAGGCACAGCGGGTTAGTATTAAACCAGACGGACCACTCAATCCACCCCAAGGGACTATTCCAAGACAACCGGAACTGTTTAACTAACCTTGAGGTCCAGAGCATAAAGGGGATAGGAACAATATTAACTTTTTCTAATACCCAAAATAGCTTTACATACAGAAAACGAATAGTTGAGCATTTCATGATAAAAGCAGACGCGGAATCCTGGGGTTCTAGGCTAAGATACGAAGCTGGAAATCAAGACTGACAACTGAGTTACAAGGCTGCCTCTGGAGTTGGGTGCAATTCCTTGAAGGTAGAATAAGTCAGCGATCCCACGTTCATAAGGAATTTGAAAATTTAATGATGGTTAAGGAAGCTGTTGTGAATTCATCAGTTGCGCATCCTATGTCTAAACTCCAGAGACAGGTGCGCTCCCTGGTCGAGTCAAAGATGCTGAAGCCCAACGATCGCCTCTGGAAAATTGCGCTCCTCTACGGCGATGAGTGGGCTTACTGGAAGCACGAGCTGGAAGAGTTTGAATTTACCATGCGAGATCCCATCAGCGATTTGCTGGCTGTGGAAACCTGGGAAGAAGAGTAATTTTGGTGAAAGGGTCAGTGTTCGACGCCATGCTTGAACACTGACCCACGTTATATAGGCTGCCGTTGCAGTATTTTCAGAATGTTCATACCTGTCTAAGAGATAGGGGTTGGTCTTTCAAAACCTACTCTCTATTGCCGATGCCTTAGACCATTTAAAAAACTCTCGATAATGCCTAATACTGAACGGCGGAAATCAACTCATGTTTATAGATGAGGGGTGCTTTGCTCCATCTCCAAACATAGGTTAATCTCTGCCGTTTAGTACTACGTTGATTGAGTTTTGTAGAAGAGATAATTCTTTCATAAGACTCAATCGAACTAAATTCTGAACTACCCCCGGGGTAGTTTGGCTAGATTTGGACGTACTCTGGCTCGCACAACAACAGCAGTAATGTTGTCATGGCCATTATGAGCATTTGCCAAATCGATCAAAGCATTCACGCCTTGCTCCAGATTGACCTGGGTACTGAGCAACGGCTCTATATGGCTATCACAGTATTTTTCGAGTAGATCGTTATCGGTCAGCCCGTCTGAGCACAGCAGGAGCAGCAAATCCTCATTCAGCTCAAGGAATTGCACATCAGGATTTACGAATTGCTCATCCCGAGGGCCAAGCGCCTGAGTGAGTTGGTAGGCATCAGGACGGGCATAGGCGATCGCCGCTTCTACCCCCCGCTGAATTTCCCGCTGGCCAACTTCATGATCTACTGTCACCTGCTCTAGTCCCGAGCGGCGGCTAAAACGGTAGAGACGGCTATCCCCAACGTGGGCGATCGCCACTTGCGTCCCATGAACCAGCACCAACACTAGCGTGGTGCCCATGCGCCCACTACCTGAGCTGTCATTTTTCTGGTTCATCTCGTAGAGGGCACTGTTAGCAACGCGGATCCCCTCACGAATAACAGCTTCAGAAGGCATTTCATCAGCCCAGTTCTGAGCGAAATAATCACGTAGGGTTTGGGCAGCCATTTCGCTAGCGACCTCCCCACTAGCATGCCCCCCCATACCGTCACAGAGGATGTAGAGCCCTTTTACCTGAAGCTTACGCTCGGTGATACTTTCGCTCTTAATGGCTTCGGTTTGAATGCAGAAAAAGTCTTCGTTGTGGTCTCGCTGTCGCCCAACATCGCTACGTCCGGCTTCTTCCAAACTGACCAGAATCATCGGAAGCACAATAGTGGGAATGTCATCACTCTCGCCCACTGGGTCATCCTCATCTGAATCGTTTAATTCAAGACGGGTAGCGCCCATGACCACATTAGTATCTGGGACATCTGAAGCTACTGGAGCTACTGGCTCGACCTCTGCGTATTTCAGCATGGGCTGGGTTGTGTCTTCAGATACGTCCGCTCTGCCAGCGGGTGGGGTAGGAATGGTATTCAGCTCCTCAGGAGGATTTTGTAGCGCCAGGGCGATCAATTCCAGTTGCGATCGCAAAACCTCTGAGGTCGCGACCAGCTCGGCAATCATATCGGTGCAAAGCTGGTTTAGAGCCTGAATGGAAGGATGATCCCCGTAAGTTGCGAGCAGCTGTTGCCAGAACTGCCCGAGTCGCTTCAGGCTGGCATCATCCACGGAGGTGTCTTCAAAGAGCCGCTGCAAATAGAGAAGTTGGTCTTCATCGATCCGCAGATTCCCCGGTTGCAGCAAGCTATCTCCATAGCCTCGGGGTTGCAGAGCCGTCCACAGCTCTGCCATCTGGTGAAAGAGATGAAGAATCTGGAAAGGCGCCAGGGGCTGCTGTTTCCAGACATCAATCATAGGCAGCAAATACTGGCGGTCCTCCAGCAGGACAATGATCAGATTGCCTTCTTCCCAAGCATCGCGGACCGTTGGTAAGGATGGATACAATTGCTGCTCCAGTTCCAGGTAATCCAGAGCAATCGTGGGGATCGGATACTCTTCTGATGTGGAGGTGGACACTCCCTCCGTTGGCAGATCCTGTTCCTTGCAAAGCAGATCCAGACGAGAGGGGCGCAGGGGTTGGCAATCGAGCACCCGCACATCGGCCCCGACGGTTCCTATAGTCGCTACAGGTAGGGGTTCTAGCAGTTGATAGCGCTGTTCTTTATCGAGGTACTCCGCTCGGGGGAAGCTATCGGATTGCCCCTCGGACTGGACAGCGTTATTTCTACTTTGCACCACAGCTCGCCAAAATGTCCCTGTAACGGCATGACATTTTGGGCAAGCTTCCAGGTCTACTGGCACCATTGCGCCGCAAGACAAACACTTCCGCTCTGTCAGTGAAGTGCCACACTTCTGACAGAACCTGTTGTTGTCTGGGTTCTCAAATTGACATTCCAGGCAAACGAGCATGTCGGGGATTCCTTACACTTATCCCAGCTATGGATACCGGTGCAGACACTCCTCCAGGAGCTTAGCGGATTTGTTCTGTAGAATAGCTCAGGACTGCTCAGCACATGCCCTGGAGAAGATCAGACCGTGCGATCGTCGCCTTTCAGATCACAGTGGGTCATTATCTTAAGCCTACACGAGGTACCCCAAACCTGTATCTGTTAGCGTACCCATTGCACTTCTACAGCACAACATTCCTTCTTGATCATCGCCGTCTTTTGACATTTTGAACCATATCAATTTGCAACAGCTTTACATCGGCGGGAGAAAGATAACGCCATTCGCCGGGTTGTAGCCCTGTGAGTCGGAGGTGGGCGATCGCCACTCGCACCAACCGCAACGTCGGAAATCCCACGGCTGCCGTCATTCGCCGCACTTGCCGGTTACGTCCCTCTGTCAATGTCATCTCCAGCCAGGCCGTTGGAACATTCTTACGGAACCGGATCGGAGGTTCTCGGGCCGGCAACTCCGGTTCCTCACATAACAAACGTACTTTAGCTGGACGGGTACGATAGCCGCGAATCACAACGCCCTGCTGCAGTTGATCCAAAGCCGCCGCATCAGGAACTCGTTCAACCTGCACCCAGTAGGTACGGGGGTGGGCGTACTTAGGGTCTAGCAATTGATTTTGTAACTTGCCATCATCTGTAAGCAGCAGTAACCCCTCACTATCGCGATCCAGCCGTCCAACAGGGTAAACATCTGGGACGGGAATGAAATCCTTTAGGGTACGGCAACTCGCTCCAGCAGCCTCATCTGATGGCATATCAGGACGGCTGAACTGAGTTAACACATCGTAGGGTTTGTAGAACACAAGATAGCGGTAAGGCACAAAACTCCAAGGTCTGGCTCTATCATCAGGCCCAATTATTTAACAGGAATTGCAACGAAATGCTGCGTTTTCTAAAACATTTGTTGCGCGGATTTAAGAGAGATTGAGTCGACCTCCTCAAAAAGGAAAACACCCTTTACGCTGATCATCTAATACGTCTGGTTACTCGGTGGGATTGCCATGGATAAGATACAGAGATATCGCGTTTTTTGCACGCTTTCTTTCGGAGATATTTACGGGCAGATTGTCGTCTGGCTAGTGGTTATTTTCTTGAGCCTCGCGAGTGCCATGGCATTGTTAGGAAGTAGCCGCCCTATCTATGCTTTGGCAACAGTAGGACTAATTCTGGTGCTGTCTTTGCCGTTCCTACTATTTGCATTTGTAACGACTCTACTGAACCATATTGAATTTAAGACTGTTGACCCGGCTGACGAAAAGCGGACGACATCTCGTTCATCGAACTCTGGCCAGCGTCCAGCTCAGCTTGCTAGCTAACACTTTCAGTGTAATTTTGTGTACCGTCACCTTACAGAATCAACCTGAAATAAACCCTCTGAATTTTTTATAAAAAGCTCTCTATCCTACGGCAGAGAGCTTTTTTTTGCGACACGATAGAGGTAGTGATGCAAACCCGCCATGCCGGGTCTGACTTTATTCGTTTTCGTTCTTCAGAATTTTCCCCTCAGCATGATTGAACACGACGTCATTATCATTGGTGGTGGCCTGGCGGGATCACGGGCTGCTGTTGAGATTGCCCGCACCGATCCACGGCTCAGCATTGCGGTCATCGCCAAAACTCATCCCATTCGGTCCCACTCTGTAGCAGCTCAAGGGGGCATGGCTGCCAGCCTCAAGAATGTGGATACCGAAGACACCTGGGAAGCCCATGCCTTCGACACCGTTAAAGGCTCTGATTATCTGGCGGATCAAGATGCAGTGGCCATCCTGACTCAAGAAGCCCCGAATGTGGTGATTGACCTGGAACACATGGGGGTCATGTTTTCCCGCTTACCCGATGGCCGCATTGCTCAGCGCGCCTTTGGCGGTCATTCCCATCGACGTACGTGCTATGCCGCCGACAAAACAGGCCATGCCATTTTGCACGAGCTCGTCAATAACTTGCGGCGCTATGGCGTTACCATTTACGACGAGTGGTATGTGATGCGGCTGATCGTCGAGGATGGCCAAGCGAAGGGCGTTGTCATGTTCCGCATTGAGGACGGACGCTTAGAAGTGGCCCGAGCTAAAGCTGTAATGTTTGCCACAGGGGGTTATGGCCGGGTTTATAACAGTACCTCCAATGACTTTGCTTCCACAGGCGATGGGTTAGCTATGACTGCGGCTGCTGGGCTTCCCCTCGAAGACATGGAATTTGTTCAGTTCCATCCCACGGGGCTATATCCAGTTGGGGTGTTGATTTCGGAAGCAGTGCGGGGGGAAGGAGCCTACCTGATTAACAGTGAAGGTGAGCGCTTCATGGAGCGGTATGCCCCAAGCCGCATGGAACTGGCTCCCCGTGATATTACCTCACGAGCCATTGTGAAAGAGATCCGGGCAGGGCGAGGCATTCACTTGGATGGTAGTGCAGGTGGACCATTTGTTCACTTAGATGTGCGTCACCTTGGGAAAGAGCGGATTATGAGCCGCATTCCTTTCTGTTGGGAAGAGTCTCATCGCTTGGTTGGGGTGGATGCGGTGCATGAGCCGATTCCTGTGCGTCCTACCGTGCATTACTCGATGGGCGGCATTCCCACTAACACAGATGGGCAGGTGCGGAGCAGCCCAGAGGGACTTGTAGACGGATTTTTTGCGGCGGGGGAAGCAGCCTGTGTCTCGGTACATGGAGCTAATCGCTTAGGCAGTAACTCGCTACTGGAGTGTGTCGTGTATGGGCGGCGGACAGGAGCGGCGATCGCCCGCTATGTCCAGAACCGCAAGCTCCCTGAAATCCATGAAGCCTATTACATCCAGGAGGCTAATCAGCGAATTCAAACCCTCTTGGATAGCCGAGGGAAAAACCGGGTATCTACTGTGCGGCAAGCATTTCAGGATTGTATGACCGACCATTGCGGCGTATTCCGAAATGAATCGGTCATGCAAGAAGGGCTGATTCGCCTGCAAACAGTACGAGAGCAAGCTGCCGATGTCTATCTGGATGATCGAGGCAAACTTTGGAACTCGGACTTAATTGAAGCGTTGGAGCTGCAAAGCCTACTCACCGTAGGCGAGGTCATTCTTACCAGTGCCCTGAACCGTCAGGAAAGCCGAGGTTCCCACTCCCGAGAAGATTTTCTGGAGCGAGATGATGGTAAATTTTTGAAACACACCCTGGCCTACTATTCGCCAGCGGGGATTGAAATTCGGTATTTCCCCGTGACGATCGCCCAATTTCAACCGCAGGAGCGGAAGTACTAAGGGAGCTGGATTGTGCGTGATAGCGCGCGCAATCCAACCCTCTAGAGTCTTGTCAAAGTTAAGGGTTGGGCAACCAGCCCTTAAATTCCAATGCTAGTGCGTGTTTTAAAGCTTACTGGGAGAGTTGTTTTTCGTGCGCTTTGCACCCAAAAACAATGTTAAAACAGACTCTAGTAAATTCCTCAAGGCCAGAGGTGGTATCGAAGACCACGTTGGTGAAGGCAGACCACCCATATGACCATCGGTACGCGACTGCAGCAAGATTTTCGGTATTTGTTTCAAGGATTTATTAATAGCCTGGTGATGGTGATATTGGCAGGGTTGGCGATCGCTGCCCTAACCCTACTGCTATTGGCGATCGCCCCCGGCAGCATTGGCGAAACCCTGCGCACACTCATTCCTCCCTCACAGCTCATGGCCTGGATGTTATTTGGGGCCATTGTGGAGATTGCCAGCCTCTGGCTCCTACCCCGATATGGGCTGTTTCCTCAGCGTCTAAGCAAGCGATTGTGCTGGTTTACAGGCATCATAACGGTCGTTTCGATGGTGCTGTCAGTCTTGCTCTCAGCAATCACTTAATCCCCACATTTAATCCTTAAAAAAGAGGGTGGAAGATTCGCTTCCACCCTCTTTTTCAACCCAATGGATGAGCGGGATAAGCATAAATTCTGACGTAGGTACATTTCCAAAGTTTATCCGGGAATCATACAAGATGTAATGGATCAGAAAATGGCGGCCTGAGCCGTCTCACAAACATGTGTTCTTTAATACATGCCGTTGTTGGTTCATGATGACGATGTGATGCACAAAGTCGGCTAAATAGTTGTCCAGAGTACGCTTGCGATTGCGCCGTCTGATAAGGATAATTTTCTACGTTTAGCCTTTTCAGAAAATACTCAGCCTGGCTGCATCTGTCATCTCCCTATTCCTTAGTGCATATGTTTTTCTCCCATCTCTTATTCGCTTGATGCCGCTTGGTCTTGTTGGCTTATGGAATCTACCGACATTAAAATTTTGCCCCTTCTTCTGTTATTTTTGGCGATCGCCCTGGTTGCGTTTCTGATCCCACTGGAGCCTACCTCTGTAGGGGTAATGACTCCTTTCCATCGGAGCTTTCAGGGGTTCTATGGTGGTGAGCCTACCGATTGAATATGATGCATGAGATTCTGATGGTGGGAACGCTGCCAATAACGTTCTCGCCATCAGAATCTCATGCACTCGCCCATAGCAAAGCGCTATAGGTGGAGTGAAGCACTCCACCTATAGCGCTTTGGGATTGAAGCAGCTACGGTTGCTTTTGTAAGAACCGCGCGGAGCACAGCTCTCACAAAAGCAACCAGATTTTAAACGCTTAAAAAGCGCTATAAAACACCCTGTATTGCACTCCAATCAGGAGACGAGGCGCGAAACGCTGCGGGAATCGGCTTGTATGTGCCGATTACGGTTATGCATGCGGGTCGCCATATGATTTGTAGGGATCTCAACAATAAAGGTGGACCCCTTGCCTGGGGTAGACTCACATTTGAGGCTTCCCTGATGCTGTTGCACAACGGTTTGATAGCTGACCGCCAATCCTAATCCATTACCCCGGCCTACTTCTTTAGTGGTGAAGAAGGGGTCAAAGATTTTGCTCTGAATTTCGGGTAGGATGCCACAACCGTTATCACTCACGCGAATTTGCACCCAAGAAGACCCTTCAACTCGGGGAGGGCAAAGCGTTGTCGTAATTGTGATGCAGGGGTTGCCGGTCTTCGCATCTTCCAGCGCTTCAGCAGCATTGATAATCAGGTTCATAAAGACCTGATTGAGCGCAGACGGAAAGCACTCCACCAGGGGTAATTCGCTGTAATGTCGGTGAATGGCGATCGCCGGATGCAGTTGATTGCTCAGAATCGCCAACGTACTGTTCAGTCCGTCATGAATATCAACGACTTTGCAGGAGGCTTCATCTAACCGGGCAAAGTTACGAAGAGAGGTGACAATCTCGCGAATCCGGGCAGACCCATCCTTCATGGATTGCAGAAGGCGAGGCAGGTCCTGCCTCAAGAAGTGCCATTCAATCTCCGCCTCTAAGGTTTGTAACTCCGACGCCTCTGCCCCCCCCTGCGATTCGTAATGCTCCACGAGCCGGAGCAAATCGGTCATATATCGCTCTACATAAGGGATATTGCCGTAAATGAAACTCACAGGATTGTTCAGTTCATGGGCGACCCCTGCCACAATCTTTCCCAGACTCGACATTTTTTCACTCTGGATTAATTGCGCCTGGGCCCGCTTGAGGTCTTCCAAGGCTTGAGCCAGATGGCGAGCCTGAGCCGTACTGGCATGAGCCTGTTGGCGAGTTTGATGGTAGAGGTGAGCCTGCTGAATCGAAATAGCCAGTTGATTAGCAACCGCCTGGGCCAGATTCTGGTCATCTCTCGACCAATGGCGGATATGGTTGCACTGGTTGAGGTACAGGATGGCGTAGAGCTGCCCGCTGGTTTGTACCGGCACCACTAGCGAAGACTTGATTTGGGCCTTCTGATACTCGGCATTATCAGCACCAATACGGCCATCTCGGGTAATGTCTGAGATCACAACCTGTCGCCGATGCTCAATCACCCAACGGGTAATCGGGCCATTGGTATCAAAGTCAGTGATAGACGGGGGAAAAGGTTCGCGGCACGCCTCAAACAGGTGCTTGCGACGAAACACATTGGAATCGACAGCAGATGGGGTGCTATCCATGCTGCGCTCATCGTCCTCTGCAACCGACTCCACCAGATGCACTAAGCACCGATCGACCGCTAAGGCTTCCAGAAGTTGAGCGATCGCCTCCGGCAAAATCTTTTTCACATCCAGGCTGAGACGGGTTTGGGTAGTGATGTGATTCACCAGTTTCTCGCGCTGAGCCTGCTTTTGGGTGCATTCGTAAAGCTGGGCCTGGCGAATGGCGATTTCGAGCTGTTGGGCGATCGCCTGCATAAAGTCCAGATCGGCAGCTGACCAGCGCCGGGGACGATTGACCAGACACACAATAAACCCAATCGAATCTTCCTGACCCAACACGGGGACCAACAGTGTGACCTGTTGCCCAAACAGGCGAAGATTCTCTCGCTGCCCGACAAAAACACTCGGATTGAGGAGAAACCCTGCATGCCCGGTGGTCGATTTGCGCCCTCGACCCACCAACCACTGACCCTGCCGGACCAGTGGCGCAATACCCCCCAAATCGTGAAGGCTGTAATGCCCCAAGCAGGATTGTGTTGCCTGAGATTGGGAGTACTCACCGACCACCTGCACCCGTTGCAGCTCGTGAAAGTACCAGAAAAACAGACAGCGATCGATTTCCAGCAGTTCTCCGACTTCCTCAACAGCTGTTTGTAGCACCACGTCCAATTGGAGTGAGTTACGGATGCGGTCAACAATGTAGCGTAACGAAGCAGCACGCCTTGGCAGAATGCCCAATGTAGAGCTTCGCCAATTCAGAAAGCGGGGGAGAAGTGACATTACAGGGAACAGGATTGCTGAATTGTAATAAGACCAAATTTAGGGAAACAGCTTTCCACCGTAGACATCGAGAAGTACGGAAAGCTCGGCTAGCGACACCCTGCTTTTGCCGAAGGCACTTATCCCTTAAAGGATTATCTGCGTGACTGTGGATTTTCTGTAACCGTTCGATCTTTTTAGAACTTTTCTCTTCCTTAGGACAGAGAGCACTTCCAACTTGTATACCAATGCAGATAGTTGTCTACGTGCAGAATAAAAAGACTTCATCAATTCTTCACACTAAGCGACCCGGGTTTAAGTCGCTTAACGTGAAGGTAAAGCCTTATGAGCCAAAGAACTTGAGCATTTCATCCAAACCCTAGTATTTTCTCTAGGCTCTCTAAAAAGCCTTTAGAGGGCTAGTTTTTTCCAATTATGTGAGGAAAAATGCCAGCCCTTCCTCATTACTTTGGGATGGATTCTGAAAAACAGGCTTTCGCTCAACGCTAGCCAGTGTAAAAGTTTGGGGGATTTGTCGTGTGATGCGATCGCTCAAAATCCCTCCTATGTGATTCAAATCACTCAAGTGGGTGCCCTAGATCACCCACTATCCCTTTGTAGGATCACCCGAACATTCCCCTAGAATCACCAAGTGCTTCATCGTTTGATCACCAGGTTTATCCGGGTTTCCCGTCATAGTTATAGGTGTTGATGCCCACCCCCAAAGTTATGATCCCTGTTGCTTTCCCGACTAATGGTTTTCAAGAGATTGCCCGACAAGTACTGAGCACCCGCAGACTGACCCGTGCCCACCAGTCCTATTTCATGACGGCAGCCCTGTCCTCCAACAGCCTGAGTGAGGACGAACTGGCTACCCTCGATCGCCTTTTTCATGCCGTACAGCGTGGTTTAGTGCGAGTTGTAGATTAAATGTCAATTGTGAGCTGCCAGGTTCAGTAGAGTAGAAGCACTGAACGACGACACACTGGCATGACTCACCCACCCACCCTCATCCTGCGCCAGGGACAGTTGCTCTCTCCCACTGGCCCCAGCGACTGTGTAGATATCGCCATTGAGGCGGGACGGATCACCGCGATCGCCCCCCATTTACCCCAATCTGCCGAAGTGGAGCTGAATGTGCAGGGGCAAGTGATTAGCCCCCCCTTCGTGGAATCTCACATTCATCTCGACTCCGCTATGACCGCCGGGGAACCTCGCTGGAACCAGAGCGGCACCCTATTTGAGGGGATTGAAATTTGGCGCGAGCGGAAGCAATCCCTCACCCTTGAGGATGTGAAGGAGCGGGCGATCGCCACCCTGAAACAGCAAGCCATGCAAGGTGTCCTGTTCGTTCGCAGCCATGCCGATGTGAGTGAACAGACCCTCACCGCCCTCAAAGGCCTACTCGCCGCCCGCGACGCCGTGAAGGATTGGATCACGCTTCAAGTGGTAGCCTTTCCCCAGGATGGCCTTTATGGTGGCCCTCAGAATGAAGCTTTGATGGAAGAGGCCATGCGCCTTGGAGCCGATGTCGTCGGCGGCATCCCCCATTATGAATTGACACGGGAGGATGGGGTGCGCTCCATTCACCGCATTTTTGAATTGGCGGAGCAGTACGATCGCCTGATTGACGTTCACTGTGACGAAATTGACGACGAGCAATCCCGCTTTCTAGAAGTTTTAGCGGCCTGTGCCATTCGTACAGGAATGGGTTCCCGCGTTACGGCCAGCCACACGACTGCGTTTCACTCCTATAACAACGCCTACGCCTTCAAGTTGATGGGTTTCTTACAGCGCACCAGCCTCAACTTTATTGCCAACCCTCTGATTAACATTACGCTTCAGGGTCGAGCCGACACGTACCCTAAACGGCGGGGCGTCACACGGGTGAAGGAACTCTGGCAATTGGGACAGAATGTCAGCCTGGGCCATGACTGTATCCAGGACCCCTGGTACTCCCTGGGTACAGGCAACATGCTGGATGTGGTCAACATGGCGATCCATGTTTGCCAGATGACGGGCATCCCAGAAATTGATGCCTGCTACAACATGGTTACCTGGAATGGGGCAAAGACCCTCCAGGTAGAGCCGGAGTATGGCATTGAAGTGGGCAAACCCGCGAATTTGATTGTGCTGGATGCAAGCGATCGCTACGACGCCATCCGTCGCCGCGCCACAATACGCTATGTCATTTCCCAGGGTAAGCTGATTGCTCAGACCACACCTCCAACCCCTCAATGGCAGGGGCCAGAAGAGGTGCAATCAGTTTTTGATCAAACTGGATTGCTCGTGTAAGTCTGGCCCGACGCGGAGAAATCCCCGGCAGGGGCGGGTTTTGCCATTTTCCTAACTGCACCACCAAGGATGACATTCAAACCTACCCTTGCGATCGCCTCTCATGACGATTTTTGCAGGGGCATAGTCATCAGGTTCATGCAACAGGCAAACAGTCATAGCTAAACCCGCCCCTACATTTCCTCCAAAGAATTTTACGAGGTGCGCGTTGCGATAAAGGTAGCCTGCGAGAATGAATGGGTATTGAACGTGTGATAGCCCTATCGTGACGTCTCCCCGTGCTGGATATACCTTGCCCGTCTTTGCCTGTGCGGCGGCGATCGCTGCTCTCCGCTGGCTCCAGGAGGATTTGCGACGACTCAACACAGTTTCCCTGGATCTCGTCAATCCGGCAGAAACCGTTGAGATTCCAATTGAACAGGTAGCCCGACTCGGCCCTCATTCTGCATTGGGGATCAGCCGCAGTGATCCTGGCGATAATGTGGATATGACGCGAAACACCCCAATCTGGGCAATCGTAGAGCGCTTATCAGAGCAGGCTCTTGGAGAAAAGTTGACGATTCGGGGGGGAGAAGGCATCGGTTGGATTACAGCAGAAGAGCGGCCTGCTATCTACCGCTACGCACAACAGGTCATGGAGGCAAATCTGCTGCCGCTGCTGGGGGAGCACGATCGCATCACGGTCACCATCATTCTGCCCGAGGGGCGATCGCTGGCTCAGCGCACCTCCAATGCTGCTTTTGGCGTTGTAGAAGGATTATCGCTGCTTGGCACCTCAGGTCTCTCACAGCCGTTGAGTGCGCCTGACCAATTAGAGGCTTTCCGTGAAGACGTGCGATCGCGTCCCCATCGTGGCTGCCTGGTGTTTTGTATTGGTGAGAATGGGTTGAGCCTGGCACAGCAGATGGGAGTTCCGGCGACCCGCCTGGTCAAAACAGCTAACTGGCTAGGGCCATTACTTGTGGAAGCAGGAATGCAAGGAGTGGAGCAAATTCTGCTGTTTGGTTACCACGGCAAGTTAATGAAGCTGGCCGGGGGCATTTTCCACAGCCATCACCATGTTGCTGACGGGCGGCGGGAGGTGCTGACCGCTTTTTGCGCCCAAGTAGGGCTCTCCCCAGAAAATCTCCAGAAAATCTTCAGTTGTCAAACTGCCGAAGCCGGGCTGGCTCATTTACGATCGCTAGATACCGCCATCGGCAGTTGCTGGGTGGATAGGGTATACGGAGCGATTGCCCAGGAGGTTGACCATCGGGCCGCTGACTACATCCGTAAGCATGCGGAACGAACGGTTTTAGTGGGATCTGTGTTATTTGGAGGCGATCGCCAGGTGATTGTTGTGAGCAAAACCGGATCGGCGATATTAACCAAGTTTTGTTAAGATGTTCCAAATAACTTGTTCGTCACAAACACTTTAAACTTACATTTGCATCGCGCTTAAGTCGTAGATCGCGCGGAGCTAAAAATTTTACAGCTTGGTTTTACCAATTTCCCTTTGATTGCCCCCGTTGTTTTTGGCGGCGGGCCGTTTTCTGAACCGTTTGGTTCACTCGTGGGCAGCAACTGCCCACTTAACCCGAAGAGACATCTATCAGGATTTAGCCACTGTGACTGCTCACCTCGAAACCCGGGACACTGACTCTCCTTCGCTGGAGACCTCCGAGCCTTTAAACCGTCAGAACATCATTATTTTGGACTTCGGTTCGCAGTACTCCGAACTGATTGCACGCCGTATTCGAGAAACCCAGGTTTATTCAGAAGTTCTGTCCTATCGCACACCCATTGAAGAGCTGGTCCGGATTGCTCCCAAGGGTATTATTCTTTCCGGTGGCCCTAGCTCTGTATATGACCCCGGTGCCCCTGTTTGTGACCCCGGTATTTGGGATCTGGGGATTCCTGTGTTGGGGGTCTGCTATGGCATGCAGTTGATGGTGCAGCAATTGGGCGGTGCCGTCGAACGGGCAGAGCGAGGCGAATACGGCAAAGCCTCTCTGCTCATTGACGACCCCACTGATTTGCTGACCAACGTAGACGATGGCTCAACCATGTGGATGAGCCATGGCGACTCCGTGATGGAGATGCCCGAAGGATTTCAGCTGTTGGCTCACACGGACAATACGCCGGTGGCCGCGATCGCCCACCACGAGAAGAAGTTTTACGGCGTCCAATTCCACCCGGAAGTGGTGCATTCTATGGGTGGGCAGGCTCTCATTCGCAATTTTGTCTACCACATTTGCGAGTGTCAGCCGACCTGGACAACAGCCGCGTTTGTAGAAGAAGCAACCCGCGAAATCCGTGCCAAGGTTGGAGATAAGCGCGTTCTGCTGGCTCTCTCGGGTGGCGTTGATTCCTCGACCCTGGCGTTTCTGCTGCACCAGGCCATTGGGGATCAGCTCACCTGCATGTTCATCGATCAGGGCTTCATGCGAAAGCTAGAGCCAGAGCGCTTGCTGAAGCTATTTAATGAGCAGTTCCACATTCCGGTGCATTATGTGAACGCGCGGGAGCGGTTCTTGAACGCGATCGCTGGAGTCGACGATCCCGAAGAAAAGCGCAAGCGCATCGGTCACGAGTTCATTCGAGTCTTTGAAGAAGAATCGAAGCAGCTTGGCCCCTTCGACTACCTGGCACAGGGCACCCTCTATCCTGACGTGATTGAGTCTGCTGATACCAACGTGGACCCCAAAACCGGAGAGCGGGTCGCCGTCAAAATCAAGAGCCACCACAACGTCGGAGGTTTGCCTAAGGATCTGCGGTTTAAGCTTGTAGAACCGCTGCGGAAGCTGTTTAAAGATGAGGTGCGGAAGGTAGGGCGCTCTATTGGTTTACCCGACGAGATTATCAACCGTCATCCCTTCCCCGGCCCCGGTCTAGCCATCCGTATTCTGGGCGAAGTGACCGAGGAGAAGCTGGACATCCTGCGAGACGCTGACCTGATTGTGCGTCAGGAAATCAACCGCCATGGAGTCTATAACGACTACTGGCAGGCCTTTGCGGTCCTTCTACCGATCCGTAGCGTAGGGGTCATGGGCGACCAGCGCACTTATGCATACCCCATCGTGTTGCGTATTGTCACCAGCGAAGATGGTATGACGGCTGATTGGGCACGGGTTCCCTACGATCTGCTGGAGCTAATGGCAAATCGTATTGTGAATGAAGTGCGGGGGGTCAACCGGGTGGTCTACGACATCACCTCTAAGCCCCCTGGCACCATCGAGTGGGAATAAAATTTCACCGTCACTTTCTCAGCGATCACCTGTACTAGATACAGGTGATCTTTCTTTCCACAGGCTCCTGTGGAAAACTCCCCACAACCTGTGGAAAACTTTCCACAGGTTGTGGAGAAGATGATTCAAAAACTTATTTTCCTTGCCGGTGCATAATCGTGCCGTTTACGGAAAGTGCTCTTATATCAAGCTTTGTAGCTTATGCGCTAGTGCAGGCTGTCTCCAATGTAAAGCGAACTGAAGTTTAGTTCTTTTTATGGGAGCCTGTGAAAATCTCAGAAACATTTCATGTAAATTTCCCCATAGAACCCTCTATCACGGGAGCATTTGCTTCTATGATTCATTGATGTGGGGTTATGCAGGGGAGATAGTTCATTGAGAAATATCTATAAGTACTGGAGAGCGATCGCCAGCGATGACAGTTTTCTTTCCCTGCTAAAAGGAACGGAAAGCTTAGTCGCAAAATTGCTATCGCTGGGAATGATCGTCGTTCTGATCGTAGCCAGCGTCGATTTATGGCGTGTCATGATCCGCCAGCTTGTGTTTGAAGAGCCCTACGGCTCCTTCACCTCCTCCCTACTGGAAATTTTTGGCTTGTTTCTGAACGTGCTGGTCGCCCTAGAGGTTCTGGAGAATATTTCTGCATACCTCAAAAAGCACGTTGTGCAAGTCGAACTTGTGATTGTGACATCCCTCACAGCCGTTGCCCGGAAAATTATCATCCTCGATTCCAAGTCGACCACTGGGGTAGAGCTAATTGGGTTAGGTGTTGCAGTTTTAGCTTTGGCAGGCGGTTATTGGATCGTTCGGCATTCCAACCGCCACGATCGCAACCAGAATTCTGAACACGACCAGAATCCCGATCACTCCGACCACGATTAACAAAGACAGGACTCAAGCATTTGTGTTGTGCGGGGTGCTTAGCATCCGCACAACACAAATGCTTGAGTTTTTATCCTGACGACGGTAGCGATCGCTATAGTTTGTAGTTAGCTGACTCGCCTATTGCTCTCTCGCTTGAGCAGAACTCTTTGCGCGAATCATTGCGCCGTTGTCACTGAGGATCGACTTTGATTTCAAAACGCTCTTTTCCAACTCAACAGCTTCATAGCAAGCGCCCTACTACATTAGTCGCTCTGGCCGCAGGGGCGATCGCCCTGTTCCCTATCCACAGCTCACAGGCCAACCCCATTTCCAATGGGGCAGACTTGAAGGCCCCTAAGCTAACCCTTCAGCCAATACTGGAAAACAAATCCCAAACATTGGCTTCCGGGTTGGCGCTTAGCCAGAAAGTGCAACCTGATCCGATCTCCGAGGTTCCTTCAGCTCCGGCTGCGGCTGAAACAACAGCCTCTCCAGTATTTGAGTCTTTTGGGGGATCGGCTCCTGACCCTACAACAGCGGAACTGGCAACGATTCCCATTGTTGCTGAAGCTGCATCACCGGAGTCTACGGAGTTAGCCCAAAATAATTCTTCCGAGCCCATTCCGGCTTACGGGCAACAGGGATCTCAACGCTGGTACGTGCAGGGAGGCGCAGCCAGCAATCTGGATAGCGACGAAACGCGTAATTTTGGGTTGGTGGGCGCAGGTATTTCTCATTTCTTTTTGGATGGCAACAGCATCAACTTCGAGTTAAATGGCATGGCCTTTAACCAACCGGGTGATGATGCCCTAGGTCTTAACCTGGCTGCAATCCTACGCTGGGATTTTATTCGTCAGCAAAACTGGTCTTTATACATTGATGGCGGCGCAGGTCTCATAGGAACAACGGATAGCGTGCCTAGTGATGGCACTCGATATAACTTCACGCCTCAAGCAGGGGGTGGTGCTACCATTCGCTTGAACGAGCGTAACCGTCTTATGGTTGGAATACGTTGGCATCATATTTCCAATGCCGATACCTCTGACAGCAACCCTGGGCAAGATTTGATTTTTGGCTATGTCGGGGTTAATTTTCCACGCTGAGTCATTCGGTTGATAAAACGTGCGTGGCAGCCTGTACCGCGCACGTTTTTACCCATAGCTGAGTGAGAAATAGGATATGGAACCGCGGTTCCACATCCTATTTCCCATTCAGAAATAAGGTTTTTATTCTATGAATGAACTGGCTCTTAAGCTATCCAGATGTCCGTGGAGATGCGTTACAGCATGACGTAGATAAGCAGAGTCATCATATAAAACGCTTAATACCATCGCACCTTCGAGTGTCGAAACAAAGATAGCTGCCAGGGCGTCAATGTTAATGGAATCGGGTAACTCACCCTGCTCGATCGCCTCTCGCGTTTTCTCAATAATTAGGTTCTGAAGTTTAGTCATGGCTTCCTGGGCTTTCTGGCGCAGGGGCAGCATGTGTCGCTTCGCCTCAACAGCCGTATTGAGCACCTGACAACCGCAGGGAAAAAGGGGATTTTGAATGTAGAGATCGGCAAAGGTGGTGGCGATCGCCTTCAATTGCCCCAGAGCGGTTACCTCAGCATTCACTCCCTGCATCAATCGGGTCCCCAATACCGAGCAGGCATACTCAAACGTTTCCACCGCTAACGCTTCTTTGCTGGTGAAGTGATTGTAAATTCCCCCTCGCTGAATGCCGGTCACGTGGGTAATGTCTTGCATCGATGTGGCCGCATACCCCTTCTGGTTGAAGAGAATGGCAACCTTCTGGAGAATCGCTTGCCGCGTTTTGTCACCTTTTCCCATGGAGTTCAAGAAATAATACCGATTGGTCGGTATTATATTACAGTAGGATTAGCCATGTTCGTGAATGCCTGTCTGACCGCCCTATGCATACGCCAGAAAGAATTGTGGTTACGGGACTGGGAGCTGTGACCCCCATCGGGCTCTCGGTTGACGACTTTTGGAAAGCCATGATGCGGGGAGAGAGTGGTGCCGCGCCGATCGCCCGCTTCGATGCCAGCCCCTTCAAAACCCGCTTTGCCTGTGAAGTGAAAGGCTTTGACCCGCTGGATTATATGGAACGGAAACAAGCTTCACGGCTTGATCTGTTCTGCCAATATGCGTTGGCCGCGACACAGCAGGCTATTGACCATGCTCACCTGAACCTGGCGAAGTATTCTCAAGACGTGCGCGATCGCATCGGCGTAGTCCTGGGCTCAGGCATTGGTGGGCTACAAGTGCTAGAAACTCAGGCCAAAGTGCTGATCGAGAAGGGAGCCAACGCGTTATCCCCCTTCATGATTCCGATGATGATTGGCAACATGGCGGCCGGGATGGTCGCCATGCAGCATCGGCTGCGCGGCCCCAGCCACGGCGTTACCTCCGCCTGCACTACGGGCAACGATGCCATTCGCGATGCCATTATGTTGTTGCGGCATGGCCATGCTGACGTAGTTGTATGTGGTGGCAGCGAGGCTCCCATTACACCTCTGGGGGTCGGCGGCTTTGCCTCCATGCGCGCCCTCTCAACCCGCAATGAAGACCCCCAAACGGCAAGTCGCCCCTTTGATGCCAATCGCGATGGCTTTGTCGTGGGAGAAGGCGCCGGGGTGCTCATTCTCGAAACCCTGAGTCACGCCCAGGCCCGTGACGCCACAATTTATGCAGAAGTAGCAGGCTTTGGGGCATCGTCTGACGCCTACCACTACGCCACCCCCGACCCCTCCGGAGGTGGCGTTATTCTCTCCATGCAACGAGCGTTGCAGGATGCAAACATTGCTCCTGAGGCCGTCGATTATATCAACCTGCACGCCACCTCGACGCCATTAGGGGATGTTGCAGAATCAAATGCTATCAAGCGAGTCTTTGGCCCACACGCTTACCAGATGAAGCTGTCGGCGACCAAAAGCATGACTGGGCACCTATTGGGAGCTGCTGGAGCGATTGAGGCGATCGCCACCATCCTCGCCATGCAATACAACCTGATTCCGCCCACCATCAACGTGCAATCTCTGGATGCGGAGTGCGACCTGGATTACACCTTAGAAAAACCCCAGACCAGGGAAATTAACGTCGCCTTATCCAATGCCTTTGGATTTGGCGGGCACAACACTACTCTTGTATTTCGCAGAATTTAGAAAAATCTTGAGCTAAAAATAGCCTGGAAACCCGGTGTTTTAGAAACATTGGGTTTCTCAATATTCAGCCAATGGTTCTGTCTCACACACCATCCACTGTTTAGGAGATTTCTGAGAAACAATATCCCCATTATTTGGAAATCTCCTTAGAAGTTACGCTAGAACGCTCGGTCGTTTTATTACCGTTTGCCATAGGCCACCAACGAAGCCCCCAAAACAACCAGCACAACTCCCCCAATCCGTTCTGGCGTAGCGGGAAACTTCGTCAGCCCGAGAGCTCCTTGCTGATCGAGAAACAGAGCCGCGATCATTTGACCGGCGATCGTCAGGGACAGGGTCAAGGTTGCCCCAATTTTCTGAGTCGCAAAAATCGTTGACCAGACATACAACGTTCCCAAACACCCACCAACCCACATCCACCAGGAGCTTTGAGATAGAGAAATCCAGGTGGGCAAGGGATATTGAGCCACGACACAAATCGTCAGGGATGCCAGCGTTCCCACCAGGTAGGACACAAACGTGACCTGCATGGGTTCTCCTACATACCGTCGTAGCAGAGTATTCAGGGCTACCTGAATCGGTAAAACAGCTCCGCCCGCCAGAGCCGCAAGCAGAAAGATCGTGCGTCCGTTCATTCAAGTCTCCAAAAGCTTTAATAACCCCTGTTTCGGTGCTGTATCGCGATCGCCTACCTGCACAGCCAGAAAAGGCAAAACATTTATCTCGATCTCAAGATATTTTTCATTAAAGCATCTGTTTAGCTTGACATCAAGATATTTGAGATCAAGTAATTAAACTTCAGTTCGGGATAAGCTGAAGTGCTTCTTTTGGCGTGCGCAAAGCGCACGCCAAAAGAAGCGTTTTCGAGTGCCGCGCGTTGCGCGGCACTCGAAAACGCCCTTAATCCAAACTCAGGTTATTTAAAGAACCTGAATTCGGGTTAAGCCCAAAATGGGCTTTTTTAAGGAGCGCGCCCCTCGAAAAAGCCCTTAGCCCCAAGCTCAGGTTAAAGACGTTTATTTATAGATAGGTGCACGAAAAACCATCCTTTTCTGATGCAGGGAGACATCGGCGGGTTGAATAACCCCAAAACCACATATAGAATATGCACGACATAAAGCGTTCGCGGACATACTATATGTGGATAAAGATGATCATGCTCCCTCTATTTGAGGGCGATCGCCACTCCTCAAACATCCTGTCCTCAACGTGGTAAATATGCGAACATACTTACTAACAAGCCGCTAGGCTTGCCAAGCGACGCATCTCCATTCAGCCAATACTCTGGAACAAGACCGGGAATTCTACAAAGATGAACCCGGTGCATCCTACTCCACCTACAATGTTTCTCCCCAATCCCACAGCACCCGTTCTGAAAACGCCTCGTGAGGCTCTCAAGCACTACTTTGGCTACGAGCAGTTTCGCCCTGGGCAGGAAGAAATTATTCAGGCAACTCTCTCCCATCAGGACGTCCTGGTGATTATGCCAACGGGGGGTGGAAAGTCATTGTGCTACCAGCTTCCAGCGTTGCTACGTCCAGGGTTAACGGTTGTCGTCTCCCCCCTGATCGCGCTTATGCAGGATCAGGTTAAGGGGCTACAGGATAACGGCATTGCAGCCACCTTCCTCAATAGCTCTGTGGGTGGGCAGGAAGCGTTTCAACGGCGGCAGGCGGTCCTGGAAGGGCGGGTCAAGTTGCTCTATGTGGCACCTGAGCGCTTGCTGAGTGAGTCATTTCTGGAATTTCTGACGGAAGTGCAGGATACCGTTGGATTGGGAAGCTTTGCGATCGATGAGGCCCACTGTGTATCCCAATGGGGCCACGATTTTCGCCCAGAATATCGGCAGCTGAGTCAGTTGCGCCAACGCTATCCCCGCGTGTCGATGATAGCGCTCACAGCCACCGCTACAGAGCGCGTACGGCTGGATATTGAAGAGCAGTTGGAGTTGCGATCGCCCCACATCCACATTGCCAGCTTCAACCGCCCCAACCTCTATTACGAAGTGCGCCCCAAGGAGAAAAACTCCTACGCAGAATTATTGGATTATATCCGTCGCACACCGGGAACGGGCATCATCTACTGCTTCAGCCGCAAGCGAGTGGATGAGCTATCCTATCGCCTTCAGCAAGATGGAATTGACGCTCTGCCTTATCACGCGGGGATGACCAACAACCTGCGGAGTGAAAACCAGGAGCGATTTACCCGAGACGATGCGCGGATTATTGTTGCCACCAATGCCTTTGGTATGGGTATCAACAAACCAGACGTACGCTTTGTGATCCACTACGATCTCCCTCAAAACCTGGAGAGCTATTACCAGGAAGCCGGACGGGCCGGGCGGGATGGAGAGGAGGCTCAGTGCATTTTATTCTTCAGCTATGGTGATACTCGCTCGATTGAGTTTTTGATTGATCAGAAGCGCCATCCTGAAACCGGCGACCCTCTGGAGGAAGAGCAGCAGATTGCCCGTCAGCAATTGCGGCAGATGGTGGACTATGTCAGCAGCCCCGTTTGCCGTCGCACAATCCAATTGCGCTATTTTGGGGAAACGTTGGAGGGGAACTGCGCCAACTGCGACAATTGCCTGCGCCCCGACCCAATTGAAGATTGGACGGTAGAAGCTCAGAAATTCCTCTCCTGTGTAGCCCGCTGCAAAGAGCGCTTTGGCATGGTCTACATCATCGACGTGCTGCGAGGGGCGAAGGTCAAACGGATTCTTGAGAATGGCCACGATAAGCTGTCTACCTATGGCATTGGGCGCGATCGCTCCAAAGATGACTGGAAGCTGCTGGCGCGATCGCTGCTGCACCAGGGTGTGTTAGACGAAACCACAGACGGCTACAGCATTCTCCGCCTCAACGCGCAGAGTTGGGAAGTTATGCGAGGACAGCGGTCCGTACTGATTTCGGTACCACCCCGAGCCGTACAGACCGAGCCAGACATGGAAGAGGGCGATCGCACCACAAACGACCTGCTCTTCGATACCCTGCGCCGCCTCCGCAAACGCCTTGCTGATGCTCGCAACCTGGCACCTTACATGGTCTTTCCAGACTCTAGCTTGCGCCATATGGCTCGGATGAAGCCCCGTACTCCCGAGCAGTTCATCAAAATTTCAGGCGTCGGTCAGCAGAAGCTAGAACTCTACGGCTTAGCCTTTATGGAAGCCATCCGTCAGATCTGCGGAGACGAGGAGCCCATCACGGCATCCTCCGAGGCTGGGGAGGTAGCAGCAGTCCCCTCGAGCCAGAGGCCCCCCCTACTGGCCCGTACCCAATTTGCCACGCTCGATCTCCATCTGGAGGGCTGCTCTCCTGAAGAAATTGCCACCAAGCGTGGCTTGAAGCTCACGACAGTTTACGACCATCTGGTGCAATTACTAGAAGCCGGCCGACCGGTCAACTTAGATGCTCTGGTAGAGCCAGAGCGACAAACCCCGATTTGGGAAGCCTTCGAGATTAAGGGAGATATTTTCCTGAAGGAGCTGCGGGAGTTTTTAGGGGAGGCCTATAACTATGACGAAATCAAGCTAGTCCGAGGGGCATGGCGGCGATCGCGTCAGGCTCCAGCAGAAGAGTTTTGATCGGCCGCTACAATGGCTTCACCCCAATTAGCAAAGCCATTTCTAGCCATTTCCAATAACAATCCACATCGTCGAAACCCAGCTCTCGAAGCCAAACCAGTTGAGTTTCTACATCCAACAAAATATTTGAAGGGTCCTCTTGATGGGGGTCGTAACCGATCGCTGCCATAAATTGGCGGTGTAAGCGTGGGGTGGGAGATGCAACATGTTCCAGGTTGCAGAAGATGCCACCGGGTTCCAGTCGCTCAAAAATTTCCTGGTACAGCTCCCGCTTACGAGAGTGAGCCAGGTGGTGAATGGCAAAGCTGGAGACAATCGCATCGAAAGAGCCGAGGTCTGGCAACGGCTGATCGAGATTGTGGGCAATGACCTGAGTCGTAGGGTCATTAGCAAAGCGTGAGCGCACTGCGGCCAGCATCGTGTCCGAGAAATCGAGGGCAACGCTGCTAGACTGGGGGCGATCGATCTTAAGAAGCGCTAACAACCGACCATCTCCGGTTCCCAAATCAAGAATACGGCGCACAGTACGGGGTACATGGTCCAGCAATACCCGTTCCCCTTCTGTACGATGGGGAATTTGATCGGCTCGGGCCAGATAGCTCAGGGCATGGTCTGCGGAGGTCCAAAGGTTTGTCATAGCCTGCGGGATATAGCTAGAACCCCATTTTTCTTAAAACTTCTCAATTGCGCAAGTATGGCGATCGCCGTCTTGATTCTCGTTGCCGAATATAGCGCTGTGCGCGTTGATTAAGTACGGTGGTGTGGGGCACAATGTGCCCCACACCACCGTTGCTGATTTATCGCTTTTGGAGGAGCTTAAGCAAAGTCTAAGCTTCTACAAGGTGAGGTATGACTCTGATACGCTCCCTTTATGAAGGATTTTGATACTCGAGAATGGCTGCTCACCAATGGGCTGGGGAGTTTTGCCAGTGGCACCATCGCTGATGCCCACACCCGCACCTATCATGGTTGGTTAATTGCGGCGATCGCCCCCCCTGGTCGCCGTACCCTGCTTCTATCTCACATTGATGCCGTATTGAGCATGGGGGGACAACCCTATGAGCTGAGTACCCATTTATGGGGCAGTGGAGCCATTGCCCCTGTGGGTTACGGCTGGTTGCAATCGTTTAGCCGTGACCCAGTGCCCACCTGGATATGGGGTGATGATACTTGGCAGCTGACCCGCCAGATTGTGATGCCCTGTAGCAATCAGGCAACGGGCTCCGACGGAGCGCCTATTCTCCATAATGGTGTGCTGGTGCAGTACCAGTACCAGGGGCCAGCCCTGGCGGTGTTGACCCTGCGGCCTTTAATTGGCGATCGCAACTTCCATAGCCAGCAGATTAAAACCCAACAGTTGCATTTTTCCCAGGTTGTGGAATCTCAACGGGTGATTTTTCAAGCCTGTCTGGCCGATGAGTTGGGCACCTCCTGGCAACTCAGTTGGAACCGGGGCCAATATATGGCAGATCCGAACTGGTATTACGACTACAGCTATCCTGAGGAGAAAAAGCGAGGATTGGGCGATCGCGAAGATCTCTACAATCCAGGCTATCTCACGGTTCCCCTCAAACCGGGCGAGGCCATTACCGTACAGGCCGTGGTGCGCTCTTCACGGCCCTTTGTTCCCGTCAGCGATACCACCTTTGCCCAGGCACTCGAAACCGAACAGACTCGCCTGAACCGCAGTTTTCCGGCCGTTGCTCCTACCGCCTCCCCCCTGTTGAAGCGCTTATTGAAGGCGGGTGACCAGTTTATTGCTTATCGCAGTTCCATTCAAGGGCCAACGATTATTGCCGGGTATCCCTGGTTTAGCGATTGGGGACGCGACACGTTGATAGCGCTTCCAGGGTTGGCCCTGGCTACCGGACGTTACGAGTTAGCACGGGGGTTGCTGCGCACCTTTGGCATGTATTGCCACAATGGGCTGATTCCCAACACCTTCCCCGATGGCGATGAACGCCCAGCCTATAACAGCATCGATGCCGCGCTTTGGTGGATCGAAACTCTGGGGCTGTATCTGGAAGCTACTCAAGATTGGGACTTTCTGGCACAGCAGTATCCCGTGGTGCAGCAGATCTACAAAAGGTTTATGGTTGGTACCGCCTTCAATATTCGGGTCGATGCATCAGATGGTCTGGTGACCTGGGAAACGCCCGGCGTCGCGCTGACCTGGATGGATGCGGTGGTGGAGGGCCAACCTATGACCCCACGCCAGGGCAAAGCCATTGAGATTAACGCCCTCTGGTATTCGGCCCTGTGCTGGGCTGACCGCTGGGCCGAGCAGTTACAACAGGGCTACCCGGGGGGCGAGCCACCGACTAACTTTGGCAATCATGTACGCCGTTACCGCCAGCAGGCGCTGCAAGTTAGAGCCTCGCTGCAACAGTTCTGGAACGCCGATGCCGGTTATTTCTACGACCTGATTGCTCCTAACGACGAGCGTAATGCTCAAATCCGCCCCAATGCCATCCTGGCCCTCTCCCTGGAGCATTGTGGCTTTCCCGCCGATCAGGCCCGTCAGGCATTGCTGATAGCCCGCGATCGCCTTCTCACTCCCTACGGCCTGCGCTCCCTCGACCCCTCTGACCCGGAATACCAGGGGCGCTACGAAGGGGGCGTATGGGAACGCGATCGCGCCTACCACCAGGGCACCGTCTGGAGCTGGCTCATCGGCCCCTTCATCCGGGCCTGGAAGCGCTATTTTCCGGAAGAACCTCTTCCCTGGTCAGCCAAGCATCTGCTCTATCACTTTGAGCAAGATGCCTGCTTGGACTCCATCTCCGAAATCTTTGACGGAGATGCACCCCATGAAGCGCGGGGAGCGATCGCTCAAGCCTGGTCTGTGGCCGAACTAATTCGGCACTGGGACGATGTGATTGAAGCCTAATAAGCGCTTCGTATGGTAGGTAAAACCTGCCATACGAAGCGCTCACACATCATTACAACAAACCGCGTCGTAATAAATTGCTCAGTGCGTGTTCAGCAGCCTGCTTTTCTGCTTCTTTTTTGCTGCGGCCCTGACCGCGACCAATGAGCTTGCCGCCAACAAAAACTTGGGCAGCAAATTCAGGATTGTGGTCAGTGCCCCCAATTTTCTCGGTGACGTATTGGGGCGGCGTGTGGCCCACATGGGCGTGGGTCCATTCCTGAAGGCGATTTTTAGAATCTAATGTGGAACGACTAGTCATGACCTGTTCGGGTACCTGGTCGAAAAGGGCTTCGATTACGGGGCGGACTCTTTCGATATTGCGATCACAGTCTAAGTAGAAGGCTCCTACTACCGCTTCAAAGGTACTGCTGAGCAAATTGCGGTTTTGGGTGCCTCCATCCTGGGCAATACCACGCCCTAGCCGCATTTTTTGATCCAACCCAATTTCCAGGGCGAACTCTGCGAGTTGAGTCTCATCTACCAGGGCTGCCCGCCGCCGCGTCATCTCGTCCTCTTTGATTTTAGGGAAGCGATGATAGAGATAGTCTCCACAAAGAAACGTTAACAATGCATCTCCCAGGTACTCTAACCGTTCATTGTCAATCGCTCCGTGAGGATGTTCACGCACATAAGAACGATGGGTCAACGCCTGTTCCAGAAGATGTGGATGAGCGAACTGAAGCAAAGGATGAGTTAGGGTAACAGGTTCAGACTTTAGATACATAGTCAACCACGCGAGTTGAAAGGATTGTTTTTTGCCCAGACAATGCCAGGAAAAGCTGTCTGTAGAGCCTGTTTAACAGTCACTCGACAGAGAATCATTCTGGCAGGGCTGCCAGTGATCATCGTTTCAGCAACGTCAGCTTTTCAGGTAAAAGACCTCCCCCACATCAAGCCAACGGTGAGAAGACCAAGGAGGCTATCTGTTTTAGGGTGGGCCAGGGTAACTTGACCGAGCCTTTATAGGCGAACCTGAAACCATAGGGGGCTATAGTTTCCCAAGCCCAAGCAAGAAGGCATATAGCCATCTGACTTGCATGTCCTAGAGGCATTAGGAGCCATTAAGGGGCTATAGGGCAGTAACACTACCGAAGATGGCGCACTCCCGAGGTGATGAATAATGCACGAGGCACTCATCATTAACCTTTCAAGCATCTTCAGATAGCCCTCTATTGAGGCAGGTTCTACGATCTACTTATAAATAAATCCCATGGGGGATTATAAGGGCTCTACCCTAAGATAGATAACCGAAGAAATGGAATATCTTACGACGAAACCATAAGCTTCCCCAGGTCTTCCGGAGCCATGTTGTCATGAATGACCTGCCCATCTCGGAACCAGACGATACGGTTGGTGAGGCGTGCAACTTCAGGTTCGTGGGTGACCATGACTACAGTAATACCAGAAGTGTTCAAATCCGCAAAAATATTCATCACTTCCTGGGTGGTGCGAGAGTCTAAGGCCCCAGTTGGCTCGTCAGCCAGCAGGAGAACGGGACGGTTGACTATGGCGCGGGCGATCGCCACACGCTGCTGCTGCCCCCCTGAGAGCTGATTGGGACGGTTATTGAGGCGATTCCCTAAACCCACCCGCGTTAAGGCTTCTGCAGCCCGTTCTTGCCGTTCTCGTTGAGGTACGCTGGCATATACCATCGGCAACATTACATTTTCCATCGCCGTCAACTGGGGCAGCAGATGAAATTGCTGAAACACGAACCCAATTTTGCGATTGCGAATATGAGCCAGCTCCCCATCGGGAAGTTGGGCTACATCCACCCCATCCAGGTCATAGCGCCCTTCTGTGGGCCGATCTAGACAGCCAATGATATTCATGGCCGTTGATTTCCCTGACCCCGATGGTCCCATGATGGAGCAGTACTCCCCCGAGTCTATCGTCAAGTTAACATCCGAGAGAGCCCGTACCTCTGTATTACCTGAACCATAGGTTTTAGAGATGTGTTCAAAACGAATGATAGTTTTCATAGAAAGATAAGAGGGAAAGGGCAAGGGGGCGAGGGAACAAGGAGACCGTAGGGTACTTCTGGGAAATGGTGACGACAATGCACAGATCGCTTCCGAATACTTCACCCCACTAGGAGTTTATTCATGTTCGCAAAAGTGACCGGGCAACCCTCGCACCCCACCCCCCCACAGCGTTAAGCACTGCGCAACGCAACAATGGGATCCAACTTAGCGGCCTGACGGGCAGGGACAACCCCGAAGAATAAACCGATTCCACCGGATACTCCCACAGCCAGCAGAATGGCACTCGTTGAAATACCGGCTTCCAGGGGCGTCACCGCGCTCACCAGGGCTACACCACCAATGCCGATCGCCGTTCCCGCTAGCCCTCCCAAAGCCGCCAGAATCGTCGCCTCGATCATGAATTGCAACAGAATGTCTTGCTCTGATGCGCCGATCGCCTTCCGCAAACCAATTTCCTGAGTCCGTTCGCGTACTGACACCAGCATGATGTTCATAATGCCAATACCACCGACCAGGAGGGAGATGCCTGCGATCGCCGCCAGCATCACCGTTAATGCCCCCGTTACGTTGCCAATTAGCTGTAGAGCATCTTTCTGGTTGCGTACCGTAAAGTCATCCTCGTCCGCGATTTTGTGGCGTAGCCGCAGCAAATTCACAATCTGGAACTGAGCCGCCGTCATAGACTGCTCATCCCGAGCATTGACGGAAATGAAGGTAACTTCCGTCCCATAGGGAGAGTTATTTCCAGTGATTTGATTGGAGAGGGTTGTCAGGGGTGCGTAGGCAACATCATCCTGGTTGTTGCCCAGGAAGGCTCCCTTTGCCACCATTACGCCGATCACTTCAAAGCTAATGTTTTTGATGCGAAGGGTCTTGCCAATGGGATTCTGATTGGGAAATAGGTTCTCCGCCAGTTCTGGCCCCAGGGCCACAACACGGGTACCCCGCTCTACATCCTCCTTGGAAATAAATCGCCCATTGGCGACTTCAAAGCTTCGAACCACCATGAAATCAGGGGTAACCCCAATGATGGTGGAACTATTGCTGCGGTTTCCTGCAACGATGGCTTGCTGCGTTTGCAGTTGTGGGGCAACCGCTGACACTGTGGGCACCTGAGTATCAATCGCCTCTGCATCTTCCAGGGTCAGGGTTTTGGGCCGCTCCAGTGTTCGCTCCTGGGAGTCTTGACTACCAGGAATGATGAACAGCACATTCGGCCCTAGAGATTCAAACTGCCCTGAGGCATACTGCCGCGCCCCTTCACCAACCCCGACCATGGTAATGACCGATGCATTGCCAATAATGATGCCTAACATGGTCAGGGCACTCCGAAGCCGGTTAGCCGTCAGGGTTTTAACAGCCATCTTCGTGCTTTCTAGAAAATCAACCATCAGGCGTTTCCTTGCCTTTCTCTCTGGCGTTCTTACAGGATTAAATTTTCTGTACGCTACACGTTCAAAAAATTAAAATTGCATTTCTCTCCGGCATTCCTACCAAGTTCATTGCTGATGTGTAATGCGCATCAGCAATGAACGTTTTACTGATCATTCGGGTTCATCCACTTTTTGGCTTCCTCGGGAGGCAGGTCAATGAAGACGCGCTCGCCAGGATTCAGCCCCTGCAAAACTTGGGTCTGATCACCGATCGCACTACCCAGGGTGACTGGACGAAATTCGGGGGTACTGCGCTCATCGGGTACGAGGACACCGGATTGGCCGTCTTTCGTCACGATCGCCACGGTCGGTACAACGATGGAGCTATCGAGGCGATCGCCCAAAAAAGTCAGATCCACGTTCATTCCCGATAACAGATCTGCTTCCCCAGTGAGCACTTCGACTCGCACCTGGAAGGAGGTGACATTTTGTTCCACCACTGCTTCCGGAGCAACGAGCCGCACCCGTCCCTTAAATACCTTGTTAGGCAGCGCATCGGCACGGATCTCGACCTGCTGCCCAACGGTAATCTGGCCAATATCCACTTCCGGCACTTCCGCCAGTACCTCTAGCCCGTTTGCCAGCGCCACGATCGCCGTGGATGTCGCCGAGGAGGCATCCGATGCAGATGTGGTTGGCGTCACGAAAGCCCCTTCTGTAGCGTACTTCTGGGTGACAATGCCAGTGAAGGGGGCACGAATGATGGTGTCTTCCAGCTGTACCTGGGCCGATTGCAAATTGCCGATCGCCTCTTTCAACTGAGCTTCGGCCTCTGCAATATCTTCGGTACGGCTCCCACTACGGGAGAGGGCGTACCGCTCTTCAATGGCCTGTCGGTTGGCCTGGGCAGAGGCCAGATTAGCGCGGGCGCTGCGGGCTTCCTGCTCAATCGCATCCAGGTCATCCTGGGAGATGGCCCCTTCTGCTTGTAGCGTGCGATTGCGGTTTAATCGGGTTTCTGCCAGGGAAAGGCGGGTTTGGGCGTCAGCTACCTGGGCTTCTGCCTGGCTCACTTCAGCACGGCGCTGGGCGGTTTCTTGAGGGCGATCGCCCGCCTGTACCCGCGCCAACTGAGCCCGAGCTTGCTCAACTCGTGCCTCAGCTTGCGTCAGCCGAGCCTGTAAATCAGAGCTTTCCATACGGGCAATG
Source organism: Leptolyngbya sp. PL-A3 (assembly GCF_039962325.1). NCBI lineage: Bacteria > Bacillati > Cyanobacteriota > Cyanophyceae > Leptolyngbyales > Leptolyngbyaceae > Leptolyngbya > Leptolyngbya sp. PL-A3. The sequence continues at coordinate 101,775 of NZ_JAMPLB010000008.1, forward strand.
ATCTGACCTTTTTGGATACGCTCACCCTGCTCCACCAACAATTCTTCTAAAACACCTGCATTTTTAGGGCTCAGGTTGACCGTTTGAACGGGCTGCACTCGGCCATTTGCTGTAATCTGCACGGTTAAGGCTTGGGCCTCGACCGGAACGGTCAGAGCAGAAATATCTACGGGTTCAGACTTCTGCCGAACGGTAATGACCCCAGCAGTACCCAACCCAACAACCCCAGCGGCAATCAGAGCTAGAAGCCAAGCGGGAGGTTGCTGCCCTTTTTTAATCATTGGAAACTGTGCTGCCATACCTGCCTATTCCTTGCATCAGTAATCATGTCCCCCCGAATTACAGGCCGGGGAAGCCTTATCGAACCGAGCTTGGATGCGCCGTCAAATTGGGGGTCGAGAATGCTCTCGCTCCCGTTGCTCCTCTTCCCATCGTTCGTGGAGCCGAGGCAACTCCCGCTCCCAAAACGCATGGATATCTCGCATTTCCCGTAAACGTCGCTGGGCTTCAGGGCCGCCTTCCACCAGGCTCAAGCCCCGATCAGCCAACTCTCGAAAGGCGGCAATCTGGGTTAGCCGTTGCTGGGTCATCTGCGACCAAGCATTGGGCTTGATCTGGAAATAGTCACGACGATCGCCGGGCAACGCAACCCGCTCAATCAGCCCAATCTGAATCAGCATCCGGGTGATGGTACTGATCGATCCTTTGCTGGCTTGCAAAACCTCCACCAACTCCCCACTCGACTGCAGGGGTGGATTGGCAATCAACAACCAAGCCAGAATGCGACCCGCCATTCGAGGCATCCCGAGCTGTTCAAACATCAGCCCCATTTCTTCAATGAAGTGGGATTGCTCTGAAGGTTGCGATCGCGTCAACGGACTCTCACCCAAACCGTTACTTTTCTTTACGTAGGGTAACACAGATTCAGTAGGTTCAGTCTGTTCAGTAAACATTGAACTTAAGACGTAGAATCTCTCCGCAAACCTGAATATATCTAATCTAGCTCGGGGGTTTGGGGATGTCGTCCCTCTACCGATTCACCCAGATGGGGGATTTGCGATTCGCAGGCTCATAATTTGGGGCTGCATGGCACCCTTCATGGGGTATCCGTCTTATTTGACTTCGCCCATCCGTGAGCCGAGCGGGGTACACCAACAACCGCTTTTTGGGCTAGCAATGGGTAACGTCCGCTGAGCCCCGTCATCAGTAGTAAAGCGAGGCGGCGTAAGAGGGGCACGCGTTGCATCAGGCGTAATCCAAGCCGACGCAGGACGACGAGAGGAGGCCAGGGAGACGAGAAACTGCGGTCGAGGAAGTCAGTGAATGCCAGAATGAGAAGATTTTCTCGCTGACGCCAGCGTTCGTAGCGGCGTAGTACCTGGGGGGCACCCAGGTTCTCACCCTGCTGGTGAGCCTGTTGAAGGACTTCTGCGAGGGCCACAGCATCGCGGATACCTAAATTTAAGCCCTGCCCCCCAACCGGGTGGCACGCATGAGCCGCATCACCGACCAGAGCTAGGCGGCGCTGGCTGTAGCGATCGCACTGCATCCACTTCACCGGAAAGAGGGCGCGATTGCCGAGCAGTTCCAACCGACCTAACTGCCCACCATAGCGACGATTGAGCTCGGCTAAGAATTCTACTTCATCTACCTCTAACCAGTGCTGAGCTTCGGCATGAGGGGCTGTCAGCACAATCTGGCAGCGGTTCCCTGGCAGTGGTAGGGTGGCGAAGGGACCGCTGGCCCAAAAGTGCTCACGGGCAATATTTTGATGGGATTTTTCAGGACGAATTACGGCCGTGACGCAGGATTGCCAGTACTGCCAGCCTCGGGTGCCGATACCTGCCGCCTGACGAATGGGCGATCGCGATCCATCAGCCGCTACCAGCACGCCCACTCGCACTGTGCGAATTTGGTTTTCGACGGAGAGGGTCAGATGCACAGCATCTTCCCGGTAGTCCGACTCCATCAAACTGGCAGGGTAGTACCAATCGAGGTTAGACGCATCTTTCAGGCAATTAAGCAGAGCGCGCACCAACACATGATGTTCGCCCACATAGCCCAACTCTGCCGTGCCCAGATCTGCCGGTTGCAAATTGACGATCGCCGGACAGGTTTCATCGGCTAGACGAATTTGATCAAAAGTCGTAATCTGCGGCAGGATCTCGTCCCAAATTCCTAAGCCCGTGAAAATACGCCCAGTCATCAGCGTTAGGGCATAGGCACGATTAAATGTCAGACCGGCTTCGAGTGGGCGTGCTTCAATCAAGGCAACCCGTAAGCCAGAATCCTTTAGGGCTGCAGCCAAGGTCAGACCTACGGGGCCTCCTCCGGCGATCGCCACGTCATAATCCAGAGGAGCCGGAACCGAGAATTCCGATTGAGCAGAGGAAACTGTTTGCGAATCGAGCACCATCAGCAGTAATAGGTGACGGACAGAACACTTCAAAGCCAGTTACAGCCTGAAGCAAGGGGAATATTAATTATTGTGGCGCGATCGGCTGATGGAAACAAGGTTGCGGTGAAAACTTGAACACCCAGTGTTCTTAAAACACCGGGTGTCGGCGAGAAGAGCGGTTATACCAAACTCAATGTCATCAACTCATCGGACATTTCAAAGTTGGCCGTGACCGATTGCACGTCCTCCAAATCTTCTAGCGCATCCATCAATTTGAGAAGGGCGATCGCGTGGTCAGAGTCCGTCACTTCGACGGTGTTCTGAGGGATCCAGCGCACCTCGGTCTGTTCGATGGTGTAGCCCTGCTCTTTGAGGGTCGTTTGCAGGGTTTCCAAATTTGGAACGTCAGTGAACACGTCTGCGGCGGGTTCCTCGTCATCAGTTTCGGTCATGGCATAGGTGTCGGCACCGCCTTCAAGGGAGGCTTCCAGTAACACGTCCTCATCAAGATTGCCGGAGACCGTGACAACGCCCTTTTGCTCGAACATCCAGCCGACACAGCCTGTCTCTCCCAGGTTGCCGCCCCGCTTGCTGAAAGCAGCACGCAGGTCCGCAGCCGTGCGGTTGCGGTTGTCTGTCAGGGCTTCGATCAAAATCGCTACCCCGCCCGGGCCATAGCCTTCATAGCGGATAGATTCCAGGGCGTTGTCAGAACCCAGTTTGCCTGCACCTTTGGCGATCGCTCGGTCAATATTGTCGTTGGGAATCCCAGCAGCCTTCGCCTTATCGATGGCGGTTCGCAATTGGAAATTCCCCGCTGGATCGGGCACCCCAGTGCGGGCTGCGACGATAATCTGTCGGGAAATTTTGGCAAAAACTTTGCCCTTGACGGCATCCACCCGCGCTTTCTGGCGCTTGATGTTAGCCCATTTACTATGTCCTGCCATAGGAGTTGCGCTTCACAGTACGGTTGGAACGGTTCCTCAGATTTCCATTCCTCAGTTCAACATAGGAATTTAAACCTAGGATAAACTCCCGGCTTCCCTGACGACCATTTATTCTCAGGTTCAGTTTCGTGAGAGCCGACGCACGTCACTGCTCCTCTAACAAAACTAAATCTGTATGAACGCACCCGCAATTCTCATCATGAGATTCAAAGCTAAGAGTTTGTGCTTTACAGGCACAAACTCTTAGCTTTGAATCCCGAAAACCGCTTGCCTCAAGCGAACAGTTTTCGGGCTCGATTGCAAGATGAGAATTGCTGGAACGTGACCTTATAGGTTGCGTTAAATTTTGACCGGATCACTCCAATCGACTTAGAAGATTAGCGTACCTTGGAAAAGCCATATTCCTGCGAATCGCCACCCCTGGGGGAACCATGCAGCCACTCGTTTCTCTAATCCTACTGAGCTACAACCGAGAAACCTATTTAGAAGAAGCGATCGCCAGCGTCTTAACCCAAACCTATCAGAACTTCGAACTGGTCATTTGGGATGACGGCTCTCGCGATCGCTCCCTCCAAGTTGCCCGGGCCGCAGCTCAGCGTGATCAGCGGGTACGCGTCGTCGCAGCAGACCATTGCGGCAAAATTGCCAACCTACGGACACGGGCCATCGCCCAAACCTCAGGCCAATATTTGGGCTGGGTGGATAGTGACGATCGCCTTACCCCAACCACCTTAGAGCGCACAGTAGCGGTCTTGGAGGCTCGTCCTACGGTAGGCATGGTCTACACCGACCACAGAATGATGAACGCCCAGGGGCAGCTAGAAGAATATGGCCAGCGGTGCCGCATTCCTTACTCGCGCGATCGACTGCTGGTCGACTTCATGACCTTCCACTTTCGGTTGCTGCGGCGCGACGTGTATGACCGCATTGGCGGCATCGATCCAACCTGTGAGTATGCCTACGACTACGACCTCTGCCTGCGGCTATCCGAGGCAACAGAGGTGCATCATCTGCCCCTGCCGCTATATCACTATCGACGGCACCAGGCCCATCAATCGCGTCAGCATCGACTTGAACAAATCCAGGGGTCACAGCGGGCAATTAACCGGGCGATCGCGCGGCGAGGATTGAGCGATCGTCTCCGGTTAGACGTGCAACTGTATCAGGGACCGAATGGAGTCGCAGCGACCTTCCGATTGTTAACGCATCAGCGCCAACGACCCACTGTAAGCAGGCCCCTACAGTGGGCCAGCGCTTTTCTAGCAGCCCTACCGCTGGCCGGTGCATTGAGTGGTCCCGTACTAGCCCAATCTGTAGCGCCAGCGAACGATGGCACGGGCACAGTCGTTAATCAGAACGGCAACCAGTACACCATTACGGGGGGGCAGCGATCGCAGAGCAACCTCTTCCACAGCCTGGAACGTCTGGGCCTGAGCCAGGATGAAATTGCCAACTTCCAGTCTGATGCCCAAATTCGCAACATCTTGACCCGCGTCGTGGGCGGCGACCCGTCCGTCATTGACGGTCTCTTACGGGTAAGCGGTAGCGATGCTAACTTGTTTATCTTGAACCCGGCGGGGGTTATTTTTGGCCCCAATGCCCGGTTAGATTTAGCTGGTTCCTTTACCGCCTCAACCGCAACGGGGTTGGGCTTTAACAACGGTTGGTTCAACATCAACGGCACCCCGAATTACTCAGCTCTTACCGGAGACCCCACCAATTTTGCCTTTGCCACCCTCTCGCCCGGAGTGGTACTGAATGCAGGAAACCTGGAGGTGGATGCGGGCGAGTCCCTGACGTTGCTGGGGGGTATGGTAGCTAATACAGGACGGGTGGCTGCTCCAGGCGGCACCATTACCCTGGCCGCTGTCCCAGGGCAAAACCGTGTACGTCTGAGCCAGGAAGGTAGTCTGCTGAATTTGGAGTTTGCCCCCCTACGACGCAACGCCCCCGGAGTCTCAGGAATTTCCTTCACACCGCTTTCATTGCCCGAGTTGCTGACGGGGGGTACAGTTAATGTCGCAACTGGCATCAGCGCACAACCCAATGGCACAGTACGTCTGACCAGCTCACAGACGGTCATCCCCACAGACCCGGGAACGGCGATCGTGTCGGGGCAGGTAGTTGCGGCCTCAAATCAGGCTGGAGCAACACCGGAGATTAATGTGCTGGGCGATCGCGTCGCACTGCTAGATGCCCACCTCGACGCCCGTAGCCAGACCGGAGGCGGGACGGTCCGAGTGGGGGGCGCCTATCAGGGCGGAACCAACCTGCCTACTGCAACAGTTACCGCTGTCGATGCTGAAAGCACGATCAACGCCAGTGCGACAGGCAACGGCACTGGCGGTAATGTTATTCTCTGGGCAGATGGCCTGACCGCTTTTCAGGGAAGCATTCAGGCCCGAGGCAGAAATGGGAATGGAGGTTTCGTTGAGGTATCGGGAGCTCAGGATCTCGTCTTTCAAGGACAGGTGGACGTGAGTGCCGCAAATGGCACAACCGGAACGTTGCTACTAGACCCCACCAACATCTTGATCAGTGACGCTCCCAGTAATCCGGCAGCAGTGGATACGTCTCTTCCCACAATCCTCGCCGGAGATTTTCCGGGTCAGTCGATTACCCTCAACGCAAATACCCTTGAGAACCAGTTCGCAACCATTGTGCTGGAGGCCACCAATGATATCCGAGTCGCCGATGGTTTGTCGCTTAACTTCGGCAGTTCCGGAAACGGCATTATCTTCCGGGCCGACAGCGACAATAGCGGAGCTGGAGGGTTCTTCATGGACCGGACCCAGACCTTGACCACCAATGGACGCGACTTAACAATCACCGGAGCGATCATTGACGCCGGAAACCTGGATACCTCTAGTCCCTTTTTCAGCGAAGTCCCAACGGACGGCACAGCGGGCAATCTTCGTCTGGATGCAACGGGAACTATCACAACAGGACAGCTTTCTGCCAATGGCAGTGGCTTTGGGGGGGGTGATGGCGGACGGATTACCCTAACTGCTGATGACGACATTACAACCGAGCAGATCATTGCCACAGGCGGTGGTTACGGTGGCAATGGCGGCCAGGTTAACTTGATTAGCCCTCGAGGCACCATCAGCGTCAATAGTATCAACGTCCTCGGTCGGGGGGAGGGTGGAACCGGGGGCCAGGTGTTTGTCAATGCCGACCTGTTCAATGTCCGAGACACGGTTGGCGATGGCCAGGCGGACATCAATGGTAGCATTCTGGCCTCTGGAGGCACGGTTGAAATTATCCACCGAGGTGGCCCCGAGAACATTCCTTTCATTGTGGGCCAGGGGACAGGAGTGGAAAATGGGACGGCCGGACCAATTTTTGCCGGCACGGGGGATACTCTGAGTACAGGCAGCTATCCCGTATTAGAGAATGGCGGCGACGCTACCCTCCCCCCGGCAGTCAATGGCGTTACGCTACGTTCCATTAACAATGCCCCAATCCTGTTGGAGAACACCTCCCAAACCTTTTCCACCACGGCTGGTCAACCCATCACCATCAACTTGCAGGATCTGCTGGTGGCGAGCGCTGACCTGGATGGCGATCGCACCGTCACACGTTACGAGGTCGCATCCCTACCAGCAGGAGCAACCCTGACCGTGAATGGAGTCCCTGTTCAGCCCGGGGATACCTTTGACTCCTCTGCTCAGCTGGTCTTTACCCCACCCCCTGGATTTACAGGCAGCCTCGAAGGGTTTTCTCTACAGGTTAGTGACTTGAACCAGGGTCAACCAGTTTTAGCCACCTCAGCTCCCTTCACCGTCTCCTTCCAGGTCAACCCAGAACCCGTCGACCCGGTTGACCCCGTCGATCCTGTCGATCCGGTTGACCCGGTCGATCCGGTTGACCCCGTTGACCCAACCGAACCGGACGATCCTGACTTCCCAGATACTCCAGAACTCTATGAGGACCCAGCCACTCCCAACCCATTCGTCATCCCGTCGGGGGGAGGCACCATTATTGACTGCTGCATGAGTTCAATTGAGCGGCAGTACAATCGCGAGTTCACCGATTATTTGGGTGTTGCACCCGTTCAAACGGCGACTGTTGAACAAGCAGAAACCATTGCTCAAGACATTGAACGGGCTACTGGAGCACGGCCTGCCTTTGTCTATATCAGTTTTGTACCGCCCGAAAGCACCCTGCGTGGTGATGTTCCCGTTCCTCAGGATACGGATCAGCTGGAACTGGTGATTGTGAGCGCTCACGGAGGATTGATTCGCTATCGGGTGCCGGAAGCGACGCGATCGCGCCTGATGGAGACTGCCCGTACCTTCCGCAATGACATTACCAACCCCGTCAACATCAACAACACCCGCTATCGCACCTCGGGCCAGCAGTTATATGAGTGGATTATTTCGCCCATCCTGGCAGATTTGCGCCGTTTGGAAATTACTAACCTAGTGTTCTTACCGGAAGCAGGGTTGCGATCGCTTCCCTACTCCGCTCTCTACGACGGTCAGCAATTTTTAATTGAGCAGTTCAGCGTTGGCCTGATGCCTAGCATCAGCCTCACGGATACTCGCTATGTGGATATTCGCGATAGTTCTATGCTGGCAATGGGTATTGCCGAAAGCACTCAGGGCCAAACGCCACTTCCAGCAGTACCGCTAGAGGTAGACGCCCTGGCCCTCCAGGTGTGGGGCGGCAAGGTACTCCTCAATAATGAGAGTACGCTTCAGAACCTTCAGGACGCCCGAGAGCAACAGCCGTTTGGCATTATCCACCTGGCTACCCATGCTGACTTCGTGGCGGGGGATGCAGGTGAATCTTACATTCAGCTCTGGAATGAGCGGCTCCGTATGGACCAGGTGCGGCAGTTGGGTTGGAATAATCCGCCTGTGGAGTTGCTGGTGCTGAGTGCCTGCCGTACCGCCCTGGGGAACGAACAGGCAGAGTTAGGCTTTGCTGGGTTAGCCGTTCAAAGCGGCGTGAAATCGGCAGTCGCAAGTCTCTGGTATGTCAGTGATGCTGCTACAGCCGCTCTCATGGCCCGCTTCTACGAAGGCCTCCAGGTAGAGCCGATTAAAGCGGAAGCGCTGCGCCAAGCCCAGATTGCGATGGCACGGGGAGAAGTTGCTGTAGATGAGAACGGCCAACTGGTGGGATTAGGCAAAGTAGAAAGCCTGCGGCTTCCCCCAGAAAGTGCCCGTGCTGTGATCGGGCAGACATTGTCGCACCCGTATTACTGGGCAGCCTTTACGCTAATTGGAAACCCCTGGTAGGAAACCTGAGTTCGGGTTAAGGGCGTTTTCGAGTGCCGTGCGTTGCGCGGCACTCGAAAACGCTCATTTTGGCGTGCGCTTTGCGCACGCCAAAATGAGCACTTCAGCTTATCCCGAACTGAGGTGAGGTTAGGAAAGCACGCCCAGCAATAAAAAGAGGGGGGCCAAGCCTCCCTCTTTTTATTGCTGGGAAGAGGAAGGCCAAGCCTTCCTCTTCTATTAATTGGCTGGACAGCTCTCCAGTAAGGGGGCATCTGTCAGGTTTTCCAGACCGATGGAACCCAGTAACGTATTCCACTGCTCAAGCGAGCTCATGTCCTCTGGTTGTAGGCAACGCTGCTGTGCCGCCGTGTTTAACGCATCAAACCAGACACCCGCCTGAGCCAATTCCCCTGCATGTTGAGTAGGCGGAGTGGTTGTGAGCTGAGCTTCCAGAGAGGTTTCCGCAGGAATGCGACGCACCCAGCCCTCTGAGATGACGTCACCGGAGCGATCGCTGGTATCACACACCACGGAGAAGAACCAGTGATAGTCTTGATTGGGCGTCAGGCGCGAAAGGGTGGAATTTTCAGCAGCCGGAACCTCGACCCCAACAATGCCCGGTGTCTCATTGGCCGGTAATGTCTCAAGATAAACCTCGTCTCCGTCCTCATCCAGCAACACAAACTCTAATGCCTGAGCATTCACTGCAGGCACATACCAATAGAGTTTGGGGGTTTCTGATACCGTAGTGCCATAGATCGATACCGTACCATCCACCACAAACTGAGGAGCCAGGGCTGTGAGAGGGCGATCGCTCGTCGCACAACCATTCCCGCGAGTTCCTCCTCCTTCCCGGCGACCGGGTAACCCGCGATCAGGCGGTGTATATTGGGCCTGCACCGGCAATGGCAGCACACTCCATAGGGTTGCCGTCAACAGAGTCAGCGAAATAGCGGCACGGCTGAGGGAATGGAACGGAATACCCATAGGAAACTCCTGAGCAATTTACGTAAGAGCGGATAGAGCTAGTAACAAGCCAATCCCAGAGATTGGTTTTCGCTTAGTTTCAAGATACCCTCAGCCTGATAGAAAACTAATTGCTTGGACGAGCATCTACTAAGCCATGTTTTAGAGCTTGCTGGCAGGGTTGTTTTTTATGGGTGAAGTACACGCAAACAACCTTATAAAGAAGACCCTAGAACGGTAGGTCCATCAAAAACTCTTGGGGTCGTAGGCCTCAAAAATTCTTGATATTTAACAACGCATTAAAGCACTTAGTGCCCAGCCGTTAGGGCTGGTTCTGAGCCAGTAGGATGGGCCGTAGACGTCAGAGGTAACAATGCGTCGGGAACTAATTCTTCTGCCAATACAGTCAGGCCAACAGAGTTGAGCAAGGTTTGCCAGCGAGCTAGCAGGTTTGGCAGTTGAGACACATTATCGTGTGAAGCACCCGCCTCGGGATTAGCGAGGCTAGCCAGCGTGTTGTACCAGATACCCCGACTGGCTAGTAGTTCGGGAAGCTGATCTGGAGCCGTGGCTTGCAGTTCTGCCTGAAGTTGGGTCGAAGGCTCCATACGTTGAATCCAACTGTCAACTATCAGGTTAGCCGAGGCATCATCTGCATCACAGACCAGGGTGAACGCCCAGTTATAGTCCTTTCCGACCTCTAGAGGAGCCAAATTAGCGGTTTTGGGTAGGTCAATGCGAAGCACACCTGAGCGATCGGAAACCCGGTAGGAAGCATGATAAACCGACTCGCCGTCCGCATCCATCAGGTCAAACTCCGCAGCGGCCGCCTGCTCCGCAAAAGACTTCGGCACATACACAAAGAATGAGGGATATTCATCCAGGGTATAGCCGAAATTTTCTGCAGGTACCAGAGCGACCAGGCCGCTACGGCTGGGATCGTTGGGGTTATACCCCCAACAGCCTCGGGTACCGCCTCCTTCACGACGACCGGGCATGCCTCGATTCGGAGGTACAAAGGTCTGGGCCTCCGCTGGCATAGGAATGGCCGAAAGCAGCAGACCCAGCAGCAGCAAAAAGCGTACAGCAAAGCGCCCTGACGAACAAAACAAGGTAAACAGCAATCTAGGTTGGGTAATATTCATGGAAGCGGGCTGGAGGAATGATAGGGGATAAGAATAAGTGAAGCTTGCAGGCACAACTGTTAGACCGATGATTACAACCATCGATCTGGCCAACAACACTCTCAAAAAGCCATTCAGCCTGACAGGGAACCCTGATAGGAACCCAATCGAACCTGAATGCACTGAGCCGAAACTTCGGAATGACCCTCAGATCAAAAACCTCTGTTCCATAGAAAATTAAAACTGGAAGCAGACTTTAGGATGCTAGCAATTTGACCCTGAATACTTAACATCCGAACACATTTGTTTCGAATACTTACGCTCTATAGATTCATGTCCACCTGGATTGTTTCCGGTATTTCCCAGATTTACAGAAACTACACAATTTTACGGCTCTGAAGCTTGGGTGGTAGAGGTGCGCGTACAACACCTTTACCACCAAAGCTTTAGAGCATAGGACTGTTCTCAGAAATACAGATTAGACGCTTGTGCTACGACCCTCTTCAGGAACCGGGATCACGTCAATCGGCGGTGGAGGTAGCAACGCATAACCCAACACCCGATAAATATTGATTTGCTGCTGCTTCCCGTGGAGTGACATAGGCCCCCAGGATTCCACCTCAAAATGCTCTTTGATGTGCACCAGCGTTTCTTCAGCGATCAAGATGCGGCAGGGATCTACCTGCCGTTCCTTTGCACAGCTCTCTAAGCGGGAGGCAATGTTGACACTATCGCCAATCACACCGTATTCCATGCGATCGCGCCCTCCCAAACTTCCTACCACCACTGGCCCCGTGAAAATACCCACCCGCATTTCCACCGCCGAAAATCCCCGCTCCTCCCAGCCTTTGTTCAACAACCGTAAACGTTTCGCCATGGCCAGCGCACACGATACCGCCCGGTATGCGTCCTCATCCACTTCCCGCTCTTCCAGGCGCGGCATCGGTACCCCAAACACCGCCAGCAAACCATCTCCCGTAAATTTGTTGATAATGCCCTGGTGCCGCTGAATTTCTTCTGTCATCGCTTCCAAATATTCGTTCAGCCATTCCAGTAACGCTTCCGGAGCCATTTGCTCGGAAATGTGGCTAAATCCACGAATATCGGTAAAAAGCATCGTGGCAACCAGCCGTTTTCCCGGCAGTTTGCCCGACTCGAGTAAGCGATCGCGCGACTGCCACAACGCATTGGCAATCTCAGGAGAGGTATTTTGACCTAGTAGCGTCATCACCATTTTCTGTTGCTGATGCGCTTGCTGCGCGCGATTGGTAACCACTAGTCCCGCACTGAGAAGAGCGGCGATCGCTGGAGCCACCGTCGGGACCCATCGATCTTGCTGAAACTGAAGCACGCAAGAACCCACCAGCAATACTATCAACCCTGAAGCACTCAACCCCAAGGCCACCGGATGCCGGACCATCCAGGCTAAACTGCCCGCCAGCAGTGACCAGGCCAGAATCCACAACCATTCCTGGGGGTCACTCCAGAACTGGAACAACGGCTCACCATCCAGTACTGTACTGATGATCTGAGACACCATCTGGGCATGAATCACAACCCCGGCCATCTGATGGTCTTCTTGCTCTCCAGCACTGTAAGGGGTGTAGAACAAGTCTTTCGCACTCGGGGCAGTGGTGCCAATCATGACCACCTTGTTACGGATCCAGGATGCTGGCACTTCATTGCGCACTACCTGAGTGAGCGTAACCGTCCGGGCTACATCCCATCGCCTCCGGTACTTGAGCAAAACCTGATAGCCTCGATCATCCAGTTGCTCATAAGCTCCTGACGATTTTCCGAGGGGATGGAACTCAACCGAGCCTATCTGCATTACGTTGGAATCCGTTGCGCTGGGTGCTGGGGTTATCCCTTCGGGTTCCAAATAAGACAGGGCCAGCCGCAACGCAAAGGAAAAGAAGGTCGTGTCTTCTGTCGAGGCAAACAGCAAATTACGCCGCACAATGCCATCTTCATCGACAGGTAAATCATTAAAACCAATGCGTTCCTCTGGCACATGAGGGGGTGGAGGCACAGCATCGGCCCGTTCGCCTAGCTTGGTAATGGCAATCAGGTGCGGTGATTTGAGTTGTTGTTGCAGTTCGGCATTTCCAGGTTCCTGTGGAACATCCCGATGCAGGTCTAACCCAATGACGCGGGGTTCGTACTGTTCCAGGTTGCGTAGAGCTTTGGCCAGGGTGGCATCGTCGGGGGTAGAACGAGCCATCGCTTGAATATCACTTTCCGTAATGCCGACAATTAACAGCCGGTCATCGGCAGGCTGGTCTTCTCGAAGCCGCACTATACGGTCAAAAGCTTTTAATTCTAGAGGCTGCAACCAACCCAGTTGCTTGGCGCCAACGACCAAACTCACAACGGTCAGGCTGGTCACGCCAATAACACGCAAGCCGGGTAAAACTTGCGGTTTCTGCTTCTCCCAAATCTGTTTGATTTGGCGGAGATCGATCCAGTTCACAGGGGAATCCCTTGAAGAGTAGATGAACAGTAGCGTGATGCACCCAGGTTGAAGCAACGCTTAGGCTAACCTGGCCCTCTAGCACAGGCAACCCCTAAGCCTGAAATCAGCGACAGATAAGCACCTCTGCAGCCAATAAAACGAACACTCTCACAACCAAACGCGGGGATCTCACCGCTTACTTCATACAACTCATCAATGCGCTGATCCTGATGAGATTTCTATTTTGATCCGATCATCCTTATTTTCCCCAGATTTTTGCCATTTCTACCACTGACAATTTCTGAAGATTAAGTAGATTCACTGGTAATAGTACCCCGAACGAGCAGAACAGTGGAAGAACTGTTACGGGCGATCGCTTCGGGTATATTCCCTTGCATCACTTGAGCTAATAACCCTTCTCGACTGGCTCCCAGCACAATCACATCGTAATGCTTCTGAGCAGCAAGGCGTACAATCGCCTCCGGCACGGAGTCGCCCCAGACAGGCTGAGCATAGATAGGCACGTTGCTGGTGTGTTGCATAAGCAGTGACGCGGCCTCTTGCAGCAAGTCTGAGTTAACCACCGGTTTGTCGATTAATAACACCTGACACAACCGCACCTCGGGCTGCTGCGCCAGGGTTAGCATCGCTGGGAGCAATTGTAGGGCTGCCTGAGAATTAGGGCCACCGGCCAGGGGCAGTAACCAACGATCAAAGCGGGGCGTGTCGCTCAGCCTGGCCAGCAATACTTCGCAAGGGGCCTGGCGCACCAAGGTATCCACCACACTACCCAACACTCGCCCCGGTGTACTGGTATTCCCCTTCCAGCCCATCAATACCTGATCAATGTGGCGCTCTTTAATGGTTTCCAACACGGCCTGCGAAACATCGTGGGCAACCCGCACCTGGGTATGAATCGAAATCGGTGCGTCCTGCCCCAACGCCTCAATGTGCCGCAATAAGCGACGACTGGCGGTGGTTCGGACGGGGGTTGTGGCTGGAGATCTGCCTCGCGACACCGGAATGACCTGGAGCAGTTCTAATTCGTACTGGCGATCCGTGGCCAGGGCTACAGCTAACTTCATCAGCAGGGGCGCGGTTTGAGGATTGCTTAAGGGAAGTAACAATCGGCCCCGCCCCGTGTTAGGCGATCGCGTCTGATACACGACGTAGGAGGGTTCCGGCTGAGGCCCAAAGGGGCGGCCATCACCGCTAATCTGATCAGACTCTGCCCGAATAATATCGGCTCGGGTAATGATGCCCACCAGCCGCGTTCCCTCCGTCACAGGCAAACGGCTGAGCTGAAAGCGGTTGAGCATATACAGCACGTCTGTCAGAGGGGCATCGGGCGTGACTGTGAGCGGTTGGGGTGTCATAATCTGCGACAGCGTTGCGGCGTCAGAATCCGGCACCTGGACTGATCGAGTTGCCAGGTCGGATTGCGTGACGATACCCACCAGCTTGCCGTCATCAACCACTGGGAAGCCTCGGTGATGCGATCGCGCAAACGCCTGCTTCGCTTCATTGATGGGAATTTGACTGGGTAACGTTTCCACCCGTGGCTGCATCACCATTGCGGCCGTCAACTGGCGCCAGGGTTCCCCCTCCACCTCCTTCCGCCCCAGCTCAATACCACTCCAAGCCAGCAGGTGTGTGTAAATCGAGCCGCCTACCAGACGATGGGCTACCAAGTAGGCAATCACCGACCCAATCATCAGGGGCAGTACTAAATTGAAATCTGTCGTAATTTCAAACACGATCACAATGGCAGTAATCGGCCCCCGGGTGACGGCACTAAAAAACGCTCCCATGCCAGCCAGGGCATAAGTTGTCGTTTCGCTCACCCCCGCTCCCACCATCAGCGGCCCGCCTATCGCTGTGGCAACTCCATGGGCCAGTAACCCGACGAGCGACCCCAGCGCCGCTCCCAGCACCAGGGAAGGCGCAAACAAGCCCCCTGGAGCACCAGAACCATAGGCCACCAGGGTCAGCAGAAATTTAATAGCAAAAGCTACCAGCAAGAATTGCCATCCCACGGAACCTGTGCTGAGAAAATCCTGTAACCCTGTGTTATCCCGAAATGCACTGGGCAGGAGGGCAGCCACTGACCCCGATACAAATCCTGCCAGAGCGATCCGCCAGGGTAGACCCATCTGCAAAACCTGACGGTTCAACCGCAGACTCGTAAAGATGCCCTGATTAAATAACGCTCCCAAAACCCCTGCCAGCAACCCCAACAGGAGAAAAAAGGGTAGATCTTGCACCGAAAAGGTCGTGTTGAGGCTGGCGATCGCCGCATCTAAACTCAAGCTCCGTCCGCCTAACACCCGCGACACTACCGCTCCAATAAAGGACGCCAGAATCGCGGTGCCTAAAGTTAAGCCCGAAAAATCCTGTAAAAACTCTTCGACAACAAATAACACTCCGGCAATAGGTGCGTTAAACCCTGCTGCCAAACCCGCTGCTGCCCCAGCTGCAATCAACTGACGGCGATGTTCCGGGGAGGTAGGAATCCACTGACTCAGTTGAGCCGCCAGCGCGGCCCCAACATGCACCGTTGGCCCCTGCCGCCCCAGGTTCAAACCAGACCCCAAAACGAGAATCACACTGGCCATTTTTACCAGAGCCACTCGCAGATTCAGCACTTGGGGTACATTCGCCAACACGGCTTTGACTGGGGGAATGCCACTACCCGCAGCTTCCGGGGCTAACCGCTCTACTAACAAGCCAGCTAACCAGCCACCTATCAAACCAATGGTAGGCAAAATAATGACCGCAGGAATGTGAGTAGCCATTTGGACTCGCCACCCACCCAAAACCCCTACACTCTGCTTCAACAGCACAGCTGCTAAGCCAGAAACCAAACCGATAACGCAGGCTTCTGTAATCGCAAACTGTTTAGAACCCACCAACCGTTGGGGAAGGTGCCGGAGCCGATACAAAACATCCATGAGGCGCGACAGGCAAAACCTCAACGACAACGCCGTAAAGACAGCAAACCCATACAATGTGAAGCAACTTCCATCACCTTACAGAATGAATAGCTGCTTCCTCTGCTGTCTGTTAACACTATGCCCCAGAGAGGGGTAGTTTTCGTGCAGGATACACTCGAAACTTACCTATCCTAAGAGACTTGAGTATTGTCAGAGCTTACGCAAGCCCACCACAGATGCGTACGCCCTGAAATGTGAAAACCCAACGAATGATGAAGCGAACTGATCCATTCCATCATCTTTTGGGTTTTTCCTTCATATACAGTTATTGGATGCCTAATTCACATACCGTGTCCACCGAGTTAGGGCTGGAATCGTGGCACAACGTTGGGGTGGTTGACTGTCGGCAACCTGATCACCCCAGGTCTTCACCGGAAAGGGCGGAGGTGTGATGGCGCGACCAGGGATACTTGCGACCTTGATGCGGGAACGGCAAGCCACGGGTCGAGTGAAAGTCTTCTTGCACCTTGTGAGTGAGGCGTCGGGAGACCTGCCGCACGACTTGATTGAGCAGGCGATCGCCCGTTGATTGGATAAGAGTGTGGGGCAGCGCATGGATAAACCTCGGAAACTGGATTGCAACGTCCAGGTGCAGTTTCCACTCCACCCGGGTAATAACATCAGGCGCACCCTTACCGGCACCATTCTGGCCTGGCTGTTCGCAAAGTTGCAACACCGCACGGAAGTCAACATCGTATCCAGGTGGTGTATAGCCGGGTACCGGAATCGTCTCGATGCGATACGAGCCGTCAGCATCCTGGGGCAACAAGTGCAGGCCAACTTTGGGCTCCACCTCATATCCCATTGCTCCAAATTTACCAATGGTCAGGGCATAACCATTGTTTCCTAAGGGATCAGCAGACATAGGACTGGCACAACGACGAAACCACTCAGAGTGAACATCCAAGTAGTCAGCTACAGTACGGGCATTGGCCCACATTTCCATGCAACTGGCGTAATACCCGTTGAAATGAACCGGTTCCATGGCAGTTGGGGGAGCGTCTTCGTGAGTTTCACCAGCCTCTCGGCCGACGTCTCCAAAGGAGGTTGTCAGCCCCAATAAAGCTGATGAGGGATCAATAGATTGATTATCTAAGGAATTTGCTTGCATGGCTTTCTCACAGGGACGGTCAGCGAAGGATTTCGGCCAGCCAAGCTGGCAGGAGATGGGGGAAGAAACCCCCTGATTTCAAGCAGAACGCCAGTCTTCAGACGCATCAGGGAGACCCCAGCCTGCAACGAAGCCACTGAAACTAGCATAGTCTTGGTACAAAACCATGTAAACACAAGGGTTTTACGGAAAAAGTAGAAAAAATCTCGGAAGTTTTATCCAACAGGCCGAAGAATAGGTGAGAAATTCGGGGGGAATTACCGATAGGAGGAGATTAAGGCAGAGGGCAGGAGGCCGAGCAAAGAACCGTTACAGTACTGTTTTGTTTTGCAACTTCTATGCTTTTCAGTCTTAAACCTTCTACCCTTTCCCCCTCGCCCTCTACCCTCTGCCTTTTTCCTGTCTTACCTTCTGCCTCCTGCCCTCTGCCTTCTACCTTTTTCTTCACTCCGATAGATTCCATTTGCCTGGATTCCTGGGAAACGTGTATGGGTTAGTAAAAACCTTTCTTAGGACAAGACAATGAAAGCATTTGTAGCAGGGGCGACAGGTCGAACAGGAAGACGGATCGTAGAACAGCTTGTGGCACGGGGAATCCCGGTGCGGGCTTTGGTGCGGAGTTTAGAGCGGGGCCAGGCAGAGTTGCCGCCTCAAGCTGAGTTGGTTGTGGGAGATGTATCAGATATGGCGGCATTGAAGGAGGCGATCGCTGACTGCACCGTCGTCCTCTGCGCTACGGGAGCGCCTCCTAGCTTTGATCCCAGCGGCCCCTATCGGGTGGATTTCGAAGGCACAAAAAACCTGGTCAATGCCTCTGTTGACAAGAAAATCGACCAATTTGTTCTGGTATCCTCCCTCTGTGCATCTAAATTCTTTCATCCACTCAACGCATTCTGGTTGATTCTGTTTTGGAAGAAGCAAGCAGAACAGTATCTGCAAAAAAGCGGATTGACCTACACCATTGTTCGTCCCGGTGGGCTGTTGGATACTGACAACACGGATGGCCTGGTTATGCAGGGAGCAGACACCCTATCCGAGGGCCGCATCCCTCGAGAGAAAGTAGCACAGGTCTGTGTAGAAGCCTTGTCAGACCCCAATGCCCGCAACAAAGTGTTAGAGATTATCGCAAAACCGGACGTTAGCCCTCTACCAGTAGGAGAACTTTTTGCTAAGGTGGCGTAGGTTCAAGTTTGACTAACCTCGCCCTTTTATTGGAAAGGTTCTGTGCGTTCCTCCACTTCCCCGGCTGATTCCAGTAGCAGTGAACCCACAACGGCCTCTGAAGCCCGCCTGCCCTTGATGCAGCGGGTTATGGTCATGGGGGGCCTGGCTTTGATGGCCGGGGCGGTTTTTATCGATGGATGGCATATAAACCAGAGCATTAACGAGCCCCGATGGGAAGGATATGAGCCAGCTCCCTTGGTGATGGAGGGGGGCGACCCTTATATTCGGGCATTGATGCGGACAATTTCTTACAGCGAGGCCAACGACCCTCAGCCCTATTCCCTGTTGTATGGGGGTGAGCATGTGGAGGACTTAAGCCAGCATCCTGACCTTTGCGTACCGATTGTGGCTGGGCCGAATGTGGGGGACTGTACGACTGCTGCCGGGCGCTATCAGTTTATTACCACCACATGGGAAAGTCAGGCCCACCGTTACCATCCCGATCCAGATGGCTTTTGGATCTGGCAGGAATATAGCTTTGCCCCCGAGTATCAGGATGAGGTTGTTTACGGCTGGTTAAGTGACCCGACAGACTGGGGAACTGACCTATCGCAGCTCTTACGGGACGGACAGTTAAATGAGGTCCTCTACATTCTGTCTCCGACCTGGACAAGTTTAGGGCACGGTATTGAGACCAATGATTTATCTAACGACCTGCCCTGGGTTTACGAGCAGGTGCTTCAGGAAGAGTTGGAGACTGTGTCTCCATAAGAGGCCTAATCGCCTAGTTATAGATGGGGTGTGGTGAAAGGGGCACTTTGTTCTCCTTTCACCACACCCCATCCACATTTGTACGACCTCAGCATCAATTTTAGCGACAGCTATTTTCGTTAGGAGATCAGGCAAGAGTGTGTGCTTTGCACACACTCTTGCCTGATCTCCTAACGAAAATAGCCAGGCGTATAGGGACAAATCTGATGATCGAAGCTGTATTTTTGAGCAAAACCCCCGTAAATCAGTGTGTCTTAGCTAAAAATTTCGTTGAAATTAGGGATTCTAATCAATCAATTTCGTAGCCCAGAAAACTGAATGGGTGGGCTTTTGAGCTTGATAGACGTGAAGTTAGGTAGCCTGATCGCGCAGGCTACCCGTGACGCCTACTAATGGCTAAATTTGCCGATTTTTGCCCAAAAACCGAAGGTCATTTTTTGGATTAACGGAAAAATGAGGCGAAAAATTCCGGAAGTCTACATAAATTAAAGGTTTTGGCGATCCACATTCGATCAGTTGCAACTAGAATGAAGCATTGAAAATCCTGGCTCATAAGGGTTTCAGCCATTTTGTGCTAAAACCGAGCCACGGATCGCCCATGGGTCTCCCTGGAGGCCGACATTTCAAATCCTGCTAGAACAACTCGAAGGAGATTCTCATGAACAAAGGTGAACTGGTAGACAAGGTTGCCGAGAAGGCCAACGTCACGAAAAAGGTTGCTGACGGCGTCCTGTCCGCTGCGATCGAATCCATCATGGAAGCTGTATCTCAAGGCGACAAAGTAACGCTGGTCGGCTTTGGTTCTTTTGAACCCCGCGAGCGTAAGGCTCGTGAAGGCCGCAACCCCAAAACTGGGGAAGCGATGGAAATTCCTGCTACCAAAGTGCCTGCGTTTTCTGCGGGCAAGTTGTTTAAGGAAATGGTTGCCCCTGAGAAATAAGCCTGGGAATTTGTGCAGAGTTTCCTGTGACAAGCTTTTTAGACGGAACGCAACCTGCACATGGGGGGAACTTAGCCTGGGCAGCTTCGCTGACAGGCTGTTCCCCCCTTTCACTGTTGGATTTTTCTGCCAGCATCAATCCTCTTGGGCCACCAGAGTCCGCGATCGCTGCCATTCAGGCCAACCTCCAGCAACTTCGTCATTATCCCGACCCTAGCTATAGAGAATTGCGCCATGCCCTGAGCCAGTGGCATAAGATACCAGCCGAGTGGATTTTGCCGGGAAACGGAGCGGCTGAGCTGCTCACCTGGGCTGGACGCGAGTTAGCAGAGCTGGATGCAACCTACCTGGTTAAACCGGGCTTTGGGGATTACACCAGAGCTTTGACGGCTTACCAGGGCACTATCCTTCCTCTGCTATTGCCGTTGGATCGATCGTCAGGGAATCTGGCTCGACCCTTTCCCAAAGTACAGGCGTTACCGGGCCGCACCGGGTTAATTATCAATAATCCCCACAATCCAACGGGTTATCTGTTTTCCCGGACCTCCCTGAGGCCAATTTTGGACCAATTTTCCCTGGTCATTGTGGACGAAGCCTTCATGGATTTTGTGGGGCCGGAGCCTGCCGAGAGCGTGGCTCGTTGGGTGATGGAGTTCCCCAATCTAGTCGTCATTGGTTCCCTGACGAAGTTTTATAGTTTTCCGGGGTTGCGACTGGGTTATGCGATCGCCCACCCCGATCGCCTCCGTACCTGGCAGGAATGGCGCGACCCCTGGAGTGTGAATAGCTTAGCTGTGGCAGCGGCGATCGCCGTCCTTCAGGATCACACCTTTCAGCAGCAGACTTGGAATTGGTTGTCCGGAGCGCGTTCACAACTGTTCGAAGGGTTACAGAAGATTCCTGGACTAGAACCCTTTCCGGGAACCGCTAATTTTTTGTTGGTGCAGTCAAAAATCTCGGCTATTGCCCTGCAACGGCAGCTTCTTCAGCAAGACCAGATTTTAATCCGTGATTGCGTTAGCTTTGCAGAGTTAGGCGATCGCTATTTCCGGGTCGCTGTTCGCACCCAACCTGAAAATCAACGCTTGCTGGATGCTCTCCAGCGATTGGTTTCGACGTAACGTAGCAGGGATCATGGCCGTTGATTACGATCTCATCATTTTAGGTGGCTCCTCCTTGGGCCGAGATGTAGCCTTAGCAGCAGCCCATTACAAAGCACGGGTGGCCCTGGTTGAGCCACCAACTACAAGGAGTTGGACAGCCGATCTCACCTTTCATACACTTCGCCAGTTGGGGCAGACCCAGAGCGCGACCTCCACTGCCATCCTACCCGGTACTTCAGAGGCCGCTTTGAAGCTGGCTCGGCAGCGGCTCGAGAGTTTTCAGGAAGCACTTTCTATTGCCCATCTCAACAGCCTCGGGGTAGACGTCCTGGAGGGAGAGGCAGAATTTACCTCCCGTCCCTGGGTCAGCCTGCGGGTCAACAGGCGAGTATTGCGATCGCGCACCTACCTGCTTCTCCGCCCCCACCGCACCCTTCTGCCCAACATCCCAGGGTTGGATAACACCAACCCCCTTGTGCCAGAGGAGCTTTGGGAATCGGATATTTGGACTCAATCTTCCCGGCGGATTACAGTCCTGGGAGGCGGAGCGATCGCCTGCGAACTGGCTCAACTGCTTGCCCGCTTTAGCCACCATGTCACCCTGATTTCAGAAACCGCCCTTTTGCCTGACCAGGAACCAGAGGCAGCACGGTTACTTCAGGCAGTTTTGGAATCGGAAGGGGTTACAGTTATAGCCCCGACAGCCATTAAACGGGTACACCTGGAAGCAGGGCAGGCTCAGGTACAAACGTTGGTGGGAGCGATCGCCAGTGACCTCCTGATTGCCACAGGGTCAGCGATCCCCGATGTCAGCACGCTGAACCTGGAAGGCATTGGCCTAAAACTGATGGGGGCCAACTTACCAACCAACGCCCGCATGCAAACTAGCATCCCGAATATTTATACCTGTGACACGCTGGCTGGTGCTCAAGTTGCGCTCAAAAATGCGCTATTCATGCCCATTTTTCGCATACCCCGACGGCATATTCCCCAGGTTGTTTTTACAGATCCACCCCTGGTTTCCTTTGGGCTCACACAAATCCAGGCCCGACAACGGTATGGAACTCACTACCACTGTCTTCGCCAGGATTTTCTCAGTCGGTCCAAAGCTTATACTCGGCAACAAATCACCGGACATTACCAAATTTTGGTACACTCCTCAGGCCGAATCTTGGGCGGCTATGTTTTCGGCCCTGAAGCAGAAGAGTGGGCAGGCCTCTTTATCATGGCCCAACGCCACCGCATTCCTTTGCAGCAGCTCCTACATCTACCGCTACCTTCACCTAGCTTTGCTTCGGGGGTACAGGCGATCGCCCAGGACTGGCAGACCCTCCAACTAACCCAACACCCCTGGCTGCTCCGACGACTCGATCACTGGTTTGACGCTCGCAGGTCCTGGATGCGGTGATCTCGGTTGAGTGGCGATGCGATGTAGCGCTACATGCTCTTATTTTTGAGAAGCCGCAGCGAATGCGACCCCACAAAAATAGAGTGTCCTGGTCAAGGTGTATCAGGCTATACACGGTTAACCCTGTAACACGCCATCGCAAAATTCCAATAGCTTGGTGAGGCGATCGCACACTTGCTGCAACCGTTGCTGTTGAGTTGCGACTTGTCGTGCTGATTGTAGAAATGCCACATCCGTACTCAAGAGCCGCAAGTTCCGGTTGATTTCAGTCTGAACGGATTGCACGAGGGAAGGCAGCTCCAGTTCAGCCGAAGTTGCCAGAATTTGCTGCTGAAAATGCTGCTGAATAGCCTGAAAGCTTTTTTGGAGAGCGCTAGTATGTAGAGAAGATGGAGCCATTAGGGCGGGTTGGGCGATCGCCTGCATCGCGTCTAGCATCTGCCGCAGGTCAACATAAGGCTGGTGGAGAGGCTCTGGCAATATGCTCATAACGGCATAGGGGCGGGGGATAAATCAAGAGGTTAGTCTCTGCCCAATTATCGATGATGCCGCTGCATGTCTTACGCCATTTTCAGGGGAAAGGGAAGCATCAAGCCTGTTGTTAGCGATCCCCGTGTAGCGCTTGTTACGAGATTGTGAGCGCGAAATTAAGCGAATGTAAAGAAGTCTGTATATACTTATAAAACAAGAATTGGAAGTGGTTTTCCCATACGGGCAAGCTGCTACATTAACGTAATCCTTTCACTCCGTTTCCTCTGGCCTGTCGCTTTCTGGCCGCCATGGGGAACAATCCAATTCAACTCCTCATCCAGCGATCGCTCTCGGCAGCGCTGCTACGATTCACCTTTCAATACCAGAAATTAGAATTTGGACTCCCCAAACTCTACTATTCTACATCTACCTATAGAACATTAGATCTACAAATTTCTGTTTTAGATTTTAATTCGCATTTACCCTCCGCCCTGCGTTCAGGAGTTGCCTTATGGTAGTGGCCTCTGCTATTCCATTCGATATTGTGTTACCCGACTGGCTGCAATCGTGCTTGTTGTCGGAACGATCGCCGACTCTCGAACCGACAGAGCACCCCGAGGCCGATCGATCCCTGGTGTGTGAGGCGTTTCAGTTTGCCTATAGCCTGCACGAAGGCCAACGACGAGCATCGGGTGAGCCTTACATTGCCCATCCTGTCGCTGTGGCGGGATTGCTGCGAGATTTGGGCGGCAGCAGTGCCATGATTGCCGCAGGTTTCCTGCACGACGTCGTCGAGGACACTGACGTCACCCCTGAAGAACTGGAAAAGCGCTTCGGCTCAGATGTACGACATCTTGTGGAAGGAGTCACAAAGCTTTCAAAATTCAACTTCTCCAGCAAAACCGAGAGGCAGGCCGAAAACTTCCGGCGCATGTTCCTGGCGATGGCCCAGGACATTCGGGTGATTGTGGTGAAGTTGGCAGATCGGCTTCATAACATGCGTACTTTGGAACATCTGCCTGATAGCAAGCGTCGCCGCATTGCCCAGGAAACCCTGGATATCTTCGCTCCCCTGGCTAACCGTTTGGGGATCGGACGCTTTAAGTGGGAGTTGGAAGACCTATCCTTCAAATACCTGGAGCCAGAAGCG
Organism: Leptolyngbya sp. PL-A3; assembly: GCF_039962325.1. Classification (NCBI taxonomy): domain Bacteria; kingdom Bacillati; phylum Cyanobacteriota; class Cyanophyceae; order Leptolyngbyales; family Leptolyngbyaceae; genus Leptolyngbya; species Leptolyngbya sp. PL-A3. The sequence goes on from NZ_JAMPLB010000008.1 coordinate 126,007, forward strand.
TATCGAGGCATCCAAAATCTAGTTATAGAGAAGCGGGCTGACCGCGAAGCCTATTTAGACGAAGCGGTGGAGCTTCTTCGTCCTGAGCTAGCTCAAGCGGGGATCAAGATCGCAGAAATTAATGGACGTCCAAAGCATCTCTATGGCATTTACCAGAAGATGCAGCGACAGCAGAAAGAATTCCACGAAATCTACGACATCACTGCGATTCGCATTATTGTCAAAGCTGCCGAAGAGTGTTACCGAAGTTTGGCGATCGTCCACAACCAGTTCCGCCCCGTTCCTGGTCGCTTCAAGGACTATATTGGGCTTCCCAAACCCAACCGCTACCAATCCCTTCACACGGTCGTGATTGGCCCGAATGGGCGTCCCATTGAAGTGCAGATTCGTACCGAGGAAATGCACCACATTGCTGAGTACGGGATCGCCGCCCACTGGAAGTATAAGGAGGCTGGGCACTCGGCAAGCAAGCTCTCCTCTGATGACGAAAAGTTCACCTGGCTGCGGCAACTCCTGGATTGGCCGAGTGATCTGAAAGACGCTCAGGAATACCTCGATAATATTCGCACAAACCTTTTTGATGATGAGGTATTCGTTTTTACACCCGGTGGTGATGTTATTGCCTTAAGCCAGAAGGCGACTCCAGTAGATTTCGCATATCGCATTCACACCGAAGTTGGGAACCATTGCGCTGGAGCCAAAATCAACGGACGCATGGCGCCCCTGGAAACTCAGTTGAAGAATGGCGACATCGTCGAAATCATTACCCATAAGAACTCACACCCCAGCCTGGATTGGCTCAACTTCACCGTCACCGCCGGGGCGCGCAACCGTATTCGCCAATGGTATAAGCGATCCTATCGAGAACAGAATGTACAGCGGGGCCGTGATCTACTGGAGAAGGAATTGGGCAAACAGGGATTTGATGCCCTGCTCAAGTCAGAACCTTGCCATGCCGCTGCTGAGCGATGTAACTATCACAGTGTCGATGATCTGCTAGCGGCTCTTGGTTATGGCGAGATCACCCTCAACCTAGTAGTCAATCGCCTGCGGGAGGAGATCAAAGCTCGCCAACCTATCGCACCTGCCAGCCATCAGGAAGACATTAACAACCTGATCCCACTGCCTACCACCCAACCGGCTCGCCCAGTCAACCGTTCCAGCGATTCACCTATCGTGGGAGTTGAAGGGTTGCTTTATGGCCTGGCGGGTTGCTGCAATCCCATTCCTGGGGAGCCGATTATTGGTATTGTGACGATGGGCAGTCGCGGCATTTCTATCCACCGTCAGGGATGTAGCAATGTAGACCATATCCCGGGCGATCGCCTCATCCCAGTTAGCTGGAACGTCGCGTCTGAGCACGACAGTCGTCCCCATACCTATCCTGTTGAAATTCAAATTGAGGTAATTGACCGGGTTGGGGTTCTTAAGGATATTCTGTCCCGCCTCAGCGACCATAACATCAACGTGCGTAGTGCCCAGGTCAAAACCTTCCCCGGTCAGACTGCCATTATCAACCTGGGAATTGACATTCAGGACCATGCCCAGTTGGAGCGCACATTCACGCAAATTCGCAAGATGAGTGATGTGCTCCAAATGCGGCGAGTCTGCCAGGTTGAGGATTAATTTCCCTAGTTGTTCGCCAGGCGAACTTTGACACGTTGAGGAACTTTGAGGGGTTGATGCAGTGTGCTTCGCGCATTACCCCCTCAAAGTTCTTTTAGTGAACGACTAGCAGCAGAAATCAAACATAGGCAGACTTAGGAGGTTTCTGCATAAGAATCTACCCAAGATGTTGGTGCTTTGCCCGCTTCGCGGGCAAAGCACCAACATCTTGGGGGTAATTTCATTGTTGGAAATCTCCTTAAGCCGTTAGGTGCCGGGGCAGATGTGAATTTTCAGGAGAGAGAGTTGAGGCCATCCCTCCTGAGAATTCACATCTACCCAAACCATTGTGGACTAGTAGGCTGAGGCCTAAGTTCGCAAACTATGTTTTTGTGTAGGGTGCTTCGCACCCTACACAAAAACATAGGTGATGGATTTCCGCCTCAGCGTACTAGTAAAGAAGGCAGTGGGTTAACCACTGCCTTCTTACTCGTAACTGCGTCTTCAGCTATCAAACGGAGAGAGAGGGATTCGAACCCTCGTTAGAGTCACCCCTAAACAGCATTTCCAGTGCTGCGCCTTCAACCGCTCGGCCATCTCTCCAGGGGGGTTCACCGCATTTAGCACTCTTTTTAGAAGGGCCAGGAGGTGAAAAGTTATTTATTCAATTCCGAGTTTTGATAGTAGCAGAGAAGGAGGTCACAAGCAAAGTATTTTTTTGAAATTGCTAGTTTTGGCATAAATTCCCGAGGGAATCTTGGTTTCTCCAAAAATTTCAGGACTTACGCAAGCCCGCTATCTGTAGTGTATTTGTGTTGTAGGTGGGGTGCTTCGCACCCCACCTACAACACAAATGCGTAAGTCCTGAATTTATGCCAAAACTAGCAGCAAGCTTTCTCCACGGAATACCTGAGAACTTATGCATTCTTTTATATGTGAGGTGCTTCGCAACCCATACAAAAGAATGCATAAGTCCTACATCTATTTTCTGTAGAGAGGATAGAACTAGCTCCGCGCTCTCCGCACAAAGCAGGCAGTAAGGATATGATGACGAATGGATCTTATTTGAGTTGTGCCAACGAGCAAGCCGCTGATTATGCCCAAGTTATATCCGGTTCACATCCACTATCGCCAACAGGGAACGCATCACACTGTGGAAGTGCCGGGCGATCGCTATATCCTTCAATCGGCCGAAGAGCAGGGTGTCGAGCTGCCCTTCTCCTGCCGCAACGGAGCCTGCACCGCTTGCGCTGTGCGTGTCGTTTCTGGCGACCTGCGCCAACCCGAGGCCATGGGTCTTTCCCCTGAATTACGTGCCCGTGGCTATGCACTGCTCTGCGTTAGCTATGCTTGCTCAGAACTGGTGGTTGAAACCCAGGACGAAGATGAGGTTTACGAACTGCAATTTGGTCGCTACTTCGGACGGGGCAAAGTGCGGAGAGGATTACCGTTAGATGAAGAGTAAGGTCTGTCAAGGTCATTTTTTCGTGCACGAAGCACACGAAAAAATGACTTTGCAACCAACTTTAAGACACACCCTGGTTTGGGAAAGTGATGAGGGGGGCACAACATGCCCCCCTCATCACTTTCGGGGTTAGGTCAACTTGGTAGGTCACGATATTCGCGGAAATTCGGTTGCAGAAATGAACATCAGGAAATAAGGGTATTTACGGCTTTTCCTAACCAGAAGCGAGGGAACCATAAGGGCGATCGCAACTCAGGATGTTTCGCGACTGATGGTTCGAACTGCGGCCTTACTGATTCAGCTTTTTCTCATCGCTGTAGTGACCTGTGGGTTACTGCTGGTGGGAGGGCGTTCACCCGCTGCATCGCCTCCCGTCGATGAGCTGGTGCGGGTAGCTGCCGTTCACAGTGGTCAATCTCTAGAAGTGTCGAGTGCGCGATCGCCCCTGGCAGAATCCGTGCGGTTATTAGGCATTGATGCCCCTGACTCACGGCAAGAACCCTGGGGTCCAGAGGCGACCCATCAACTGGAACAGTGGTTGAAAGGCCAAACGATAAGACTGGAATTTGACGGCACGCTCCAGGATGCTTACGGCCGTAAAGCAGCCTACGTATGGTTGGGTCATGAGCTCATCAACGAAAAACTTGTGACCGAGGGATGGGCATTAGCACAGGGGAGCATGGCGTTCTCCTCCGGCACCCGCTCCACCCGTTATGAGCAGCGACTGATTGCGGCCCAGGAAAAAGCCCGCCTTTTACAGCGGGGTATCTGGAGTGCAACAGCACCGCTGCACCAAACCCCGGGAGAATTTCGGAAGCAGGAGGCTCTATGATTCATAAGGGTTTATCCGTGCTCTCCCTGAATCCTTCATTCGCCATTCCTATGCTGACGCCCGATCAACTGCGCTGCCATTTGGATATTGCTTCAGAAGCGGCTCTGACTGCTGGAGCTATTTTGCGATCGCACTTTGGCAAATTAGAATCCATCCAGAAAAAAGGAGCATCGGGCAACTTGGTCACTGAGGCCGATCATGCCGCAGAAGCTGCCATTCTCGAAGTACTGACCCGACATTATCCTGACCATGCCATTCTGGCAGAAGAAGGGGGGCGCTTAGGTAACGCAGAGAGCCCTTATCTGTGGGCGATCGACCCTCTGGATGGCACCACAAACTATGCCCATCAATATCCCGTCTTTGCGGTGTCTATTGGTTTACTTGTGGAAGGCGTGCCCTATCTAGGTGTCATTTATGACCCCATGCGGCAGGAATTGTTTCAGGCAGGGAAAGGGTTAGGTGCATGGCGAAACCGTCAACCCATGCAAGTCTCTGAAACCGACTCGCTTCAAGAAAGTTTGCTCGTCACTGGATTTGCCTACGATCGCCGCCAAACTTCGGATAATAATTATTCCGAATTTTGTCATTTGACTGACCTCACCCATGGTGTTCGACGAGCAGGAGCCGCAGCCCTGGACCTGGCCTATGTTGCCTGTGGGCGTTTGGATGGCTACTGGGAACGGGGCCTTTCCCCCTGGGATATGGTGGCAGGAGTTATGTTAGTCGAAGAAGCGGGAGGCCGGGTAACGGCCTATGATCAGAGCCCTTGGGATATGCATTCTGGCCGTATTCTGGCCACAAATGGAAGCATTCATGAAGAGCTAAGTAAATCGTTGATAAACTTCAAACCTTTATCGGATTTTGTCCGAACGAATACCTAGAATACAGGTTAGCGAAGTAAACTGATTAAAGCCTTTTGCAAAGTCAATTCGAGTCCCCCCGGCATGTTATTCAAGATTGAGCAAGGTCTATTTACTGCCGAATTCACCGATTATCACGCTGTTTTGGGCGTGCCGGTTGATGCGGAACCGAAAGACATTCGCAAGCATTATCTGAAGCTCGCGCGTCGCCTCCATCCGGATAGTTGCGCTAAGGAAAGTGAAAGCGATCGCAAACGTGCCGCCGAGTTTCTCTCCAAAATGGTGAACCCGGCTTACGAAAAGCTTTCCGACGAAAAAAATTACACCGAATATCAGCTGCTTCTCAAGCTGAAAGGGCAACAGGCCTTACGTCAGCAGGACACCATTATGTTGTCCAGCGACGTTGCCCGCAAGCTTGCCACCGAGCGAGGCGCGATCGAAGCGGCGTATCAGAATGCCCTTAAATCGCTGGCGAGTGAACAGTATCACCATCTAGACAGAACCCTTGAGCTGACCGGGCAGATCAGTGAGTTGAACATGATCTACCTGATGCGGAAGGCCAGCGAAGGCGACATGCCAGCGATGGGTGGGCCACGCCCCGCGCAAAGCGCTGCCGCTGGGACAGCCGCTACAGGGAGCAGCCCTGCGGCTACTGCAGCTCCCACAGCGACTGCTCAGAAAACTGCGCCCACACGGGAGTCCATTGTGGCATCCTACCTACGGCGGGCTCAGGAATTTGAAAACAAGCAAAATTACACCGCAGCCATTAAGGAGCTGCGGGATGGTTTGCAGATTGATCCCCAAAACGGCACGACCCACTGTCGGCTGGGGGTGGTGTACATGAAGGCCAACCAGGCCACAATGGCCAAGATTCACTTCCGCAAAGCACTGGAGATCAACCCGCAGGATACGGTTGCGCAGCAGGGGATGAAGCGCCTCGACCCTAACAACCAGAGCGCGGCTGCCGCTCCCCAGCATAACGCTCCAGCAAAGGGAGCCAAAACGCCACCAAAAAGTGGAAAATCAGAAGGTGGCGGCCTATTCGGCCTATTTGGTGGGAAGAAAAAATAATGGTTTATCAACCGCCCACGGGGGCGCGGGATTTATTCCCGGTCGATGTTGCACAAAAACGATGGATTGAAGATCGCCTGCAACAGGTTTTCCATCGGTGGGGTTATCACCGCATTATTACCTCAACGCTAGAGCGGATGGACACGCTCATGGCAGGTGGTGCCATTGAGCGATCTACGGTGATTCAGCTCCAGGACCGCGATGAAGAGTTGGGAATGCGGCCCGAACTCACCGCATCGATCGCTCGGGCAGCAGCAACTCGTATGGCTGGGGCGGCTGAGCCGTTGCGCTTCTACTACAACGCGAATGTGTTTCGGCGATCGCTCCAGGACGACTTCAACCGTCAGCAGGAGTACTACCAGGCGGGCGTCGAGTTGTTGGGGGCTGGAAGTGTAGCCGCTGATGCTGAAGTGCTGTGGCTCCTGAGCGACTGTGTGCAAAACCTGAACCTGGAGAGTTGCCACCTGGTTCTGGGAGAAGCAGGACTGACGCGATCGCTCTTCTCAGCCTTTCCCGAAGCGGTGCGTAAGGATGTGCGGGAAGCGATCGCTACCCTTGATCGCATTGGGTTAGAGGCTCTGCCGCTGTCGCCAGAGTTGCGCGATCGTGCCCTGCTGCTACTGGATTTGCGAGGTCGCCCTCAGGATGTGCTACAACGGGTTTCCAGCCTGCCATTGGACGAGAGCCAGCAGGAGATGGTGCTGCGGCTTAAAGCCCTGGTTGAGCTGCTAGAAGACCAGGACGCAGGCACAGTGCTTCCCTCGCTCATTCTAGATTTGAGCCTGATCCAAACCTTCGATTACTACACTGGAATTGTCTTTGAAGTGGTCAGCTCACCCGAAAGCGGACGGCGAATTTTGGCACAAGGCGGACGCTACGATCAACTCTTGGGTCTTTACCATCCCCAGGGACAAAGCAGCCCCGGTATCGGGTTTGTATTTAATATCGAAGATCTGCATCAGGTGCTCCTGCCATCGGGGCAGCTCCCCCTGCAAACGGCTGAAGTGGATTGGCTGGTGGTTCCCCAAACCCCTGAGGCAATGGGAGCGGCCTTTGCCCATGCAAAGCATCTCCGGCAATCCGATTCTGTCTGTGTGGAGATGGAGTTGGGGTTGGGGTCATCGGCCGATGAGGTGCGGAACTATGGGCGCGATCGCCGTATTCGCCAGATCGCCTGGGTAAAAGCAGATGGCAGCGTAGATGTAGAAACGCTACGATCTTGACCCTTTCTGCAAGAGGACCAGACCCGGATGTTCTTAGGAACATCTGGGTTGCGTTCGTTTAGCCCCTAATAGGCTAAAAACCCTTGCGGCAGCGTTGTTGCATCCAACGACACTGCCACAGGAGTTCCAGCACAGCAACACTTCGATAACCTCAGTTCGGGATAAGCTGAAGCGCTCAATTTGGCGTGCGCTTTGCGCACGCCAAATTGAGCGCTTTCGAGGCGCACTTTGCGCTCCTTAAAAAAGCCCATTTTGGCTTATCCCGAATTGCAGTTAAATAAGGCAGGCTAGAACTAGGACAGACCTGTTAGGCTGAAGTATGAACCGTTTGTAACAAGCCGATTTCCTGAGACGAGACACCATGCCCCACACAATTGTGACGAACACCTGCGAAGGCGTGGCCGACTGCGTAGACGCGTGCCCTGTTGCCTGCATCCACCCCGGCCCCGGCAAGAATACCCAGGGTACCGACTGGTACTGGATCGATTTTTCTACCTGTATTGATTGCGGCATTTGTCTGCAAGTGTGCCCGGTGGAAGGTGCGATCGTTCCCGAAGAGCGGCCCGATTTGCAAAGCACGCCAAGCTAAATTCAGGTTGAATTACCGTGTGCATCGTGCATGGTAATTCAACGGATACCCCTTCTCATTTGGGTAAGACACAGGGAAGGATATGGGACACGCCTAAACCCCTTCTCTGTGTCTTACCCAAATGAGAAATGCTGTGGGGCTTGAATTTTCATGCGAGATCTACTGAAAATCCAGCTCAACGAAACAATAATTTTAACCCTGTTGAATTTTAGCCTCTGCCATGAGCGATCCCATTCTCATCGTTGAAGATGTGTACGCTGGTTACATTAAGGATCTGAATATTTTGCAGGGGATCAACTTCCGGATCTACCCTGGGGAATTGGTGGCCGTGATTGGCCCCAATGGCGCAGGAAAATCGACCCTGGCGAAGACGATTTTTGGGTTGCTCACCCCCAATCAAGGCACCATTACCTTTCAGGGGCGATCCATTGCGGGCCTAAAGTCTGACCAGATTGTGCAGCGGGGCATGTGCTATGTGCCACAGATTGCCAACGTGTTTCCATCGCTAACCGTTGAAGAAAATCTGGAAATGGGAGCGTTTACCCGCAATACGCCGCTGGCTCCCTTAAAGCAACGCATTTTTGACGCCTTTCCGGTACTGGCAGAGCGGCGGCACCAGAAAGCCGGAACGCTTTCGGGCGGTGAACGGCAACAACTGGCGATGAGCCGGGCCCTGATGCTCGATCCACAACTGTTAATTCTGGATGAGCCATCCGCGGCGTTATCACCCATTTTGGTGAACGAGGTATTTGAGCGAGTACGGCAGATTAATCAGATGGGAATGGCCATTATGCTGGTTGAGCAAAATGCCCGTAAAGCGCTTGCTATGGCCCATCGAGGATATGTGCTGGACTCAGGGCGCGATCGCTTCGAAGGCCCTGGCCCTGACCTCCTGAATGACCCCAAAGTGGGTGAACTCTATCTGGGAGCTGCTTCGCTGCAACGGTAATCGCTCATGACCGACGTATTCTACGCCCTTGCCCTACATACCAGCAGCCCTGATCTGGGGCTGGCCCTGAGCAACTTTGCCGGGGACGATCGCCAACAGGCGTGGGACTTGGGGCGAGACCTATCAACTCACCTGCACGGTAAGTTAGCGGAATTTTTGAAGCCCCAAATCTGGGCTGATCTAAAGTTTATGGCAGTTGCCACTGGGCCTGGCAGTTTTACCGGAACTCGTATTGGTGTAGTAACGGCCCGAACGCTGGCTCAGCAACTCAACATTCCTCTATATGGCATTTCGTCCCTGGCCGCGATCGCTCATCACACTTACCAACAGAAATTCTCCGGACAACCAGAACAACCTTACCTAGCGATCGCCCTCCCTGCCCAGCGGGGCCAACTCCACACGGCCATTTTTGCCTGGGAATCAGGGCAGTTAAAAGAAGTGGCAGGCGATCGGGTTCTTTCCCCTGAAGATTGGAAGACGCAGTTATCTCAACACGCACACCCTTGTGAGGTGATTACCGTTGAAGGGGGATTGGGACACACGACTCTAGATGTTTTGCAGTTAGGTTATGGAATGTGGCAGAGGGGCGATCGCCGAGAATGGGCATCAGTCGTGCCTTATTATGGTCAACATCCAGTCGAACGTTAGTAGAAGAGGGTGGGGTACTTGGTACCCCACCCTCTTCTTTTGAGCTATGACAGCTTACCGTTTACGATAGGGAACCGCATTTGCGATATCGATGTCGTAAACAGAGCGTCGAGCCGGAGAAGGAGACACCGGAGCCAGGCTGCGGGCCATCTTGGAAAACAGTGCAGGATCGCCACTCTTGGGCTTTTGGTCGTAGGGCTTGTAGCTGCGTACCACATCTTGCCAAATGGTTTGGGGGAAGCCCAATTGGTTACGGTAGTAGGCGTCGTAGCGGGGCGAGGTGATGTTAAAGGGAATCTCGCCAAGCTCACGGCTAGGTAGGAGACGACGACGATGGTAAGGAACTGTGTTCTCACCAAAGTTATCGATGTACTCATCGCTGTTAAGGAGTTCATCCACAAAGCCTTTCACACCTTTGGTCATGACAACAGCTGACCAGGCGATTTTTTCACGCTCATTGTAAACTTTGCGTCCTAAGACCTTTTCAACGCAATGTTCAACGAAGCGGTAGTTGCTGTTCTTATTGTAGAAACTGTCGATAAAGGTTTTGGATAACAACAATCCACGGATGAAATCCCGGACAGTAATTTGCCGATTACGCAACTGAGATTCAAGGGCAACTTCACGATCCCATGCAAAGGCATGGAAAAAGATTTGACGATAGGCTGCGTTGATTAAATTGTCTACTTCGGATGGGGAGTAGCAATCATCAGTGGAGTAAATAATGGCTTCATCGTCCCTTGCCCCCAGCGCGTCGACGCGCTGATTGGGACAGGAAGGAGGATACGCTAATAGAGGAATAGCCACGTTTACATAAACTCCCAACTTACTAAACTTGCAAGAGTATTTCGAACATCATAAGGGGATCAGCGAACCCAATCTGTATCTGCTCGGTAAAATGTTACAGACTTTAATTGTTAGAACTTTTTGAAGAAATATTAAGCTTTTAATTTTTGCCAGCCTCATATTTTTGTGAGTTTGTCTTCAGTTTTTTAAACCGAGCTGAAAAGCTAGATGCGGCGAAGAACATCCGTCCATCTAGCTTTTCAGCTCTATCACTTGATCAAAATTCTTGTGGTGAAGTGTAGTTTTTCTTCATATTTCTTAATTAACTCCGCCTTGCAAGAAAAATATTTGCACAAAATATGCACAAATAGATTGGTTTAATCAGGGCAGTTCAAAAACCTATGGGTTCTTGACTGATCGGGTTAAGGTCCAACTTTTCCAGCATATTTGTGGGCGGGAACACTCGCACACCTTTGATTGTTGTCGATACCCTGTCGGTTGTAGGCAATTTACTTTCAAGGTGTATTCAATCCACTTAGATATCCTGGAGAAATGAGGTTGATGAAACGAATCTGATTGTTCGTGACTTCACAAATAACGGCTTTCATTAAATGGAATGCAGTGCCATTTTATGTGGCTATTTTGACGTGCCGTTATTTGCAGCGTTAATTTTTCAAACACCTTAAGAATCACGGAAAAGTTCTTACTTCATCATCTTAGTGGGGAAGCAAATATGGCTGGATTACAAGAAGCATCAAAACTAGGTATTAAACCGTTTGAAGATGTGAAACCCGTTGAACTGCGGGCTAAGCGTACTGAAGACGATGTGCAAGCGGTAATTTGGGCAGCCTATCGCCAGGTTTTAGGGAACGAGCACCTGATGGAGCGCGATCGCCTCGTCGGTCCCGAATCCCTACTGCGTCAGGGCAGCATCACCGTTCGTGATTTTGTGCGGGCGATCGCTTTATCCGACCTCTACCGGGAGAAGTTCTTCTATCCCAACTTCCATGTGCGGTTTATTGAATTGAACTTTAAGCACCTGTTGGGACGGGCTCCTTACGATCAAGAAGAAATTTCTTCTCATCTGGATATCTACATCAACCAGGGCTACGAAGCAGAGATTGATTCCTACATCAGCTCTGAGGAATATCAGAATAGCTTTGGCGATCACGTGGTTCCCCATTACCGCGATTTTCAGGTAGATCATCCCGGTAGCCGGGCGGTTGGCTTTAGCCGTCTGCTTCACCTCTACCGTGGCTATGCCAACAGCGATCGCTCTCAGGGCCAAAAGCAACCCAAGCTTACCTGGGATGTAGCCCGGAATGTGGCTTCCCCCGTCAGCGTTCCAACGTCCGGTACTCTGTCGGGTGCCGTCGGCGGTAGCCGGGGTGATGTCTATCGGCTCCGTGTCCAGCAGTCGGCTTCCCCCAACTCGGCCGTTGTGCGGCAGAGCACGGTAGAACTGCTCGTACCCTATGACCAACTGACTACCAAGCTGCAACAACTCAACCGCGCTGGGAAGAAAGTGGTCAGCGTTACGTCAGTCTAGACCCCCAACCCTGGATTGGTATAAAACCCATACCAATCCAGGCGGTTAATCCCATCAATGATTACTGAAGGAGAACTTATCGGTGGCTATTACAACAGCGGCAGGTCGTTTAGGAACCTCTGCATTTGGCGATGCATCCCCTATAGAGTTGCGCCCCAATGCGACCCAAGGTGAGATCGAGGCCGTTATTCAAGCGGTTTACCAGCAAGTATTGGGCAATCCCCATCTGCTCAAGTCAGAGCGACTGGTGATTGCTGAGTCTTTGCTGCGCGATCGCAAAATCACCGTACGGGAATTCGTGCGGCAGGTGGCCAAATCCAGCCTGTACAAAGAGAAGTTTTTCCACAGCAGCTTCCAGAGCCGCACCATTGAGCTGAACTTCAAGCACCTCCTGGGTCGGGCTCCCTATGACCAGGCAGAAATTTCTGAGCACCTGGATCGCTATCAGAACGAAGGCTACGATGCCGATATCGATTCCTACATCGATTCTGCTGAGTACGATGCCTTCTTCGGCGAAAATATTGTGCCTTTCTACCAAGACCTGGTAACCACTGGGGTTGACCAAAAGTCCTCGGGCTTTGCCAACCTATTTGCTCTGTATCGCGGTTATGCGAGCAGCGATAGCGCCCAGTTCGCGGGTGGTAGCCCTCGCCTGGTAAATGCGCTGGCTCGTAATGCTGCGTCTACTGTGGTGCCTCCTTCTGGTGGAGCGGGTGGCTTTGCCTACCAGGCTTCCGCAAAAGGGAATGCGTCTTACAGTGCCTTTGGGGGTTCCAAAGCCTTCTCCAGCCAGCTCTACCGCATTGAGGTTGCTGGCATTGCCGGGCCAGGCTATCCCAAAGTACGCCGGGTTAACAAGTCGGTGATTGTTCCTTATGAAGAGCTGACCGTTCACATGCAACGGGTGCAGCGTCAGGGTGGCAAGATCGCTAGCGTTACCCCTCTCTAGATTTCATCCTTTGAATCCGTAGGAAATGGCGTGGTGCTTTACACCACGCCATTTCTTATATAGCCTTTGCGTTAGTTCAATACCTTCATCATTTTTCCCAAGGGCTTGAGAAAAATGGCGAACATGTTGTTAGTTAACCTGAGTTCGGGTTAAGGGCGTTTTCAAGTGCCGCGCGTTGCGCGGCACTTGAAAACGCTCATTTTGGCGTGCGCTTCGCGCACGCCAAAATGAGCACTTCAGCTTATCCCGAACTGAGGTTAGTTAGGACGTACTTTGAGGCCGACTAAAAGGGTCATTTCACGCATGAAGCAAACGAAGAAATGGCTTTTAAGACAGACTCTCGTCATAGCTTCAGTAAGGGCGGGCAATTTGCAGGATGTTAAGCTCTTGAGAAAGTATCTGTCTACAGGCGGAAGTGTTCGTATTTTGCATAAAGCCTGTATTTGAGGCGATCGCAAGAGGATCATCCATGTTGAGCCGCGCCAAGCTGGGAACCAAATTTACGGTTATTCTGCTGCTAGTCTTGTTGCTTGGTAGTGCGCTGGGAGGATTGGTGCTGTCCAAAATCTTGCAACACCGAGCAGAAGAAAAAATTACGGCTGAAGGATTGGTATTAATGGAATCAATCAAAGCCGTGCGCACCTACACGGATGAACAGGTGCGTCCGCTCCTGGAGGCACAACTTGCGCAGGATGAGTTCGTGCCAGAAGTGGTGCCGGCCTATGCTGCTCGTCGTACCTTTGAAAATTTTCAGGCTCGGAGTAGCCAATTTAAGGACATGCGCTACAAGGAAGCGATGCTCAATCCGACGAATCCTAGAGATAGAGCGGACGCCTTTGAGGAAGATTTAATCAAGCGACTGTTGGCATCATCAGAACCCGAAATTTCAGGGTTTCACACGGTTCCCGGGCAGGGGCAGATGTTTTATAGCGCTCGCCCCATTGTGATTGAATCCGAATCCTGCCTGCGCTGTCATGGACGGGTAGCCGATGCTCCTGCGCAGATGATCGCCCTATATGGTACGCAACGCGGCTTTAATTGGAAATTGAATCGAGTGGCAGGAACGTCGGTCGTGTATGTCCCGGCCGAGACGGTGTTTCAGGAAAGCCGCCGGGCTTTTTCGTCCGTCATGAGTATTTTTGTGGGGGCGTTTGCGATCGCCCTCTTTGGTCTCAATCGCCTACTGAAACCCGCAGTGATTCAACCCGTTCAACATCTGGCCCGAATTTCACAAAGGATCTCTGCAAACGAAATTAAATCTACCGACGATCTGGAATTGGCTGACAATCATCGTCTCAACACCTTGACCAAGCGCCAGGACGAACTAGGACAGTTGGGTCGCATTTTCCAAACCATGGTGAATGAAGTGCTGGCGCGGGAAGCCCACTTGCGACAGCAAATTCAGACATTGCGCATTGAAATCGACCAGACACGAAAACAGAAGGAAGTCGATGAGATTGTCGAGAGCGATTACTTCAAGGAATTGAAAGCCAAAGCTAAGCAGATTCGCAAACGCAAGAACCCACCTAGCGAAGGAACATAATTCACCACTACACTAGCAATTCTCAGTATGGGCTTCAAAACTGAGAGTTCGTGCCCTTCGGGCACGAACTCTCAGTTTTGAAGCCCGAAAATAGCCCGCCTTCAGCGGGCTATTTTCGGGTTGAATTCCAAGATGAGAATTGCTGCCACTAAACCAGAAACGTTTGAAGAGGATAACTTGTTATCCCCTTCAAACGTTTCTGTGTGAAAAAGCCGCGCAACGATTCAGGCAGAAAGCTTGATGCATCAAATCCGAAAAATCTTTCGTGTTGGATGCATCCAAGAACCCATGGCTCACGTACTACGTACAGTTCTTATTAATCCGCATAGGTCTTGGAAAGGTTGTTTTTCTGAGCGCTAAGCGCAAGAGACATCATCCTTTTGAAGGCTGCTCAACCATGACCAGAAATTTTGAAACGTTGATTTTCCAGGGGTGTTACCCGCGATAATCAACCTCTTCAAAACGGTTCAATCCTCTTAGATGCGGGTAACACCTGTATGTCCTTTTGCCGGAAGAAACTACTATGAAGCCTCTCAAAAAATTGGTTCGTAATGCCCTCCTGGGCGCTTTAGCCTGCCTTTCTCTGGTGATGGTTACTCCTGCCGTGGGCACTGCTGTCTCGTCCCAACCCCACTCCTTCGTTAGCACCCATTCCGCTGATTCTCTGGAAGGTAGCTTGACCGCCAATCTACAAGCAGCAGAGTCTGTGTTACTGGCTCAGGGCATGACCAATGGCATGATGACCTCCTATGTCGCCATTCTGAGCAAGAACAATGTCGTACCGACATCTCCCATGACAGAAGCACGGGGAACGGTAGGTGCTGTACTGATGGGCGATCGCCTCGTCGTACGGGGCAGCTTCAGGAACCTATCCAGCCCCATGCGAGACTACGCCACTGACCCTGTTGACCCACCCAACCCCAATATCACTTCGGCCTTCCACATTCACCGGGGTGAGCCTACTGCAAACGGGCCATTCCAGTACGCCTTGCAGGTCATGATGGATGACACGGGGCGAGGAGGTATGGCAATGGGCGAGTATACACTGACCCCTGAACAGTTGCAGGCCCTATCGGCTGGGCAGTTGTACCTCGATCTGCACACAACCCAGAACCGCGCTGGGGAACTGCGTGGCATTCTCATGCCTGCCGCTTAGAGAGCAGCTTTTGCTTGTGTGTGCCCCAAGGGCATACACAAGCAGCTTCATTCACTTACATAGCCATCGAATCAGCCCTTGCTCTGCGAGGGGCTTCAGTCCCTTATTCAAGCGATCGCCCCAAAGCAAAGGGTTTTAGCCCTTGTTTCAGAAGATTAGATATTTCATGCACTGTATACGCCAAATATCAACTCTTCAAACACGGCTCTATAGGGTTTAGTATAGGTGTCTCAATGCGGATGAAATCTGCGGGAAGTGTTCTCGACCCTGTATGTATGCAGCCTGAGCTAAGCAGCAGTGCGGACAACTTGACCCTGACCGATGCGGCCTTGTATAACGCAATGCGAGCTGGCCAGAGGTATGCCCTGGGTCAACTGTACGCGCGGCACGCTGCCTTAGTGTACGGTCTGGCCCTGAAGGTGCTGGGCGACACCCAGGAAGCCGAGGACTTAACTCAGGATATTTTTCTAACTTTATCTCGCACAGATTCTTACAACCCTCAGCGCGGATCACTGCGTACCTATCTGGCGATTTTGACGCGATCGCGCGCCATTGATCGGGTGCGATCGCGCAAAACTGCTACCAATCTCCTCAGCCGATTCAATTCCAGCAACGAGCAAGACGCTGCTAATTCACCCATGGATTATGTCTTTGAACAGGAACAAACCCAGGAGGTACGGGCAGCACTGGCGCAGTTGTCAGAGCATCAACAGGAAGTGCTGCGCAAAGCCTATTACGAGGGCATGACCCAGGCCAAGATTGCTGAACAACTTGATCTTCCTCTGGGTACCGTCAAAGCCAGAGCACGGCAGGGATTGATCAAGCTGCGGCAGGTCCTACAAGCACAGGAGAGTGAGTCACCATGAAGGAACCCCTCTCAGCCGAAGCGCTACAGGAATTAATTGCCGGATATGTCCTCTATGACCTCACACCCGAGGAGTCGGAGTTACTAGAGGGTTTGATGGCGAATAATCCAGCGATCGCCACTGAAGTAGCCCGCATGCAACAGGCACTTGAAGTTTCCTATGAGGTGGCAGAGCTGGCTCCCCCAGCCCATCTACAAGAGGCCATTCTAGCGGCCAGCACGGCCCCTGAGCCATCGGTTGTAACCTTGTCCAAACCCGTTCCATTGATGCGTCCTGCACGACGTTTTCCGGCGTGGGGAGCAGTGGCAGCAGCGACCATTGTGGCGTTGGGAATCAGCAATGGGGTGTTGTGGCGATCGCTTCAAACCACTCGGCAACAATTGGATCAAGCAGAAGCCGTGATCCTGGCACTCCAACCCACTGATTCTCAAGTGTCGGGAAATGTGACGGTAGCCGTCAATCCAGAGAACTTAGCCGCAACCCTTACAGCCGAAAACTTACCTCCCTTACCTTCAGGTAAAGTCTACGTGCTGTGGACGGTACTGGAACCCGACGCCCCCTTCACGACAGACGCCAAAAATGCAATTCTGACTCAAACCTTTACGGTGGACGCCAGAGGCCAAAGTTCAGAGCAACTCGTAATGCCAGCGGCTTATCGGAGCACAGAATTAGCGGCGATCGCCATCACCGTCGAAGACGCCAGTGCTCCCCAACGGCACCAATCCAAACCCATTCTGATTCGTAAGCTGTAATCAAGACCTACATTCTCGTGTCGGGAACCTGAATTCAGGTTGAGGACATTTTGCAGGCCAAAATGGGACTTCAGCTTATTCCGAACTAAGGTTAGGAAATTGACAGAAACTCCATACTTTTCACGAACGACAAACTGAAATAACTCGCTTAATCTATAGGGGAGATGCACCTGTTCGACCTCCTTATGGTTATGCAAACCTTTACCTACGAGTCGGTTTGGCGCGATTCCCAGAAAGTAAATTGGCGGGTGGACGACCTGATTGGGCCTGACAAACCCCTCGATTTCACCAAACGCTTCTTGCCCGAGTCCCTTGCCCGAGTTGAGGAACTGACGTGTCTCAACCCCAAGGAGCAGCTCATTCTTAACCACATTCGGGGCAATAGTTATTTGCACCTGTTTGTTTTGGTAGAAGCCTTCATCATTCCAATGGTGTTGGATCAGGTGAAAAGAATGGGATACGAAAACATCTTCGCGGCCCAAGCTTTATTGGGATTTGCCGAGGAGGAAGGGAAGCATATTCATCTGTTTCAACAATTTGCGAAGGCATTTGAGCAAGGTTTTGGTAGCCCATGCCTCTGTATTAGTCCTCCTGAAAAAATTGCTGCAGCTATCCTCGATCGCCATCCTCTGGGAGTGTTGCTCTTGACGTTGCAATTTGAGTGGACGACTCAGAGTCATTACCTGGAGAGTGTTCGTAACAACAACGAAGATTTAGACCCGCGATTTTGTGACCTGTTAAAGTACCACTGGCTGGAAGAAGCCCAGCATACCCGGTTGGATACTCTGCTGGTTTGTGAGTTAACCCAAGTCCTTGAACCCAGCATGATTGAGCAGGTTATGGAGGATTACCTTAAGGCGGTACACCTCCTCCACAATACCCTCATGCAACAGGCACAGTTGGATTTGCAAAGCCTGGAGCAGGCCATTGGGCGATCGCTCTCTCCCCCAGAACGGGACACTATCCTTGCGGGGCAGGAACAAGCCTATCGGTGGGGCTTTCTCTGTGCAGGGTTAACGCATCCAAATTTTATCGGTGTCCTTGGTAATCTCAGCCCGTCCTATAAAACACGGGTTACAGAGCTGGCTAAAACCTGGTCCTGAGATTACGGATATTGTTCCAGACACCTATGAGATTCAATAGCCGTTCTAGAGATTGTTTTTTCGTGTGATGCCTACAGAAAAACAAGCTAACAAGTTCCAATCAATTGCTGAACTACAAGAAGCCGCAATTCCCAAAGAACTGCGGCTTCTATGTTTTCTACAGTAGTGTTACGTCAGTTCGGGTTAAGGGTTTTTTGGAGTGCCGCGCTTCGCGCGGCACTCGAAAAAACCCTTAACCCGAACTGAGGTTAGTGTTCTAGCCGTGTGGATGTGGGGTGTGAAATACACTACATCTACACGCTATATAGGGTTAGATGCTTGCTCAAACTCATTCAACTTCATAGCAGACTTGGTTTATTCCTGAATACTTTTACAAGTGAAATTGCAGATTAACAGTTTACATACTTACCTGAACTTACCTGAACTTCGTCTTGTTCTGTTTTCATACTCTTCTCCATACTTTCCTGTAAAGACAAAGCCTTTCATCTTCCGTATCGTAGAAGCATGGAGGTTATCCAAACCAAGCAGCCCTCCAAACAACGCTCAGACAATTCAACCATTCACAGTTGATTGAATTGAGCCGGAAGAGAAAGGGCGATCGCAAGCTTTCAAGCTGAATTCGGTTCTGGAACCCCTTTGGGTTTTAGCAACAACAGTCTGCTTCCCCTTGAAGCAACGGCTGATAGATTGCTGTGCCCAAATCACTTAAGTTCGCTGCTTCATTCACCTAAAAGGAAAAACGATCATGCAACTCAATTATCGTGGTCAAGCTTACCCGTTATCCAACAGCATTGTTGAACGGATGGAAGCAAAAACCCAGGTTCAGTATCGTGGGCAGTCTTACTCCCTGCGAGGTGTGATCGAGCCATCGAAAAAGCCTACCGCACAACGGTTACGCTATCGTGGCATCTCCTATGAATGCTAGTAGTCGTGTTGATGGTGAGTGAATTGCCCTTCATTCACCATCGCATTGAGCGAGTCATTCACAAAATGGCGATCGCTCAATCATCCACTCTTAGCGAATTGAATTCATCATTGGATTCTTCTAAACATTCGCTATCTCGTCATTCTGACATTTCAAGTTCTATATCTCTGCGATTTCTAAGGTCGCACTCGTTCACTCGTTCTCTAGAAGGATACTCAAATGGCAGTTATTAATTTACGTGCTGGCGAAATCTTTGCGGATTCAAACGCATCCAACGTCATCAACTCTCCGATTGGTAATAGCAGCGAAAATATCAAAGCCAATGGCGGTGATGATACCGTCAATGCTGAAGGTGGTAATGATACCATTGACGGCGGTAAAGGCCGAGATACCCTGCGTGGCGGTGATGGCAACGACTCCATATTCGGTGGTGCCGACGATGAACCGCTGTTTGGAAGCAACACCTTTTTCCGAGATGACCTATTTGGTGGTAACGGCAATGACACCCTGAAAGGTGGCGGCGGTGGTGATTTCCTGGATGGTGGTGCAGACAATGACTTCCTGTTTGGTGGTACCGGCAACGACACCATGCTAGGTGGCACTGGCCTCGACAGCCTGGAAGGTGGAGACGGCAGTGACTCGATGGACGGCGGCACAGGTAATGACACCCTCCGAGGTGGCAATCAAAGCGATCGCCTATTTGGACAGGTCGGCAACGATAGCCTATTCGGGGATAGTGGCAACGATACGCTAAATGGTAGCCGAGGCAGCGACAGCCTGAACGGTGGAGATGGTGATGACCTTTTGCAAGGTAGCAGTAACATCGCCCTGTTTGATAACGATACGCTGACCGGCGGAGGTGGCAACGATACCTTTGTGCTGGCTGACAGCCTGGTTACTCACTATGTTGGTGAGAACAGCGTCACGGCTGGTTTTGCCCTCATTCAAGGATTCCGAAATGACAGCGGTGGTATCATTGGTGCCGCCGAGCGAGACAAAATCCAGCTCTCCAACACTGACTCTATCGCTGGGCGTTATAGCTTCCGTACCATGACTGGATTCGGCAGCAGCACCAAGGCAGACAGCGGAATCTTCTTCAACAACGATCTAGTTGCCGTTGTTGCTGACTTCAATCTGAATGACAGCAACGATCATAACTTCGTGAACTACGTCTAACGACCATTTGAATTCATGTGAGCCCTGCTCACATCAGCTAAGTCTCTCCAGAAGCAACTTGAAGGGTTGATGTGGGTGTTCTCATTCACATCAACCTATTTCTTCACTTCTCATCTGCGATCGCAACATCAAAGTTATATCTACATAGTTTGTGATCATCTCCAATATCCATTCTGCTGTATCAACTCCTCATTCTTGCTGAGTTATTATCATGCGCATTCTATTCCTGCATCCCAACTTTCCAGCCCAGTTTCGCCACATCGCAACAGCCCTAGCGCAAAACCCTAACAATGAGGTCGTCTTCGGCACTCTGCGTCAGGAGGGTGAGTTACCGGGTGTGCGTAAAGTTCTTTGTTCGCAGCCCCGCGAGCCTCGGCCTGAAGCCCACGCCTACTTACACTCCACAGAGAAGGCTGTTTTGATGGGCCAAGCAGCCTATCGCATGGCCGCGCAACTCAAAGCCGAAGGGTTTGTTCCTGATGTTATCTACGGCAGTTCTGGCTGGGGGCTGACGTTGTTTATGAAAGATATTTTTCCGCAAGCTCGACTGCATTGTTATTTTGAATGGTTCTACCACGCCCATGGTAGCGATGTAGATTTCGATCGCGCCAAACCTGTTGATGTGGATTTGGAAGCCAGTCTACGAATTAAAAATATGCCGATTTTGTCAGATTTGTGGAGCTGCGATCGCGGCCTCTCCCCAACATACTGGCAGCGATCGCAATTTCCTTCCGAGTTTCACTCTAAAATTACCGTCCTCCACGATGGTATTGATACCACCTTTTTCAAACCGAAACCTGAGAGAAAGCTAGTTCTGCCCCAACTCGGGTTAGATTTATCCCATGTCGATGAGATTGTCACGTACACCACGCGTGGCATGGAGCCTTACCGAGGATTTCCCCAATTTATGGAGGCGATCGCATTACTGCAAGAACGTCGCCCTAACTGCCATGTGGTAATCGCTGGAGAAGATCGGGTGTGTTATGGCAAGCCATTACCCGATGGTAAAACTTACAAACAGCTGATGCTAGAAACATTGCCATTAGAGTTATCGCGCATTCACTTTACAGGCTCATTACCCTATGAGCAGTATCTCCAGGTTTTGCAGGCATCCTCTGCCCACGTGTATCTCACGTATCCCTTCGTATTGTCATGGTCGATGCTAGAGGCCATGGCTACAGGATGTCTGGTAATTGCCTCAGGAACAGAACCCGTCACAGAGGTGATTCAGAATGGCTACAACGGATTACTCATTGATTTCTACTCACCCGCTTCTCTAGTAGAGCAAATTGATGATGCATTAGAACATCCTGAACAAATGGAGATAATTCGTACACAAGCACGGGAAACCATTCTTCGATCCTACGACTTGAAGAACGTTTTACCCCAACATTTGAAACAACTGCAAGGAGATAGCTCCCAACAGTCCAAAATCATTTCTCTACATTCCCATACCCGCAGTTATTCAAAGGGTTTTGCCAAATGCTGATGATACAAAGCATTCAAGACACAACACGCTAATTTCACAATGCTGATGACCAAGGAGATCTTAACCGTGATGATCCAAATTTTTGATACGACGAAAGCTGAAGCCTTTGCAGAACGGATGCTTGGCATTTTGAACAGTGGTGCGATCGCCCTGATGACATCCATCGGCCATCGCACTCAACTTTTCGACACCCTGGCAAAAATGCCCCTTGCTAACAGCCAACAAATCGCTGATGCCGCAGAGCTTCACGAACGGTATGTGGGGGAATGTCTGAATGCAATGACCATAATCTCTACATAAACAGTCGCTTCTAAGCATCCCAATCTAATTCAACATTCAACCAGAAAGACTGTGCTGCCGTATGAGTACCACAGTCTTTCTGATTGAATCCTAATCCCTGATTTAGAAGAACGGCACTCGAAAACGCCCACTTTGGCGCGTGCTTCGCGCATACCAAAATGAGAAGTAACGGCTGAATGAGCATCTCACAAATACGCTCCCAATAACAAGGGAAGATAGCGCCAAGCAGGGCTTAAAGGCCAGTGATAACTCAAAATGATTTAAGGTCTTCTTATTGAGAATTACTCTTAATAGACTTGTAGCGTGTACCAGATTGATGCTACTGTCTGTCAATAATCCACTGCCCTTTGAGCGCCAGGAACAAGGTAGAAAGTCTCTATCTTTCCTTTTGCTGCGGATGTTTGCAGGCTGTCCTGCCTACACATCTCGCAGAGCTTTGGTTTGCCTAAACGTAGGCAATAACAAGCACTATGCCTCGGTGCAGAGTTATCATTCTGCAAATTTTCACCTGGAGTACGACTGATGTATCGCGCAGACGCCGATCCACTCGCAACAGAACCGATCCCGTCTCAATTTCCTAAAACCTTAGACATCGCAACCGTTAGCGTCTACGGGTTAGCCATTCTTTCGGCTGGTCTTTTTCTATTTCTCCCCTTTGTCAACCTGCTGCATCCCAGCCCGTGGCAGCGATCGCTTGGCCTTATTCACGGCGTTGGAGCGATGCTATGCACAGTTGTTGTAGCCTATGCCGGACACCTTGCATTTCCACTCCTACGAGGATCGGCGAAGGTTTTACCTCAAATGCGAACGCTAACGTTCTGGTCAACGGTCATTACTACCCTGGGAATTGCCACGGGTAACCTGGCTTATATGCGCTACAGAGCCGACTTGGATTTCGGCGGAGCACGGGCCTGGCTGAAGGAAAATTCGCCCTTAGCTCAATACGTCTTGATGGAGTACCACGAGTTTAGCGTGCTGTTTACGCTGCCACTGGGTGTCGCTTGCACCTGGATTCTGTGGCAATATGGCGACTCCATTTTGGAGAAACAAAACCGTCCCGTTTTGGCAGCCACCTGCATCGGTTTAATGGCCATGATGTTCTTTGCAATGGGTGGATTTGTAACGGGTTTAGGTATCGCTAAAATCCATGCGCTGTAGGATTTCTCTAATCTAAGGTAACGCAGAAGGTAACGAAGAATGACTTCATACAAATCACGACTATCAGGTCAATCACTGCCGTTCTACATTCAGCTATGGAACGAGTTAAAGCGGTTCCCCAAAGCCCTTCACGAAGGGTCACAAAACCCACCCACAACTTCTGGCCCAGCGGCTGCTTTTCTCATCAGTGGCGGAATTGGTGCCGTGACCATGATGGTCGCCCATCACTTATCAGATACTTCGAAGGCGCGTGAGGCGTTTCTTCGCACCCTGGGCAGCTGGATACCTGGCAGTGTCAGTACCGACCCGATGTGGGGCAATATTGGCAGCTATGCAGGCAAAGAAACGATGTTTCTGATTGGCTGGTTAGTAAGCCTGGCTATTCTTTATCCCACGCTGAAGGATAAGAACGTTAAGCCAAGAACCTTATTCTTTTGGATGCTGAGTCTCTTCACTCTGGCAACAGTGATGACATGGCATCCTCTGTTTCCCTATCTTCCATTGCATTAGGCATTGCTTTGAAAGTTACTTTTATGTGCAAGACGCATAGAAAAGTAATTCTTCTACGCAGTTCTCAAGCATGAATCAAGCTTTCCCCAAAAGTTGATATTCCATGTACTTTGCTCGCGGTATATCAACACTCCAAACCAATTGACACGAGTACGACGAAGAATACTGAGATGAAACATTCCAGCTTCAAAATGCACAAGTATGTGTGGGCATGGGTTGCTATATTTGCCGCCTTTGCGGCTTCTTTTCCAATGGCGATGCTGCGGGTGAGCCAAACAGAGAAGTTTGCAGGTCAGCCCTTCAAGTCTTTGACCTGTGAAGGACAATCCCCGACGCAACAACAGATCACACAATTTTCGAGCTGTGCTCAGTTAAATCTAGAAGCAAGCTCAGCGCACTAATATGACCTCCCGTTGAAGAACCATAATATGCCGTGGTGTGTTGCGCCACGGCATATTATGGTTCTTCAACTAGATCTGATGTAAGACGCAAATCTGGATTCCTAACTATGCGGCGATCGCTTCCACTCCTCATCCTCCTGGCACTGCTATTAGCAGCATTTCTGGCTGTAGTTTGGAGTTTTCGCTTGACGGGGGAACCCTGGCAGTTGACCTTTGTGGGCGAAGGGGGGCAGTTGCGTTTGGCGATCGCCTGCGAAAAGCCACCCATCCCAAAAACAGAGGTTCTCTTCAACAAACTCGACCTAAGGAATCCAGTTCAAGGTCAGGTCATCATTACGGCTCCTGATGTACCACTTCCCCTGGGGCAGATCACCTTTGCAGATCTCACTACGCTACCCGGTCGCGTTACTATTTCTTTGTTCGAGCAAGAAATTGATATCATGCAACGGGGCTTGATTATCAACCAGATCGAGCATGAGTGGGGGAAGCCCATAACCTTACAACCGTCATAGATTTGAATGTTGAGCTTCCTTCAAAAAAAGCGATATACCACTCCAATGAGAATTTCATTTCTGCCCTAAGACCCATGGCTCAGCCAGCGATCGCCGACACACTACAAGGAGTGCGATAACCCGCTAGCACGCAGCATTTATAAGCATTATGCATGAGGCTGATGCAGGTTCTCGCTTGTAGTTTTGAATGACGGTAAGAATTATGGTGAAACAGGCACAATCCTCCTCGTTTATTGATAAGGTAATCGAGCGCAGCGAACTGGACTCAGAATATGATGCAAAGCGAGCCTCTTACATCGTGTTCCGAATTATGCGCGACATGATGCTGAATAAGACGAGCGATAGCATCGAAGCCGATCTCAAAGAAAATGCTCCGGAATCTGAGCAGGATGTGGTGGAGCTGTGGCACGACCCCAACGTCATGGTGGCCTTCTTTAGCCGCATTAGCCCCGTCCAAGACTTACATATCAAGCCAGGCACCTTCATGCTGCGTCTGCGCCAGGAAGGGGCACTGCCGGAAGGTGTGTCTGCTGAGAATGTGACACAGGCTGTCTTCTCGGCAACGAAGGAGATTCTGCCACCAGAACGCAATAAAGAGATCGAAAATATTCTTGCAGGCGAGCTGCGGGATCTTTGGGCTCAGGCTTAATAGCCGTTAGAAAAAATGGGTGATGATCAGAAATGCGTGGTGCAGAGCACCATGCATTTCTTACTGTTCGATCGCCCCCAGCACTTTGAGCACAGACTTCTGGGCATCCGTCAGCCCTGTCACACCCGTGATATTCATCCCTTCGCAGGGGCGATCGCCTCGCCAGGTTCGCGAACACTTCCCGGTGGCCACATCCTAAAGCTTGATGGTTTCGTCTTCACTACTACTGGCTAGTAGGCTGCGGCCTAAGTTTGCAACCTATGTTTTTGTGTAGGGTGCTTCGCACCCTACACAAAAACATAGGTGATGGATTCCCGTCTCAGCGTACTAGTGTGGTTCCATCCGCGCTAAATTTCACGGATCACGTGGTTGGAGAAATCAAACCCGGATAGATCCACGTCTAGCGATCGGCACAGGTTGATGAAGTTGCCCAGCCCATAATTCGCTGAAGGCGATTCTGCTTGATGAAGAACGGTCAAAACTCGCGAGATTTCTTGCTCCAACGACATTTGAGGTCTGAGCTGATTACGCCAGCGCTGAGCGATCGCCCGCAAAATCAATTGCTCCTGGCTCTCACGAACATAGTCTTTGACATTCGTTTTGACTAACGCGTGACGGAGTAGCAGAAAGGGAGATCCTGTATCCAACTCTTCCAAAACCTGAGTAATTAGACGTTCAATCACATATTCCATCACCACAGGTTGCTGGGTGTAGTAGCCAGCCAGCTTCTCGATCAGCGATCGCCAGCTCAACGACTCCAGCACCTCCAGCAAACCCAGCCGAGAGATGCGAGGCACAATATCCTCTAATAACTCCGTTACGGAAGTCCATTCTCGGTTGATAGCAAGCCAGTACATAACGGTTTTCTCCAGGGGAGAAAGCCGTTCAAATTGTTGATCGAGCAACCGCCGCAAGCTACTCAGAATCAGCGTGTCTTGCTCTAAGAACAGCGCAATATCGCTATCAAACAAGCCCCGCACGGAAGCGGCTACAATTTTGAGCGCCAGGGGGTTGTTGCCGTAATGCTCACACAGTTTCTGCTTGTCTTCTGGCGAGCCGATGAGCCGATTGGCGTTAAGAAGGGCCTGGGATGCTTCCCAGGAACCCGTCAGGCAAAGGGAGCGCATCCGTCCCCCCTGCTCCTCCATCATGCTGAGCTCCAGGAGCTTTTCCCGACTGGTAAACAGGATGCAGCTTTGATGAGTGGATTCGCCTAAAAGCCGAAACAGCTCGCCGTAACCCTCATAGCCAGGTTGGTAGGAACCTGCGCGATCGCCCGCCTGCATGATCATCTCAGCATTATCAAGAACCACCAGACAACGCGATTGGCGTAACCAGTAGAGCAATCGCTCGGGGCGCGCCTGCACATCCTGATGGTTTGAGAGGAACGTTACCAGATCTGCCAGCAGGGTATCGAGGGATGGGGCATTGCGGAGCGATCGCCAGATAATGCAATCAAACTGCGATTGCACATCAGCTGCGATTTTAGCCGCCAGGGAACTTTTGCCCACTCCACCCATACCGAGCAGTGCAACAAACAAGCAACGTTCCTGCACAATCCAGCGGGAAAGCGTTTTTAACTCCTCCTCACGGCCATAAAATAGAGACACATCGATCGCTTCACCCCAATCTATACGGGACAAGGTGGGGAAAGAAGCACGCGGGACTGGGGGAGCGGGTAAGGATTGAGAAAATGAGGGCTGTTGAGTAGGCTGTAAGCTTGACTCTCGAGCTCGTTGCATCAAAATGGCCCGGGCATTGGTCTTATTACACTTACGGCCAAACCCATCGCTCAGAAGTTTCCAAAACTTGGGGCCAACGTCCCGTTGCAGATAGTTCAGAGAGTAGCCGGAGTTTTTGGCGATTTCTTCATAAGTAAGGTTGTCCCAGGCTCCCTTTAGCAGTTCAACCTCAAGGTCACTAAGGGTACGATCTACCTGAGCCAACAAGACGGTCTTGACAGCAGCAACGGCCTGTTCAAATTCGTTCTCCATGGCTCTCAGTCGTTGACTTCAATGTAACTCAACTCACTCGATAACACGGGATGAGGAAGTGTATCCGTCAAAGCTCTAACTTCCAACCTCATCCTTACTGCCTGGGCAATAGATAGATGACCACTTGAAAGATCAACATCCTTTCAATGAAGGGCAACCCGATGACAGTTGAGAACAGCACTTTAGAGGCTTCAAAACTCTGCTGTTCTTTTCCTAGATAACTAATAGAAACTCGGCTCATTCCATACTTTGCCTAGTTTTACCATACTTTTCCCTGAGTTTTTCTGAAGCCGACTCCATACTTTTCTGCAACGACGTTTACCTTCTATATCCTTATCGTAGGAAGTGTGGAAAATATCTTATTCATCCGGTTTCCCAAACGTGCTTGCAAAGCTCGTTTTCACATACATAGCTTATAAACAGGTGGTTCTATGAAGGCTTTTCAGACCATCTTTAGAAATTGTTGAGCTATGTATACGGAGCGATTAGGGAACGATTTGGGAACGGTTTTAGAGCGCTAAAAAACAGTTAATGTTTTTATCCATCAAACATTCTCGCCCTCCTGATGGGAGTGGTAGATCTCGTCATCACATCCCATATATTTGTATCCCACAAGGAATGGTTCTACGATGGTTGCTGACTTCATCACAAACGAACGCATCGCGTCCATAAATCACCCTTCTTATCCCACAAAGTCACGGCGGATTCCTGAATCTAAAATTCTGGACGATCGCCCCTCTCCTTACCAGATCCCTACTGAACTCTCCATTCGCCACGCCACACCCGAAGATAAAAAAGCATTGTTCGAATTATTTACAGAGCCCAGTGTTATTCATTGGCTCGTGAACGTGCCGTACATTACTACGGAAGCTGACTTTGATGCAGTTACCCAACCGACCCATGACAAGTACACCCTAACGGCTCAAGGATCATCCGGACTGATGGGTAGCGTAACGCTGGCGGTCAACCCACTGCCTCGATGCCGCAACTCAGCCCATGTCAGTGCCGTTGCCGTACATCCCCTTTATCAGGGTCAGGGCGTTGGCTATGCACTTATGCAAGCAGTCGTCGATCTGGCCGATAACTGGCTCAATCTACATCGGGTCGATTTGATGGTGTATCCGGACAATGAGGGGGCGATCGCCCTCTACAAAAAATTCGGCTTTACAACCGAAGGTATTCTAAGAGATTACAGTTTTCGGGCTGGCATCTATTGTGATGCCATGACAATGGCTCGCATCCGTGCAAGCAATAGCCATTTTGGTTAAGACATGAGCAGGAGTGCTCCGCACTCACTCCCTTCTCGCGTCTAGTACGCTGAGGCGGAAATCCATCACCTATGTTTTTGTGTGGGGTGCGAAGCACCCCACACAAAAACATAGTATGCAAACTTAGGCCGCAGCCTACTAGTTAAATGGCAAAGAGTGTACTTGCCCGCAGGAGAAAGACAGTAACGGCTTTTTTGTTCCCTCTCCAAAGAATGTTTCTCTCCCGTGGGAGACGCACTCAAAACGCTGTTCTTGCTAGCCTTCAAAACAAAGGGGGTTGTCTTCCAAATCTCCCACCCCCAAACAAAAACCACGATGAGAGCCTCTGCCCTTTTTCCATTACTTAAGGCAACCTACGCTGAATGGACGGAAGATAAAGTTCCGCGCCTGGCAGCCGCGCTGGCCTATTTTACGATCTTTTCTCTGGCTCCTCTGCTGGTTATCGCCATCTCCATCGCGGCTCTTTTCTTTGGAGAAGAGGCAGCTCGGGGGCAGATTGTAGGGCAGATTCAAGGCTTGCTGGGCCAGGAGGGAGCCAGCTTTGTGGAAGCGATGATCGTTAATGCGAACAGGGTGGAGAGCGGCGGTTTTGCCACTGTTATCGGAATTATCACCCTGCTGGTTGGGGCATCGGGAGTATTTGGGCAGTTGCAAGATGCACTAAACACGATTTGGGAAGTCGCTCCTAGGCCTGATCGCGGCATCATTAACTTCATTCGCACCCGTTTCCTTTCCTTTGGAATGGTAGTGGTGATCGGATTTCTGCTCCTGGTCTCTCTGGTGATTAGTGCCCTTGTCGCTGGCATCGGCACTTACATGAACGGGCTGGCTCCCAGCCTTGCGCCCTTGTGGGAACTGGTGAACTTCCTCGTCTCATTTGGCATCATTACCTTTTTGTTTGCATTAATCTATAAAGTTCTGCCTGACGTACACATCACCTGGGGTGATGTGGGGATAGGA
The DNA here is from genome assembly GCF_039962325.1 of Leptolyngbya sp. PL-A3. Taxonomy (NCBI): domain Bacteria; kingdom Bacillati; phylum Cyanobacteriota; class Cyanophyceae; order Leptolyngbyales; family Leptolyngbyaceae; genus Leptolyngbya; species Leptolyngbya sp. PL-A3. The sequence continues at coordinate 155,295 of NZ_JAMPLB010000008.1, forward strand.
GCTGCTGTAACGGCTTTACTATTCACCATTGGTCGTACGTTAATCGGCATTTATCTAGGGAGTGCAGCGATCGGCTCGGCCTACGGTGCAGCTGGTTCTCTGGTCGTCATTCTGGTGTGGGTCTTCTACTCAGCGCAAATTTTGTTGTTTGGAGCCGAGTTCACGCAGGTATACGCCCGCCGCTACGGTTCTCAAATTCGCCCCACCTCTCTGGCAGTGCCCCTGACGGAGCAGGGTCGTGTGCAACAGGGCATCCCCACCAAAGAGTATGTGGAGGCGATCGCCCAATCCAAGCAACCCGAATCTTCCTCCACCTCAGCCCCAACGGAGACTACCCCAATCCGGCGTGCCTCAACCAGTTCTCCCAGCGTGGTTGCTGTGATTTTGGGTTCTGCATTGGCGATCGTTGAAGCCGCTCAGAAAAATCAGAGAAGGAAAAAACGCAATCGGTACTAATCTGTACGCAAACGTATCGTATCTCCTCAACCCGAAGCTGCATCTAATGTTCTATACCTTATATGGGCAAGGCATACAACATTAGATGCAGCTTTATATCGAACTGGTATCAGTATGCATAAGCGTTGAAAAAAGCGCCTGGCTAGAGTTTTAAGCCTTCCAACCAGACGCTTGTACGATATGAACTTGACCGCTATCGAATTGGTTCGCAGTCAGCAGGTTGGGTTCCGTGGTAAACCGAAGATTTTCCCAGAATATTCTGGATCAATGCTTGGGTTACGCCATGAGCACTGCGCTGATAGCGACGGTCTTGCTCACCGTGACGCCCCAGATATGGGGAGTGATGAACCATTCGACCAAATAACGTTTCACAATCCTCAGCATATTTTTGTGTATCGAGGATGTGGTAATGCCATATCTGATCCACATCTGAGGATGGAACCAAACCATATTGAGGATAAGCATCCACTAGATAAAGAAACGCGATGTACTGAGTCAATACATTAAATGTCTTGGTCTGCGTCCATTGAGGACCATTTCTCGATTGCATTAATTGATAGACAATCGGTGACCAATCCAGAGCACGGGCTTTTTCGAGGAAAGTAGCAAACGATTTTAATGGTTTTTCCTGGCAAATAATCATGGGCTTGCAGTAGACACGGCTCAGCGGGGGTTGAATGAGACAATGCGAGAGCAGTCATCCTGGCCAGGTAGAGATGCCCATTAGAGGGTTGAACTTCTGTGGGCCTAGCGCACAGAAATTCAACGGCTCGAATATGAACTAAAACTTGAAAGGGTTCGACCCAAAGCTCAGACATGAGTGATTTAGGCTACAGGAAAATATGTACCAGCTTTTCCAACGCAAAGCGAACACATTTTTGCGATTAGAACATATCCTTGCGATCGCCATTCAAGACCATACTCCTCTACAAAACAGGGATGCGCATGACCTTTTGGGCCATGCGCATCCCTGTTTTGTGAGAGCAGCAGGTGCAATATTACATCATGCGAAATTGTTTTGGGGAAACGCCAGTATATCGCCGAAAGCATTTCGCAAAATGGCTGGAGTTAGCAAAACCACAGGCCAGAGCAATATCATTTATAGTGCGCTTTCCGCTTTTCAACAATTGCTTGGATAACTCTACCCGCTGCTGCATCAAGTAAGCGTGGGGCGTGATTCCAGTAGACTGTTTGAATAAACGGCAGAAATAGAATTGGCTCATACCCAACTCAGTTGCAATTACGGCCAGCGAAACGTTCTCAGAAAGGTGTTCGTTGATATAGTCAAGCGCTCGTTTTAATTTATATTTTGGCAATCCATCCTCGTACTCCCGTAAGACATGCTTCCGGGTTGTGTAATATTTCAGCACATGAGCAGCCAGAGCTGTTGCCATTGATTCTGCATAGAAGCAACTATTTTCTGCCCCAGTTTCTAGAACCGACTTTAATGCTGAAATAATTTGCCAAACCAGTGGATCGGGCTTCTGCAGAGAAAGCTGCACTTCAACAATATCAGGGTTTACAGACTCATAAGCAATATGAGTTATAAGGTCAGGCTCAAGGTAACAATGGATAAAATCAATATCTTGATTCCATCGTGCACTCATCGGTACATAGGCCGGCAAAAGCTCAATATGACCAGATGTATTCTTGTCATGCAGGGTTTGGTAGCGTTTCCCTGCAAAAATCAACTCTACCTCAGTTGGATGCCCCCAACCCGATAGGGTAATTACATGCTGATGGTTAATGATTTCTGGAGTTTCGTTTGCAGGCAGTTGTTGATGCACTAGATGAATAGTTTTCCAACCAACTTCCTGGCTAGAGCAAAGGGGCGATGGTGCAGCAAATTCAGGCAAGTCTCCCCGCTGAGCGTAATCTAGTTCTAAAGGTCGTGGCATTTCTTTAATCTCTGGGTTGCAGGGTGATGGTTACATCTGGCGAAACTGTTTTGGGGAAACACCCGTGGATCGGCGGAAGCATCTCGCAAAATGGCTGGGGTTAGCAAACCCACAAGCGATCGCCACATCATTAACTGTGCTTTCTTTCTGTTTCAGCAACTGCTTCGATAACTCTATCCGTTGCTGTATTAAGTAAGCATGCGGAGTAATGCCGGTGGATTGCTTAAACAAGCGACAGAAATAGTACTGACTCATTCCCAATTCAGTTGCAATTTCTGCTAGCGAAACGTTCTCAGAAAGGTGTGCGTTGATGTAGTCAAGTGCTTGTTTTAATTTATATCCTGGCAATCCATCTTCATGCTCTCGTAAGACCTGCTTCCGGGTTGAGTAATACCTCAGAAAATGAGCGGCAAGAGCCGTAGCCATCGCCTCCGCATAAAAGGAACTATCCTCCGGATCGGTTTCCAGAACTGTCTTCAGTGCTGAAACAATTTGCCAAACCAGAGGATCAGGCTTTTTTAGCGTTAGTGCCACTTCGACGTTATCCGGATCTACATATTCATGAGCTACATGGTTTAAGAAGGTGGGTTCCAAATAACAGTGAATGAAATCACCCCCATGGCTCCAACGGGCACTCATGGGTGCATTGGCTGGAAGAATTTCAATGCAACCCGTTTCATTCACTTGGTGTTCGTTTCGGTAGCGTTTTCCGGCAAACTCAAGCTCTACCTCTGTTGTATGCTTCCAATCTGCCAGGAAAATAACATGCTGAAGATTAACAATCTCTGGGGTTTCGCTCGCGGGTACCTGGAAGCGAACCAACTGAATATTTTTCCACCCCACCTCCTGGCTAGAACGAAGGAGCGATCGCGGAGCCACGTTTGGCAAAGCCTCCCGACGGGAGTAATCCAATTCTAAAGGTCGATCTGGCATACTTTTTAGCCTCCGAATAGTCAATGTATGAAGGTGTAGTAGTCACCTCCAAACAAATCCACTAGTAATCGAAAAAATCTATTCGGATAATACGCTTCAGACAGATAGAAAAACTGCTTTCTTCTTGCACTTTAACCTGATGATCGGGGGGATATAGCAATGTGCAAGTGCGTTAAGTACAGCAACGGTGGTGTGGGGCACTTCGTGCCCCACACCACCGTACTTAATCAACGTGCATAGCGCTATATTTGCTGATGTGTGAAACACATCAACAAACATCCACCCCAATACAAAAAGCCCCCTGCCGTAAGCAAGGGGGCTTTTTGTTAGTTACCTAGTATCGCCTACATCAACCAAATCGGCTTGACGTTGAGGCAATCAAGAAGGCCGCGTACGTCAGGATGTAACCCACCGTGAAGTGAGCCAGACCCACCAGACGACCTTGAACGATGGACATTGCAACGGGCTTGTCCTTCCAGCGAACCAGGTTCGCGAGAGGAGTGCGCTCGTGCGCCCATACCAGGGTTTCGATCAGCTCTTGCCAGTAACCACGCCAGCTGATGAGGAACATGAAGCCCGTTGCCCATACAAGGTGAGCGAACAGGAACATCCAAGACCAAACAGCCAGGTTGTTCATACCGTAGGGGTTGTAGCCGTTGATCAACTGGGCAGAGTTGAGCCACAGGTAATCACGCAGCCAGCCCATGATGGTTGGCGAAGACTGGTTGAACTGAGCAACGTTACCACTCCACACCGAGAGGTGCTTCCAGTGCCAGTAGAAGGTAACCCAACCAATGGTGTTGAGCATCCAGAACATGGCGAGGTAGAAGGAATCCCAGGCAGAGATGTCGCAGGTGCCGCCACGGCCGGGGCCGTCGCAAGGGAAGCTGTAGCCGAAATCTTTCTTATCGGGCATCAGCTTGGAACCACGGGCATCCAACGCACCTTTAACCAGAATCAGGGTGGTGGTGTGCAGACCCAGAGCGATCGCATGGTGAACCAGGAAGTCGCCAGGGCCAATGGTCAGGAACAGAGAGTTAGACCCGCTGTTGATGGCATCGAGCCAGTTAGGCAGCCACACGTTGCCATGGTTGGGCCATGCGGTGGTTGCAATGCTATCTGCATTAGACAGCAGGGAGTCGAAGCCATACAGCGCCTTACCGGAAGCTGCTTGAACGAACTGTGCGAACACGGGCTCGATCAGGATTTGCTTTTCGGGGGTACCGAAGGCTTGCATGACGTCGTTATGGACGTACAGACCCAGGGTGTGGAAACCCAGGAACAAGGAGACCCAGCTCAGGTGAGAGATGATGGCCTCTTTGTGATGGAGTACGCGATCGAGCACGTTGCCCTTATTCTGAGCGGGATCATAGTCCCGAACCCAGAAGATAGCGCCGTGAGCGAACGCACCAACCATCAAGAAACCAGCAATGTACTGGTGGTGGGTGTACAACGCCGCTTGGGTCGTGTAATCCCGAGCCATGAAGGCATAGGGAGGCAGCGAGTACATGTGCTGAGCAACCAGAGAGGTGATGACACCCAGAGCAGCCAGGTGAATCCCCAACTGGAAGTGCAGCGAGTTGTTGTAGGTCTCATACAGACCCTGGTGAGGCAGGTTGAACTGACCTTCCGAGGACTTGCTGAACAGACCGGCTTTGGAATCGAGCATCTCTTTGATGCTGTGGCCGATACCAAAGTTGGTGCGGTACATGTGGCCCGCAATGATGAACAGAACGGCGATCGCCAAGTGGTGGTGCGCCATGTCGGTCAGCCACAGAGACTCAGTCTGAGGGTGGAAGCCGCCCAGGAAAGTCAAGATGGCAGAGCCAGCACCGTCGCTGCTGTTGAACACATGGTTCACAGTGTCGGGGTTCTGAGCATACACGCCCCAGTTGCCAGTGAAGAAAGGCTTCAGACCAGCGGGGTGAGGCGCAACCGACAGGAAGTTATCCCAACCCACATGCTGACCACGGGACTCAGGAATTGCCACGTGGATCAGGTGACCAGCCCAGGCCAAGGAGCTAACACCGAACAGACCAGCCAGGTGGTGGTTCAGACGGGACTCAGCATTCTTAAACCAGGAGAGGGAGGGGCTGAACTTGGGCTGCAGGTGCAACCAGCCAGCGAACAGCATCACAGCGGCCAGCAGAAGGAGGAACACAGCACCCTGATACAGGTCGCCGTTGGTCCGCATCCCGATGGTGTACCACCAGTGGTACACGCCGGAGTAAGCAATGTTGACAGGGTTCGACGCGCCAGCCTGCGTAAACGCATCAACGGCGGCCTTACCAAAGTGAGGATCCCAAATTGCGTGGGCAATGGGACGAACAGTTAGAGGATCTTTGAGCCACTGCTCAAAGTTACCTTGCCAGGCGACGTGGAACAGGCTGCCCGAAGTCCACAGGAAGATGATTGCTAGATGACCGAAGTGGGAGGCGAAGATCTTTTGATAGAGCTTCTCCTCAGTCATGCCATCGTGGCTTTCAAAGTCGTGGGCGGTGGCAATCCCGTACCAGATCCGACGAGTTGTCGGGTCCTGCGCCAAGGCTTGGCTAAATTTTGGGAATTTAGTTGCCATGACTTAACGAAATCTCCTCGTGCTCATCCGACAGAAATAATCCGAGCCAGGAAGAATGCCCAGGTAGTGGCAATTCCGCCCAGGAGGTAGTGAGCTACCCCTACAGCACGGCCCTGAATGATGCTCAGAGCGCGAGGCTGGATAGCGGGGGCAACTTTCAACTTATTGTGTGCCCAAACAATCGACTCGATCAATTCTTGCCAGTAGCCACGGCCACTGAACAGGAACATCAAGCTGAAGGCCCAAACAAAGTGAGCGCCCAAGAAGAGCAAGCCGTAGGCAGACAGAGCGGAACCGTAGGAACCGATAACCTGACCAGCTTGAGCCCACAGGAAGTCACGCAGCCAACCATTGATGGTGATCGCACTTTGAGCAAAGTTGCCGTTGGTGATGTGCGAGATGGAACCATCTGGAGCAACGGTCCCCCATACGTCAGACTGCATCTTCCAGCTGAAGTGGAAAATCGCAACGGACAGGGAGTTATACATCCAGAACAGACCCAGGAACACATGGTCCCAACCAGATACTTGGCAGGTGCCGCCACGGCCGGGGCCGTCGCAAGGGAAGCGGAAGCCCAGGTTCGCCTTGTCTGGAATCAGACGAGAGCTACGGGCAAACAGCACACCTTTCAGGAGGATCAGCACCGTCACGTGGATGGTGAAGGCGTGGATGTGGTGCACCATGAAGTCTGCCGTACCGAGAGCGATCGGCATCATGGCGATCTTGCCACCTACCGCTACAGGGTCGCCACCGAAGGCCAAGCTGGCTTGCGCCAGAGCATTGGGAGCGGTGTTACCAGGAGCGAGCGTGTGGATGTTTTGAATCCATTGGGCAAACACAGGCTGAAGTTGAATCGCCGTGTCGGAGAACATGTCCTGCGGACGGCCCAGAGCCCGCATGGTGTCGTTGTGAATGTACAGACCGAAGCTATGGAAGCCGAGGAAAATACAAACCCAGTTGAGGTGAGAGATGATGGCATCCCGGTGGCGCAGAACCCGATCGAGCAGGTTGTTCTGATTCACTACGGGATCGTAGTCACGCACCATAAAGATGGCACCGTGAGCTGCAGCACCCACAATCAGGAAGCCACCAATCCACATGTGGTGGGTGAAGATGGACAGCTGAGTGGGGTAGTCGGTCGCCAGGTAAGGATAGGGCGGCATCGAGTACATGTGCTGGGCAACGATGATGCTCAGAGAACCGAGCATGGCCAGGTTGATAGCCAGTTGCGCGTGCCAGGAGGTGGTCAGAATCTCATACAGACCCTTGTGGCCTTCGCCAGTGAAGGGACCTTTGTGAGCTTCCAGGATTTCCTTGATGCTGTGACCAATACCCCAGTTGGTACGGTACATGTGGCCAGCAATGATGAACAGAACGGCGATCGCCAGGTGGTGGTGCGCCGAATCAGACAGCCACAGACCACCAGTAACCGGGTTCAGGCCACCCTTGAAGGTGAGGAAATCAGAATACACACCCCAGTTGAGGGTAAAGAAGGGGGTCAGCCCTTGAGCAAAGCTGGGGTAGATATCTGTGATGAGGTCCTTATTCAGGATGAACTCATGAGGCAGAGGGATGTCCTTAGGAGCAACACCGGAATCCAGCAGCGCGTTAACGGGCAGAGCCACGTGAATTTGGTGACCGGCCCAGCTCAAGGAACCCAGACCCAGCAGACCAGCCAAGTGGTGGTTCAGCATGGACTCCGTATTCTGGAACCATTCCAGTTTGGGAGCAGCCTTGTGGTAGTGGAACCAACCGGCGAACAGCATCAGGCCGGCCATAACCAGACCACCGATAGCTGTCACATAGAGCTGATAACTGTTTGTAAAGCCAGCAGCACGCCAAAGCTGGAACAGGCCAGAGGTAATCTGGATCCCGTGGAAGCCGCCACCGACATCTGCATTCAAAATTTCTTGACCGACAATGGGCCAAACAACCTGAGCACTGGGCTTGATGCCAGTTGGGTTGCTGAGCCAGGCTTCATAGTTTGAAAAGCGAGCTCCGTGGAAATACATCCCGCTCAGCCAGATAAAGATCACGGCAAGGTGACCAAAATGTGCGCTGAAAATTTTACGGGAGATGTCCTCCAGGTCGCTGGTATGGCTATCAAAATCGTGAGCATCGGCGTGAAGGTTCCAAATCCAAGCAGTGGTTTTGGGTCCTCTGGCCAGAGTGCGGTCGAAATGACCCGGCTTGCTCCACAACTCGAAAGAAGTAGGTACCGGATCCTTGTCAACCACCACTTTAGCTTTCGCCTCTCGCTCCCGTGGGGTAGTTGTCATTAGAGACTCTCCTCTCTCTAGACAAGGAAACGAAGGATTGCATCCCAGCCCCAAGCTAATACAGTCGTTACAATCGTGGTCTCCCTCGTGTGCTATCTACTAGCGAATTTACGAAGGCGCATAAGACCTAAGGGGGAGCGTTCGTCCACCCATAGCTAACCCGAAGGCAAACTTGGAATAGACTCCCGAGAGAGATTCGATTGGAATCTCTGAATGTCAGAGTCATCCTTTGGCCGTAACCAAATTAGTGATCCCGACGGAACCTGGGGTGGGTTCCCTGAAATTATAAAGGGGTAGACTACCGGAGTTTAAAGAGGATTAACAATAATTCAAATTGTGCAAACCGAGATCTGATCGACCTTCCACGGCTTAATTGTTCGCAAAAAGTATTGCGATCATTAAGGAGTGTAAATATCTGAACAATCCTCGGCACAAATAATAAGACTTCCGCTAAGCTTTCCCACCCAGTAATTCTATAGATAGAGGGCCAAGTCATTGATGATCCAGCTCTTTAAGGACACCGCCATAATATAGATATCTTTGTCTGATGAGGGCGGCTTACTGACTGAGCAAGGCTCGGTACCATATTTATCGACACTTTTAGTGATTCAAACGTTTTGTTACAACCCCGGTATTGAATAGGGATTGATTTTTTCTAGGTTTTACCTAGAAAAAATCAATCCCTGCTCATCCCAATTTGGAAATTACTGCGATGGCTGTCTGCTGACCCACTCTTTTCCGATATAGTTCCCATGGAGCATCGGTGTGGAAAAGCATCGGGCTCTTTGGCGATCGCAACACTGAGGAGTAAGGCGGCGTGCGCAGCTTTGGCAGTCAGATCATGAGACGAAGTGTGGTTTTAGGAACGCTCCTGCTTTTCCTGGGGGCTGGGCTATGGGGTTGTAACGATGGCCCGCCTAATGTTTCTAAATCATCGTCACCCCGCTTCCAGCCAACTCAGACACGGAAAGTCTCGGAAGTATCACCGCCGGAAATCTTCCAAGCCCTACGCCGAGATTTGGATAGTTACCAGCCTCAAGTGACCATTCTCAGCCCCCGTAACGGGGTAGTGATCGACGATGACCAGGTAACAGTCCAACTCCAGGTTCGGGATCTACCGGTCTTTAGGGATGAGGATCTGGGTCTTGGGCCTTACCTGCAAGTTTATTTGGATGATCAGCCCTCCCAGGCGGTTTATGACGCAAACCAAACCCTCATTTTTCAGGGATTAATGCCAGGAACCCATACGATTCGGGCGATCGCTGCCCGTCCCTGGCACGAAACCTATAAGAATGAGGGAGCCTTTGCCGAAGTCATCTTCCATAGCTTTACCAAAACCCCTAAAAATAACCCTGATCCGACTCGTCCCCTGCTCACTTACAGCCGCCCTCAAGGCACCGTTGGAGCTGAGCCTGTCATGTTGGATTTCCACCTGACCAACGCCCCCCTACACCTGATTGCCCAGGAAAGCACGGAAGACGACATTAAAGATTGGCGGATCCGTTGCACGGTCAATGGCGAGAGCTTCGTCTTTGATGAATGGCGGCCCATTTATTTAAAGGGGCTGAAGCCTGGGAAAAATTGGGTTCAGTTAGAACTGCTGGATGAAGACGGTCTGCCAACCGAGAATGCTTTTAATAACACGGCTCGATTAATCATCTATGAGCCGGGTGGAACGGATAGTTTATCTCGGTTAGTGCGAGGGGAAGTGGCGATCGCTGAGGCTCTTGCCATCACTGACCCTAACTATGTTGTCCCTGCTCCACCTGAGCCCGAACCGATCGCACCACCCGAAGATGAGGTGATAGCGCCCCTTGAGCCGAGCCCGGAATCCCAAATCGAAGCACCTCAACCGAGTGTCGAAGAGCCGGCACCCGAGGAGGAACAGGAGCCGGAAGAAGAACTGAGGGAAGATGATGGAGAGCCATTCGACTCTGCCATTCCCGAGGAAATTGCACCGCCCTTAGAACCGAGCGAAGAACCCGAAGATATCGAAGCCACACCTCTTGATGAATCTTCGGACGTTTTACCCGAATCGGATTTAGAAGATAAGGCGACTGAAGAGCAGGCCGAGCCCGAGGACAAGGAGCAAGAGCCTGAGGTTGAGCCAGTACTACCCCCCGTGATTTCGGAACCGGAGGCAGCACCTGTAGAGGAACCGGCTCCAGTAGAAGTGCCTCAAGACACGAAGCCCTCAACCGAACCAGAAGCGGCAGAGCTAGAGGAAGCACCTACGGAAACAGAGCCAGAAGCAATAGAGGAACCCGCCGTAACGGATGAGGATGTGCCTGAGGTTCTGGTGGCACCATCTACCCCTGAACCGGCTCCGGAAGTAAGCCCTGAAGAGACTCCAATTCCGGCTACACCTCAAAAGCAAAAACCGGCTCAAAAGTTGCAGGAGCGTTTTCAGAGGATGCGATCGCGCTTACAAGAAACCCTAAAAGAACGCACGAAAGGAGCTAATCCATCTGCAAAACCATCTGTAGAAGCTACGCCAGAAGCACAGCAGCCTATTCTGCCCCCACCTGACATCACACCCGAGCATCTGCCTAGCGAACCGCAACCTGTCGTTCCTACAGAACCGGAAGAGATACCGCCCGTAGCGCCAGCACCACCAAAGCTTCCCCCTGCGGGTAATACCCCCTGGATCTAATGCATGTTGTGGGTAGCGGCTTTTCTCCGCTACCCACATTGTTTCCGCTACCCACATTGTTTAGGGTGCATCCCATTGCTTATGAGGTTTCTTTGACGATAAAACTCGCCCTTGCGATCGCAATTATTTAGAAGGCGGGCTTGAGTGACGATCTTGGGTTGGGTCGTTGGGCTAAGGGCAAAACCCGCTTCTATGTTGAGTTGAGGCGATCGCTCTCGAAATCGGAATTGCTTTGGTTGTGTGATGGAAAGTTCACGAAATGTTTTCTATTTCAACCCCGGAGAAAATCAAGGTTTTAGCTTCCTTAGCGCAAAAATTGTAACGGTACATTAAGCTCTGTTTCATTTCGATCACATCCTTGGAAGTGGCGCAAATTGGTTCAAACCTCCGTGATAGGATTCGTTTCGTAATGCCTTCTGAATTTGGGAGACGACCTTTGACACTGCGGGTAGCTGTAGTTGGATCAGGTCCGGCAGGTTCCTCCGCTGCCGAGACGTTAGCAAAAGCGGGTATCGAAACCTATTTAATCGAACGTAAGTTAGACAACGCTAAGCCCTGCGGTGGAGCCATCCCTCTCTGCATGGTGGACGAATTTCAGCTCCCCCCCGAGATCATCGATCGGCGGGTGCGGAAAATGAAAATGATCTCGCCATCCAATGTCGAGGTCAACATTGGTAGCACCCTCAAGAACGACGAGTACATTGGGATGTGCCGCCGGGAAGTGCTCGATGGCTTCCTGCGCGATCGCGCCGCCAAACACGGGGCGAAGCTTATCAACGGCACCATGTACGGCATGGATCTACCCAAAACCAGCTCTGAACCCTACACCCTCCACTACGCCGATCACTCGGATGGTGGTGTGGAAGGCACCATGAAGTCTCTTCAGGTGGATCTGGTCATTGGTGCAGATGGCGCCAACTCCCGCGTAGCGAAGGCTATTGACGCTGGGGATTACAACTATGCGATCGCCTTCCAGGAGCGCATCCGGTTGCCTCAGGACAAGATGGCTTACTACGAAGAACTGGCCGAAATGTACGTGGGTAACGATGTTTCCCCCGACTTTTACGCCTGGGTCTTCCCCAAATATGATCACGTGGCGGTCGGTACCGGCACGATGAAGATCAACAAAGCCAAGATCAAAGATTTACAAGCGGGCATTCGTGCTCGTGCAGCTCTTAAGCTGGAAGGCGGCGAAATCATCAAAGTCGAAGCTCACCCCATCCCTGAGCATCCCAGACCACGCCGTGTGGTCGGTCGGGTAGCGCTGGTAGGAGATGCTGCTGGCTATGTGACCAAGTCCTCTGGCGAAGGCATTTATTTCGCAGCCAAGTCGGGCCGGATGTGTGCTGAAACCATTGTGGAACTATCCAAGAATGGCGCTCGCATTCCAACCGAAGCAGACCTGAAGCAGTATCTGAAGAAGTGGGATCGTACCTACGGAGCTACTTATCTGGTACTCGATCTGCTGCAACGCGTGTTCTATCGCTCCGATGCGACGCGCGAAGCCTTTGTGGAAATGTGCGATGACATCGATGTACAGAAGCTCACCTTTGACAGCTACCTGTACAAGACGGTGGTTCCCGCGAACCCCCTGACTCAGCTCAAGATTACCGCCAAAACCATTGGTAGCCTGCTGAGAGGTAATGCTCTGGCTCCCTAAGGGTTATCCTGGCGCACTGATTTAGCCACTTGTGGAATCGGCGATCGCTTTCGGGCGATCGCTTTTCTTATGGAAGCTGATATTTAGTAGTGGTTGTGAGAGGAGCTAAACGTCTCTCCCACAACAACCGCACGTTTAGAACAGCACTGCATTTCGACATTGGCTTCAACGCAAGAATCGCACCTAATGTGATGTGGATCACCTCACAACCTGTCCCATGATCACAATTGCGATTGATACACATCACAGAGAAATCACGCAATTCACTCCATACTTTTACCTACTGGAGTTATTGCAGGACGTTATGCAGTCTGGCACACCTACCCATTCCATGCCCCTGGAAGAGTTGATCGAACAAATTCTCAACTCTCACAGCATCACTCGTGACGAAGAGCATCGTCTGGTTAGTGCCTTGTCCGGCAGTATCGCCATGGATGAAGACTTACAAGCTGCCATTCAGCGCATTTTCTATGGCATGCGCCATGGCCTACTCAACGTGGTAGATTAGCTCGCCACATTTACTGACCTACTACCCACAGCTAGATTTAGCCATGCTCCTTGGAAAGCTACACTCTCGGTGTGGCTTTTTTCTTTTTGTCTGCGTACTCACCAGTTTCCTAGAGGCATTGATTTTGCAGAGGGTGAGGCGTAAGTAAAACCAATGCCTTGAGAAAATTGGCTCAGCTCCTGGCTGATCCCCCTTGAAATTCTACGAACTCTGCCCTGGTGTCCGGGTAAATTTAGCAAATATCTGGAAAACAATGGGATAATCCTGAAGATTTGTCCTTAATATGTAAATTTGAGTTTTGCGCTCGGTTTTTGCGCTCAACATCTGACAAGCACTCATTGCACTCTCAACTGTTTATTGTCGTTTAAGGTACTGCTATGGAGCCTGAAGTCAAACAAGATGATGTCCTCATTTCAGGGACAACGACCGATGAGATTGTGGGAGAACTGCCTCCAGCCACCGAGGACAGCACTGGTCAGCAATATCAGCAAATCATCGACAAAGCGACAGCGCTCTTAGGCGATTTGCCCGATTACCTAACGACCTTCTTTGGTCAATACCGTCGTCCTATTGTCACCATCGGCCTTGTCATTGGGGCGATTATTGCAGTTCGCCTGACCCTGGCGATTCTCAAGTCCATCAATGATATTCCGTTGCTGTCCCCCAGCTTCGAGCTGATCGGGATTGGCTATTCTGCCTGGTTTGTCTATCGTTATCTGCTCAAAGCTTCCACCCGGAGCGAGCTAGTCAGCGATTTCAACGGCTTGAAAGAGCAGATCCTGGGCGATCGGCTGTCCAATTAACGAGCACCTTTGCTCAATCTCTTAAGCCGTCAGGCTCTGGAAGTAGCAGAGCCTGACGGCTTTCACGTCGAAGGTTGAGAATCTGTACGAGCCTCTTACCCAAAGACAAGCCGCTGCTGTACACGTAGATTCTGGATCAAACGCATTCCTGAGTCAGTTTGAAGTCAAAAACACCCGTTTGCGTAGACGGAGATTAAGTATGTCTTCTCTTGCCCCTGCCCAAGCTATGACTCAGCCAACTTTGAAAGAATGGGCCGTGGTCGTTGCAGCATTAGAATATGGCCACACGATTTTGCTACTTCGAAAAGGCGGCATTCGGGAAACAGGAGGGACTTTTGCAATTCAGGAGCCCCAGTTCTGGTTGTTTCCAACTTATGAACATCAGAAAGCCCAGTGGTTGAAGCCAGAATATGGGCACCTGCTTCAAACTGCCCCTGCTGCTCCACCAACAGGAACTCCTGTACCGCCACCCCATGTCGTTGCCAGTTGGGCAGAAGTCACTCACACAGCCCAAATCACCACTGAGGACGTGGCCGAAGCTCTATATCCCTTCCATGTGTGGAGCCCAGAGTTAGTCAGCAAGCGGCTGACGTGGAAACCTCAACAGCCTCTCTACGGCGTTCTGTTACGAGTTTATCGACTGGAACAGGGGCTGGAGTTAGAGGATCAACCAGCCTATGGTGGGTGCAAGTCCTGGTTAAAACTACCGTTGCCCCCCATGGAAGCAGGAGCGGCTGGATGTATGCCTGTTCTTAGCAATGACGTTTATGACCAGAAGGTGAGGGAACTTTCGGCGATCGCCCACTTCACGCCCCTCTAATTTCCTTATGCTTGATCCTGCCTTCCGGTACGACCTCGCCTTCAACTAGCGAAGGGGCGGTTGAAGAGATTTTTGAAGGCGGCTCAACATCACCTCAGCCACCAGAGCCAGAATCGCTACGGGAATCGCCCCAACCAGCAAAATGGCGTTGTCGTATAGCGAGAAGCCCAGCACGATAAAGCTGCCGAGCCCTCCAGCACCAATGAACGCCGCCAAGGTTGCACTGGCAATAACCTCTACCGTTGCCGTCTTGATGCCTGCAATAATCACTGGCAACGCGAGAGGAACTTCGACCAGACGCAGTACCTGACGGGCATCCATACCCATACCGAAGGCAGCTTCGCGGATCATCGGATCAATGGTACGGAAAGCGACGTCAGTACTAATCAGAATAGGGGGCATGGCGAGGAGCGTGAGAGCGATCGCCGCCGACTGAAACCCCAAACCCGAGTAAGGGATCAGCAGGAATAACACCGCCAAACTGGGAATGACTCGCAAGGCATTAAAGCCGTTGATCAGGACAGTGGAAGCAGAGCGCGATCGCGCACTCCATAACCCCAGGGGTAACCCCAGGAGTAAACCACAGGCCAACGGCACGGATACCAGCAAGAGATGCTGCTGCAACTCCTTCAAAAGGGTATCTAAATTGTTGAAGGCATATTGATACGCCTGGATAAATACATCCACACCAACACCTAAGCCGACTGCCCGTATCGTACTATTGGCCGTCAAATCTTTGTAGTAAAACCAAGAACTCTCCTACTGATACCGTTTTTTATGAAGCTGCGCCGCCACTCTCATGCTGTGCAGCTTCCCATTGATTTGGTATGACTTCACGAATTACCGTTTCCCGAAAGTTAAGAAATGAATCAAGGATGTTGTATCACTTCACAGGCTAGGGCAGTCTGAAATTAGAGGCTAAGAGCCACACCGCATCTGCCCATCTAACTCTCCAATGGTTGAGATGCTGGCGCGATCATCCGCTATGGATTTGTTCAACGTTGTGTCCATCTTGAAGGGTTTTGAATTCTCACGTTGCCTTCCTGTAAGGGAATGAACCCGACCAACCTACATCAACCCAATACCGACTAACACTATGCACACGCTCAATCACGACATGGACGAATGCTTCCTGGATGCCGATGGGGCCTACCTGGATGCGCGAGGACTGCAAACTCTGGAGCAATTTGCCCAGAGCTACACAACCCGTTTGGAAGCGTACAATGCTCTACGGGAACATAGCACTCAGCTCGTTAATGACGCTCTGGACAAGATGGCCCAGCTCCACCCGGAGGTGATTCAGAAGCATCGCCCCCGGTGTTTGTATGACATGAGCCAGGTATTGCGCTATATTGCGCTGTCCATCCTGCGGAACGACGAAGTGTTCTTCAAAGAAATGATGATGTCCTGGTTGGATACGGTGTTGTTGGCCTACAAACGCAATGACCACTGCGCCAGCTCCTACCGTTTCCTTCAGGAAATGATCGATGCCCGCATTCCAGCGAGCAGCTCTATCATTCGCCCCTACCTGGATGGAGTCATCCTGGCACTGCAATCCCACGCATAATACGTTTGACTCATCAGGATAAGAGGCTGCTGTGCAATGCACAGCAGCCTCTTATCTTTGCAATGGAGAGAGGCTTGGTGCTTTACACCAAGCCTCTTCCGATGTCCGAAGCAAAATGGCAAATGCTCAGCGGCTTAAGATCACTTTTTCAGCACTTTACGCGTGTAAAAGCAACCCCAAGATAACCCCTAGGATAGCGACATTGAGTTCGGGCTGGAGGTACGCAGTGCATCTGGTACTTGCCAGGAAGTTACATCGACTGAGAGGCATTGGCCCAGGTGAATCAGGCGTTGGGCGATCGCCCGCTGCCGCTCATCTCCCTGTAATAGGGGTAGGATGGTTGCCTGTAGACGGCGCAGGTAGAGTTCCTGGGCGCGATCGCACGATAGCCCAGCACAGACCTCCCGCCCAACTATTAGTAGCCGTTCCAGAATAGTGATTTCTTCGATCGCTGTCTCCAGATCCAGCTCATAGAGCAAGTGCCAGAGGGCACGAAGAATAACGCGCTCCAGAATGGTACGCATTTCAGCCGTGCGAATTTGGCAGCGGAGTTGGCGTGCTTCATTTGCGATCGCCTCCAACTCACCTAAGTGGCTGTGGCACATTTGCAAATTCGTCAGGGGCCAATCACTGGTTTCTCGCTCCAGGGCTTGCAGCGACACCATCGCTCGATGGCTGATGGCAATTTCGGCAGCAACCTGAAGTTCCTGAGGCACGTCCAGACCATCCCGATGGAAGGCCATCAACACCCCAAAGTTATCGCGATACACCTGGGTATAGAGCTGATCTAACCGGGTCAGGGTAGCCTGACTGAGTTGCCGCATAATCCGGTGGCGATCCTCTACAAATAGGTGTTGGAGATTATAGGACTGATCCCCAAAAGTACGGTTCATGACCTGGATGGTTTGAGCCGCACTAGCCAGTTGAAAAGCCTCAAACAGTTCATCCTTCAGCTGGGTAAACAGGCGACGACCTGCGAAGGGCTGGATGCAGCAATAGAAATCCCACCCGCCCAGATGCAGTACGGCAAAAACGAGATAAGCCGTTTCGTTGGTGATCTCGGACGTCAGTTGTAGCTGGCCTACTGCCAGGGTCATCGCCCCCATACGCCGTAACTGGTAATCGTACTGTTGGGTGCGGTAGGCGTAGATGCGGGATTCCTGCGGGTAGGTCTGGAAGAGGGAACTGATGGCGTAGTGGGCCGCAACCTGTTTCATGTTGATGCGGCTGGGGGAGACCAGTTGATGATAAATGTCGGCACCCGAACTAAAGAGATCCACGTTGCTGGGAATCGTTCCCAGTCGTTGGATAAACTCCCGTTCCAGTTGCGTCCCGGTCACTTCTTCAGCCAATTCCAACGCGCGGGCAGCGTAGCGCAGGATTTGCGTGCCTTCAGGCCGCGACACTTCCTCAAAGAACCAGCCGCAACTGGTGAACATCAGCAGGGCATGGCGCTGCATTTCAAGGAGCCGCAGGGCATCTACCCGTTCCGCATGGTTGAGGCGGTGGGTTTGATGACGAGTCAGGAAATGACTGATGTTCGTGGAAGAGCGATCGCCCACCACCGCAATATATTCATCCCGCGCCACCCAGGGATCAAGGAAGAAGCGCCGCCCTTCCGTTTCATAGATATCGATGAGGCGATCGCGCAACCAATTGAGCGTACTCCGTAGAGGCCGCCGCCATTGCTGGTTCCACAAACCACCACCGCCGCAGCCACAGTCCTCCTGCCAGCGATCCACACCATGGGAGCAACTCCAAGCCGTTACAGGCTTTAGCACAACCTCCCAGGTAGGCGGATGCAGACTCAGGTAATGAGCGAAGTTTGTCACCATCCAGCCCCGAGCGGGAAACTCGCGGGTAAAGGCATAGGCAAGGGCCTTTTCACTGCCGCCTTTGTGATGGCCAAAGGTCTCGCCATCAGTGGCTACCGAAACCAACTGCGCCGTTCGATGATCTCCCCGCACCGCCTGTCCTAAACGGGCAGCGAAGTGCTGAGAGCTGTTCATCACTTCACCAAAGCCCATGTCACGGGAAATAGGGCCGTCATAAAAGAAGATATCGATGTAGCGATCGCCCGAGGGCTCATTCAGATAGCAGCGGTAGGGGCGGCTGGGATCAATTTGGCTACCGCCAACTTCAGTCCAGTTAGGCTGAGGATGCTCATTCGTGGGCAGAGGGCGGCACCGCTGAGCCTGAGAGGGAGCCAGGATAATGAAGCGAATTCCCTCATCCACTAAAGCTTTGAGCGTTGGGTAATCGACAGCGGTTTCTGCCAGCCACATGCCTTCGGGCTCACGACCAAACCGGGCGCGAAAATCAGCCTTACCCCAGCGAATTTGAGTATACTTGTCGCGCTCATTGGCTAAGGGCATGATGATGTGGTTGTAGACCTGGGCGATCGCATTTCCATGCCCACCTAACCGCTCACAACTGCGGCGGTCAGCCTCTAGAATTTGTTGGTAGACCTCCGGATCGGCCTGCTCCAGCCAGCTCATCAGCGTCGGGCCGATATTAAAGCTAAGGTATTCAAAGTTATTGACGACCCCCAGTAACTCTCCATGATCATTGAGCACCCGAGCGAAGGCGTTGGGACGATAACACTCGTGATGGATCCGCTCATTCCAGTTGTGATAGGGAGCCGCGCTGGGTTGCCGCTCAATGGCATTCAGGTAGGGGTTCTCACGAGGGGGCTGGTAAAAGTGCCCATGAACCGTAACGTAGACACCTGTTGCCGTGGCACCCCCCCGTGTCGAAGCAGGCTGGGTAGCCAGAGAGGCAGAACTTGACGCGTGATCAGTTATGGAATCGGAAAAGTGTGAGGAGGTCATAGAGATCAGAAGAACGGTGGACAATGTTGACCGGGGATCACGCAATAAGGTGAGGGATCAACCAAAAACCGAATTAAAAACTAGTATTAAAAGAAGGGATCAAAAAAGGTATTTATACTTCTTGCAGTTCCTTAGGTTATGAAATCAAAGAAATCGTTGAAGAATTGATTTCATTCCATTACGAAGCCGCATCTAAGGGCAACAATCCTGTTACTTAGGAACGCTCAAAGTCTTGTCGATTATACTGCCTGCTTCCAGAACAGAGTACAGTCCGAGAGGAGGATTACAGTTTATAACTGTGGAAAGTAGCCATCAATTTTAGGGCGATCGCTCCATTTTCAGTCCTAGAACTATCCCACGAAAATGCCGACGAGCGCTTATCTTTAGACTCTATTTATGATTGCCTTCATTAATACATTATCGAGATCATCTCCATCACACTCATAGCTACGAATAGGGGAGCGCAAACTGCTCCCTCTATTCGTAGCTACAGCCATTTTCGCTAAGACATTCGGCGAGAGCGAGTACGGAGCACTCACTCTCGCCAAATGTCCTAACAAAAATGGCCAGGAGTATAAATCAATATCTTGCCAAAACCCTAATTTTGCCGTCGCTTCACAGCGGCAAAATTAGGGCTCGGATTCTCTACGTCACCAAACCTACTTGCAGCAGTTAGCTGATCGGAGGGACTTCGAGGGGAATCGCACCCAGTAAACCTTTGCGGAAATCGTTGAGGATCTCGCGGGCCGTACGTTCTTGATCGCCATTGTGGCGTTGCTCAGCCAGAGAGGCCAGATAGCTTTCGCCTGTCATGGTTTCGGGATCTAGAGTGTAGCGCGATCGCAATCCTTCCACACCCATGGGAGCGTGTTCCTGCAACCCCTTTAAAAGATCAATCAGGGCAGACGTAATGCGCTGATTATCGTAGGCCGCTTCGCCAATGTCATCACAAATGGCCAGCTTAAGAGCAGCCTCCTGGTTAGCGAGGCGGGAAGGTAGAACACCAGGAGCATCGAGCAATTCCATTTGATCGGAAATGCGCACCCACCGGAGTTGTCGCGTGACCCCAGCCCGACGGGCACTCTCTACAGCCCGACGTTTGAGAAGGCGATTGATGAGCGCTGATTTACCAACATTGGGGAAACCAATCACAACGGCCCGCACTGGACGAGGCAGCATACCCCGGTTGTGGCGGCGTTGGTTCAAGCGATCGCCAACCACTTGAGCTGCTTTCGCGACCCCATTCACCCCCGTTCCTTGATTGGCATTGGTAAAGACAGGGGCTTCCCCCTGTTGCTGAAACCAACGCTCCCACTCAGTACGAAACACGGCCGGGATCATATCCACTCGGTTCAAGACCAGCACCCGCTCTTTTTCGCCAATCCATTGGCTCAGCTGGGGATGTTGGGTCGCTAGCGGAATGCGGGCATCGCGCACTTCTAGCACGACATCAACTTTTTTCAAATTTTCCAGCAGTTGCCGCTCAGCCTTTGCAATATGGCCGGGATACCACTGAATTGGAGGAGAGGTCATAACACAATTATCGGGAACGTTGGATTTACATCAAAATCCAAACTTCCGCCTGGATGGGGCAATGCTATTCTAGGGTGCTTCTGTACGGTTCAGCCAGCGATTCTCATTATGAGGTTTAAGCCTGGAGTTCGCGCCCATAGGGCACGAACTCCAGGCTTAAACCGCCGTAGCCCACCTTCAATGAGCTGCGGGACTTCATTCCAAAATGAGAATTGCTACGGTTCAGCCCCCCAACTTGATTGAAAACGGGATTACCGTAGACCTCGCTGCCAGGCAGATAGATTTGCCACGTTGTGTCGCATATGAGCGATCGCACAGTATTTTAGCTTTGTGCTTAATTAAGTTGAGCTATTGACCAGAAGGTAAAGACATTATTTTTTGACATCATCTTGCAGTTCAAGCATCAGGGTTTCATGCTCTGACACTTCACTAGTAGGCTGCGGCCTAAGTTCACAACCTATGTTTTGTGTGGGGTGCTTCGCACCCCACACAAAACATAGGTGATGGATTTCCGCCTCAGCGTACTAGGCATTTAGAGATTCCAGACTTGTACAGGGTGCTATCTAAAATTTGCGATTCTCAAAACTGAGTTTTGTACAGATTGCAGCATTTTTTCTAGACAAAATTACCGCTTTATGTAGGACAGCGTTTTATCAATGCTGATTGATTGAATTGAGAAGAGGCGATCGCCCTACCGTTTTCCAAAATCCTATCAGCGGCTCTGCCCAGTTAAGCATGAGAGCCAAAAGCTGTGCCATTCGTTAAGTGATCGCCACAGTTTTTGGCTCTCACAGGCATTCAAAAAGTTGATTTTTTGCACCCTTCATGTGTACAGAACTTAAAGCTCTGGAATTCTATTCTTTCGCTGAAGTTTCCTTAAATTTACGGGTATACAAATGTAGAAATTGATGAGTATTTAAAGAAATGGATAAGCTCTACGAAAAAACCAGGGGTTCTTTTAGTAGTCATGATAAAAAAATGGGTGATTTAATGTGTTTAAACTTCTAATTACTATGACGGTTCCGTAGATCCCCTTAGTTTTTGACTCATTACTCTGCATATATTGGGTTAGGAGTGCATGCAGAACTTTACGAGTTTTCTTTTGAATTTATGGGTGCAAAACAGGGGTATCAGCTCGTGGAGGATGACTAAAAAATCTCGAAACGAGGCATGGTTCGTCCACCTAACGTACAAACCCTATCGTTCTCAAACTCTATGGCTGCAGAAAGCCCAGTGCGTAGATGCAGTTGAGTGCGCCATTCACTTGACCCCTAAAAGATGCTCTAAGCCACTCAAAGCCCAGAACTCAGGCAAATTATTCACTCTCGATTGAGAGATAGGAGCGGGGCTACCTCCTATGGCCGGGCTCGGTCATGAAGTTTTACATTTTACCCAGAGACGCCGTTACCTTTGGCTGCCTACCGAAACCGCATTTTGAGAGACCTGCCCAATGGAATGGACAATTGCTGCACCCTTTGTTCACTACGACAACGTTGCTCAGAGCCAATGGCTAGAGCTGTTTATGGAGAGCGATCGCCATACTCTACGCCATGTTCCCCGTAGAAAACCCCTGGAAAAATGGCACGATCGCAAAAGCAAATTTACCTCCCTTGATGAGTGGCTCGTCTATTTAGATCAGGCAAAACGAGCTCTACAGGAGGGTGCCGATGGGGTCATCACCGTATTTCCTCAACTGGCCTCAGCCGTTGGCATCCAGCAAAACCTATCACGGCAGCATGGGAAGCCTGTTGTAGCCTGGCTTTTTAACGTCGGTACTTGCTCCGATGGGTTGCGGAAATGGATGGCCCGCGCAAGCTTACGGCATATTGACCGCTTCGTCGTTCACACCCGGCGAGAACGGCAAATTTATAGCGATTGGTTGAATTTGCCAATCGAACGATTTGAATTTGTGCCCTACCAGAGCGCTCCTATTTCCGTGACCTATGAGGAGGAAATGGAGCATCCCTTCGTGGCATCCCTGGGGTCAGCCCATCGCGACTTTCCTACCTTATTTGAGGCGGTTAAGCGACTAAACATTCCAACTATTGTGGCTTCGGGTAAATCAGCCCTGGCCGGGCTGCAAATTCCTGCGAACGTACAAACGCCTCTGGGAATTGCTCGTACTGAGTGTTTCCGGTTAGCGCAGCAGGGCCGCATTAATGTCGTGCCTCTACAACCCAAGGACGGCATTACAGCGGCGGGGCAGGTCACCATCGTAGAAGCCATGTTTATGGGCCGGCCGTTGATTGCCACCCGTTGTAATGGGGTTGAAGACTATATTATTCACGGCGAAACCGGCTGGTTGGTCGAGCCCAACTCTACGGAGAGCATGTTGGAGGCGATCGACACCCTCTGGAACGATACGGCCCTACGGCAACGCCTTGGGCAAGCCGCCCAACGCTATGCCCAGGAATACTTCTCAGACCAGGCCGCAGGGAGGCATTTGACGCGCATCCTGAATGAAGTGGCTGACCAGTGGGGGTTCTGAGGCGGTCACTCTAGGCAGAGTTTGAACAGTGGATAGGGGGGGTGGAAGAGGTACTTCGTGCCCTTTTCACCCCCCGCCTAGAACACAGTATCGCGTTGTGGAATACAGAAGGTCTTCCAGCAGCGCTATTGTTCTTACATTGGCGAATTAGCTTTTGCTGTAGCGTTAGAATCTGCAGAAATTTGACACTCTAACAATAGATTTTGACCTCGCACGCAAATCCTATGCTCTCCATACTCCCTGAACAATTTGCCAGCGACAACTACTCCGGCATCTGCCCGGAAGCAATGGACTACACCCACCGCGCCAATTTAGGCAGCGCTCCAGCCTATGGCAACGACGAGTGGACACAACAAGCCACCGATCGCTTTCGGGAGTTGTTTGAGATCGATTGTGAAGTGTTTTTCGTTTTCAATGGCACCGCCGCCAATTCCCTGTCTCTAGCCAGCTTGTGTCAGTCCTATCACAGCGTTATTTGCCATGAGTTAGCTCACATCGAGACGGATGAATGTGGTGCGCCCGAGTTCGCGTCCAATGGGTCAAAGTTACTCCTGGGGCGGGGGGAAAACGGGAAACTAACGCCAGAGTCGATCGCCGCGATCGCCACCCGCCGCACCGACATCCATTACCCCAAACCTAAGGTCATCAGCCTCACCCAGACCACCGAACTGGGCACTCTCTACAGCATTGAAGAATTACGTGCTATCCGGAACATAGCCGATCGCTATCACCTGAAGATCCACATGGACGGAGCACGCTTTGCCAATGCGATCGCTGCTCTCAATGTCACTCCCGCCGAACTCACATGGAAAGTGGGGGTCGATGTACTGTGCTTCTGCGGCACCAAAAATGGTATGGCCGTTGGGGAAGCCATCATCTTTTTCAAACGGGATCTGGCAGAAGATTTCGCCTACCGTTGTAAGCAAGCGGGTCAACTCGCCTCCAAAATGCGCTTCATTGCTGCCCCCTGGTTAGGCTTACTGGAAACGGGTGCCTGGCTACGCAACGCACAACATGCTAACGAGTGTGCTGCATATATGGCTCACGAGCTCACTCGAATTGAAGGAGTTGAGTTGATGTTTCCGCAGCAGGCCAATGCGGTATTTGTCACGTTACCGGAGAGAGTGGTTAAGGGATTGCGCGATCGCGGCTGGCTGTTCTACACCTTCATTGGCGTAGGTGGAGCGCGGTTCCTCTGCTCGTGGAGTAGCACACGCGAACGCATCGATGAGCTAGTACACGACGTGAAGGACTTAATGGAACTGGTTTAGCCTTGCGGCAAAATCAACCCATGTTTAAAGGTGGGGGATACCGGGCACCCTCCACCTTTAAACATGGGCAGACTTAAACTGTCGAGTACTAGTACGCTGAGGCAGAAATCCATCACCTATGTTTTGTGTGAGGTGCGAAGCACCCCACACAAAACATAGGTTGCGAACTTAGGCCGCAGCCTACTAGCTTCTGCCTTGGCCTCGAAATAGTGGCTAAGGAACCACCAACACAGGACAGGGCGACAGGTTAATCACCCGGTTTGTAACGCTATGAGCTGCGCCCTCATCCGTCAGGCCCGTACCCCGGGACCCCATAATAATGAGGTTGGCATTGAGTTCGTCGGCTACATCGCAGATGACAAAGGCAGGCTTGCCTGTCCGTTCGATAACTTCGGCTTTGATGCCTTCATTGGCAAAGAGTTCTTGAGCGTTTTGGAGAAGTGCGGCGATCGCCTCGGGTGACACCATATCGGCCTCCACCGTAGTGGCATCATCAGGCTCTTCAACGACAGAGAGCAGCACCAGACGGCTTTTATAATTTTTTACAACATCGGTAACAACCTCAGCAGCCTCCTGAGATTCGCGACTGTGATCGATCGGAAATAAAACGGTCTTAAACATGGCTTTACCTCGCCAGGGTTCCAGATTCCTGTAGAGTTTTGAATGGGGCGTGGGTGTTGACAGCCTACCGAACGGTGGTGCCGCACCCACTACGAGTGTAGAACGTTATTGGGATGGTAATGGCTTGGGTAGGGGCGGTTCCCCCCACAGTAGCGATTCCCAAAGTCGGCACCAAACCCATAAACTCCCCAATACGGCACAGTCTGGCGACTGAAGCAAAAAAGACAGAGCGGGGTGCGATCCCCAATTCTTACCCTTTTTTTGTAAAGGATTTCAGATAAGACCGTTACGTTTTACAATAATAATAGGTATAAACACTCACCTAGGGGGTTAGAGAGGTGTCTAAGAAATCCGTTTCCAGCCTGACGGCGGCTGACCTGCAAGACAAACGTGTTTTAGTGCGGAACGACTTCAACGTTCCCCTCGATGACGCGGGCAACATTACCGATGACACCCGCATTCGTGCGGCGCTGCCGACCATTAATTACCTCACCAAGAATGGTGCGAAGGTAATCCTCAGCAGCCACTTCGGCCGTCCCAAAGGGGATGATTTCGCCAGCCGCGTGACCGACAAGTTCCGCCTCACCCCCGTTGCTAAGCGCCTGTCGGAGCTGCTGGAGCAAGAGGTGATCAAGCCTTCTGACTGTATTGGGGATGAAGTCGCCAGCGTTGTTGCCGCTATGAAGCCTGGTCAGGTCATTCTGCTGGAAAACGTGCGTTTCCACCCCGAAGAAGAAAAGAACGACCCTGAATTCGCCAAGCAGTTGGCCTCTGTTGCGGACCTATACGTTAACGATGCGTTCGGTACAGCCCACCGCGCCCACGCCTCCACAGAAGGTGTGACCAAGTACCTCTCCACCTCGGTTGCTGGCTTCCTGATCGAGAAAGAGCTGGAGTACCTCCAGAATGCGATCGACAATCCCCAGCGTCCCCTAGCTGCCATCATCGGTGGCTCCAAAGTATCCAGCAAAATTACCGTTATCGAAGCGCTGCTTGAGAAAGTCGACAAGCTGCTGATCGGCGGCGGTATGATCTTCACCTTCTACAAAGCTCGTGGCCTGAGCGTCGGTAAGTCTCTGGTAGAAGACGAGTTTCTGGAACTGGCGAAGACCCTGGAAGCCAAAGCCAAGGAGAAGGGCGTTGATCTGTTGCTGCCCACCGATGTGGTTGTGGCGGATAACTTCTCTCCCGATGCCAACGCTCAAACTGTTAGCGTTGAGTCAATTCCGGATGGCTGGATGGGTCTGGATATCGGGCCCGACTCGGTGAAGGTGTTCCAGGATGCCCTGAAGCAGTGCAAGTCCGTCGTCTGGAACGGCCCCATGGGTGTGTTTGAGTTTGACAAGTTTGCACAGGGTACTGAGGCGATCGCCCACACCCTGGCTGAACTCACCGGCACCGGCACCACCACCATCATCGGCGGTGGCGACTCCGTAGCGGCGGTTGAGAAAGTGGGTGTTGCCGAGAAGATGAGCCACATCTCCACGGGTGGCGGTGCTAGCCTCGAACTGCTGGAAGGCAAAGTCCTTCCCGGTATCTCAGCACTGAATGATGCCTAAGGTTTGTTTCTAGTTTTTGAGGTGCTTCGCACCTCAAAAACTAAAGGGATGACTTGATGCCTAAGGTTTGTTTCTAGTTTTCCGGGTGTTTCGCACCCGGAAAAATAAAGGGATGACCTGAGTAATTGAGACTTGATTCAACAACGTTGAGGGGATACCGAATCGGTATCCCTTTTTGTTTAGGACTTACGTGTTTGTGTTGGGTGTGGTGTGCTTCGCACACCACACCCAACACAAACACGTAAGTCCTGTTGAAGGCTTCAGGGCAAAAAAACACCAGGTGTTTTTGGAAACACCCGGTGTCTGGCCTTTTAGAATGAGGGCGATCGCCCACCACCCTACTTAATGAAGAGCATTTCCTGATACTTGGGCAACGGCCACAGATCATCTGCAACTTCGCCCTCCAGGGCATCAGCATACTCGCGCACCTTATCCATTAGCGGACGGAGGGTTGTGGCGGAATATTGCATGTGCTCCTCAGTGCTGGAGAAATCATGGTTATCCAGGGCACTTTCCAATTTGCTGACGGTATCCATCATCAATTTGGTTAGCGCAGCCACCTTCTCAGCGCTTTCTTTTTCCAATTCAATGCCGATCGCCTTCAAGCTGGCAATGCTGCTAGAGAGTTCTGTCAGATAGCGGAACGCTGCCGGGTAAATCACCGTTTTGGCGAGGCTGATAACCAGCTTGGCCTCCATAGCAATGACTTGAATGTATTGCTCGCCATAGACCTCAAAGCGGCTTTCTAGCTCCTTGGCTGTCAACACACCCGTCCGTTCGAACAGTTCTTCAACGTCAGGCTGCTTCAAGACGGGCAACGCATCGGCGCTGGTCGGGAGATTTTTTAGCCCCCGCTCTACTGCCATCTTGTGCCATTCCTCGGAGTAGCCATTGCCTCCGAAGATGACCGCACTATGAAGCTCCATAACCTTTTTCAGCACGGTATAAGCGGCCTGATTCAAGTCAGCCCCTTTCGCTAACTCGGCTTCCAGCTCGTCAGCAACCCAGGTGAGGGAGTCGGACAGGATTGTATTCATGGCCACGAGGGGGCCAGATACCGCCTGGTTGGAGCCCACGGCACGGAATTCAAAGCGGTTGCCCGTGAAGGCGAAGGGGGAGGTGCGGTTGCGATCGCCCGGATCCCTCGGAAACTCTGGCAGAGTATCCACACCCAGACTCATCACCCCAGGATGGGACGAGGCTTTGACATCCCCCTGTTTAATTTGCTCGAACACATCCTCCAGTTGGGAACCCAGATATACCGAGATGATGGCGGGAGGTGCTTCGTTGGCCCCCAGACGATGGTCATTGCTGGCGGATGCGACCACCGCCCGTAGGAGTGGCCCATACTTGTGAACGCCACGAATGACCGCGCCGCAGAACAGCAAAAATTGCAGGTTGGCGTGGGGAGTGTCGCCCGGATCGAGCAGGTTGCCCTGGGTGGCATTGCCCACTGACCAATTGACGTGTTTGCCAGAACCGTTGATGCCTGCAAACGGCTTTTCATGGAGCAGGCAGACAAAGCCGTGCTTCTTGGCCGTGTTCCGCAGAATCGTCATGGTCATCTGCTGGTGGTCACTGGCAACGTTGGCCGCTTCAAAGACAGGCGCGATTTCAAATTGGCCAGGAGCTACTTCGTTATGGCGGGTTTTGGCCGGGATGCCCAACCGATACATGCGCTCTTCCACGTCTTGCATGAAGATTTGCACCCGCTCGGGGATAGCGCCGAAGTAGTGATCGTCAAACTGCTGACCCTTAGCGGCGGGTCTACCAAACAGCGTCCGCCCCGTGAGGAGCAGGTCAGGGCGACTGTTGGCGAAATGAGTATCCACCAGGAAATACTCTTGCTCAGCTCCGCAGCTTGAGTTGACGGGAGCGACGTCGGTATGACCCAACAGCTTGAGCAGCCGTGTAGCCGCTTTGCTCATGACAGCATTGGAGCGGAGGAGCGGAGTTTTTTTATCAAGGGCTTCACCTGTCCAGGAGATGAAAACCGTTGGGATACAGAGAGTTGCCCCGTTATCCGTTTGCATGATGTAGGCGGGGCTGGTGACATCCCACGCTGTGTAACCGCGTGCCTCGAAAGTGGAGCGGATGCCGCCATTGGGGAACGAGGAGCCATCCGGCTCGCCCTGCACTAACACTTTGCCGGTAAATTCTGTAATTACGGAGCCGTCACTTTGCACTGAGACGAAGCCATCGTGCTTCTCAGCGGTGATGTTGGTCATCGGGTAGAAGACGTGGGCATAGTAGAGCGCCCCCTTGGAAATGGCCCAATCCTTCATGGCGGCAGCGACCACCCCCGCCACCGAGACGTCTAGTTTGCCGCCCGTTTTTACTGTTTTCTGAATCGCTTTGAAGACATCTTTAGGCAGACACGCCTGCATTTTGTTCAGAGTGAAGACATCGGTTGCCCACAACTCTTCCAAACGAGTGGGAAGCTTGGCGGGTACTTTTTCGCGATCGGTAATCTGACAAATGGCGGTGAAGCGTGACTCGTTGCCGCTCATATAACTCTGCTTGTCCTTAAATATTGGGTCAGGGAATGCTTGAAAGGCTGATTCTTACACAGCTTCTTTATCAAAAACTACCGTTTCTAGCGTTCAATCAAACAACCCCTCACCGAGAGTACTGTGTGGCGATCGCACAAAAGGTATGAAAGATAGTAAAGCGACAAAAACCCGATTCAAGCTCTCAACAAATTAAGCCATAATTTACCACAAAAAATCACTGAAAGGGTCCTTAAGATAACGCTGACAGTAATTCTTGTTATGGGCTTAAAAGGTAAGAGTTTGTACCCGTAGGGCATGAACTCTCACCTTTAAGCTAAGAAACAGCCCGCTTCGGCAGACTGTATTCTTGGCTTAATTCAAAATGAGAATTTCTGGGTTACTGAAGAGGGCGGTCAAGGCAGCTTTCCAACTATTTGTAAACCTTAATCCTACGGAATTACATTCCCTAAAGCTATAAATAGTGGCTTATACTTGACCGATGAATTATTCCTTGTCTCTGATTAGTAGCAATACTTTTTAGGGGCTTTTTTTAGAGACTTTTATGGTCCTTTGTATTTCGCCTCACCTCTTATCAAGCTCTCAATAGATCAGCGATTTCCTTGTAGGCAGAGGTGAGGCGATCGCCCAACACCCGAATCACCGCTGCTTGAAATGAGGCAGCAATGTAGAGTCAGCAGGGCGCTCGCCAAGCTCATCTCCGGTAACCAGCGGACTGAATACTCTGGTTGTATCAGCATCAGGCATGGGGCAAGCTAAAGAATAGACTTCTTGCATGAATCGTTGCGCAACAAAGCTGCGCAACGATTCACGTCCTCAAAAACGATGCATGCAGAAGGTCTAATGAAAAGCGAAAGGAATCTGGTGGGGCGATCGCGCTACTTCGCCAATTCTGCCTCGATCGCCGAAATCAGCTCAGGCGAATTTGGGGCAACCCGACTGGGAAAACGGCCCACCACTTCCCCCGTTTTGCTAATGAGAAACTTCTCAAAGTTCCAGGCAACATCTCCAGGGGGATTGGAAGACTGGGTCAGAGTCGCGTATAGGGGATGCTGGTCAGCTCCTTTGGCATGCACCTTGTCAAACATCTCAAAGCTGGCACCGTAGCGGGTCGAGCAAAACTGTTGGATTTCCTCGTTGCTGCCGGGTTCCTGTGCCCCGAAGTCGTTGCAGGGGAAACCCAGCACTCGCAAGCCCTGGTCTTTGTATTTCTGGTTCAGTTCTTCCAGCCCTTCGTACTGTGGAGTGTAGCCACAATAGGAAGCTACATTGACAATGAGAAGAACATTTCCGGCATAGTCACCCAATGTCTTGGAAGTGCCAGTGATGGTGTTTACAGCAATATCCGATACGGTACTCATAGGAAATGGTGAGTTAGGAATCCATTTTGTAGCGTAACGGTTTTTTGTGAAGTTGTGTAAAGTGGGGCGATCGCCGCTCACTCACCCCAAAACTCAGACACCAAGTGTTTCTCAAAACACCCGGTGTCTAAGGAGGTTTCTGCATAAGAATCTACCCAGGATGTTGGTGCTTTGCCCGCTTCGCGGGCAAAGCACCAACATCCTGGGGGTAATTTCATTGTTGGAAATCTCCTAACCTCTACAACTTCAGCCAAGCTTTTCTAAAGCCGAGACAGCAACTCCTGCTTTTTCGCCTGAAACTCTTCCTCCGTCAGCACGCCCTGTTCCTTCAACTTGCCGAGCTGCTCTAGCGTCTGAAAAATCTTGGCGGCATCATCGCCCTTATCATTCTCTAAATCAGATACGTAGGTTTTTCCGCGCTCGAAGGCTGAATCGTAAATCGTTTTGAGCTGGTCTTCTACAAAGTTGTTCAGCGTACCCGAATTTGAGAAATGGTTAACAGCGACCTGCCCCACGGCATAGGTTGATGCTCCGGAGGTCAGCGCCATCGAAGCCCCACCCACCAGCGTTCCAACGCCAGGAAGGGCTTTGAGGAAGCTGGCTCCCAGCCGCGCCAGGCTTGTTCCCGTCAATGCCGAGACAAACGCTTTGCCATTGCTTTTGGAATAATCCACGCCATAAAGCTGGGCCAATTGCTGAAGCATTTCCAGTTGAATTGCCGTAACCGCCGCAAAATCTACCAGAGGAATCGGAATCAATCCACCACCCATCGCCCACAACACATGGGTACGGATGATCGCTTCAGCTTGCGTATTCTGGCTCATGGGTGTTTCCCTATAAAACAGTAGGAGAATTTGTCTCTCGGTTAATGGTATTTCAGTTAAAACACATCCCAGAGGTATCTACCACTAGTACTCTTGTGGTCACACACTCATTCATTGACAGCACAAACCAATCGATTTTTTGGCTTTAATAAGCCTTCATTGATAGTATTTACAGAATTCAGAGAAGAGTTTTCAGAAAATTAAACTTTTTGTAAAGAGCAGGTTGTTTCAACTTTGCGAAAGCTACCTTAGAACAAGGCTTTCCAGTCTTATATTATGACGTCCTAGAGAAGCTAGCTTCTAAATACTTCTCTTAAATAAGTTTAAGGTGCATTCAAATAAATGTTTGCTCAACAATTACTGAGTGAGCATAGTCCTTATGAATTTACAGAACATAAACAGCTATTGATTTTTTGCCAAACATATTGTTTCAAAAAGGGGAATCATGAATTTAGCCAGAGCAATAGGATCATTGTCCTCTAGCGACTTACCGTTAATTAGCGATCGCGAACAGCTACTTTTTACTATTGAAGACACCCGTAAACGTGCTGATCAACTGCAAGAACAACTAGTTCCAAAACTTAAAACCCTTCTTACAAAGGCTTGCAGCTTGATTAATGAAATTTATGGCGAACATACACTCTCATCGTGCAGAACAACAACAACTCCGGCTCACCGTCCAAACGCAAAACAAACTAAACCGTTTGAAGTCGCAACTGCTGGTTTAGCGATAGAAGGCCAAGCATGGTTTTTTCAGCAAAGGTTTGAGTGCGCCCAAGACAGGCTTTATGTCAACTTTTTTGGGTTAAGAGGGTTAGAGGGTAATCCGATCATTCAGGTGCTTAAAAAGTATCCGAGCGAAGCCATTCGACTATTAGAATATGGTGAATATGAACTCTATTCGGAGACAATTGAATCTCCTAATGAAGATCAGAGTATAAACTTTATTGAATTGATCAGTAGACTACAGTTGGTTCCCGAAAGGGAATGGAAGGGCACTTACATTAGCGGAACTCCTATTCATCTTCCGGTTAAAAATGTTGACAGAATTCTTCCAGCACTTCACGACTTTATAGTGCTTTTTCCTATCTTCCGTGCCGCAGCCAATGTATTGAATGGAAAAGATGATTGTTTTAGAGACTATACAGAGCGCTTTTGGCGCTGGCAAAGCAAGCACCAAACTCCAAAAACTGAACCCTCATCTCATCATTTCCCAGACGAAGTAGACACAACACAGGCATTCCGTGAAGGGGCAGTGAAGCAGGTTCTAGTCAACACTTACGAGCGAGATCCTAAAGCTCGACAGAGATGTATCGATCACTACGGCTCAAGCTGTGTAGTGTGTGGTTTCAATTTTGGTAAGATTTTTGGCCCCCTGGGCGAAGGTTTTATTCATATCCATCACTTGCGTCCTATTGCGGAAATAGGAGAAGAGTATGAAGTTGATCCAGTTAAAGATCTACGCCCTGTCTGCCCAAACTGTCATGCTATGATTCACCATCAATCACCAGCCCTGAGTATTGGAGAAATGAAAATATTATTGGAAACTTTTAGTAAGAATTGTGCCTTCTAAATGCACTACTTATTCTAATACTCCTGTTCTACGAAGATATTTTTGAAAAGGTCTGCAAGATGGTAAAGGTTTGGAAGGAGGAGAATTTAGAACGCCGAACCCAACATTCAACCTTGCAACCTGTATGGAATTACTTCGTTGAAGTTTGTGGATTCACGTTCAAATTTGATTCCATAGAGCAACTTGAACAGGTGCTTGAATACTACAGGCAGAAAATTCATCCCAGTTCCATCATTCCGCGCTTAGATCGGTCTCTTGAAAAGATCGATCGGTCTTTAATTCAGCGTTGGTATGAACGGCTTCCGCTCTATTTACGGAAAGAACCCAAACGACAGAAAGTGGTCGCGGCTCTGGAACAGGCACGCCAAAGAATTCACGATGATGATTTAACGATTCATCCGACTGAAACTCCCAAAGGAAAACCCGTACGTTTTGAGCCCGTTAGTGAAGCATTCTGGTGCCGGACGTGCGATCGCCCTCTCGGCTACGGTCGCTGCAAACGCTGCCGCGCTAAACAAGCCCTCGACCCCGAAAAGTACAAACCCAAAGAACCATCGATCCCCTTCTGCAACACCTGCGGCGTCAATCTTGGACAGGGCAGCTGCAAATGGTGCAAAGCCCGCAGAAGCTGACAAGAACCATAAAAGACTTTCAGTTGTGTGCGTAGATCACTTAAAGTGCAGCTGCGATTTCATAAATAACATATGAAGCTTACTTGGGCTTCCTGATAGGGAATTGGTTATTAGAAAGGAGAAT
Source organism: Leptolyngbya sp. PL-A3 (assembly GCF_039962325.1). Lineage (NCBI taxonomy): Bacteria > Bacillati > Cyanobacteriota > Cyanophyceae > Leptolyngbyales > Leptolyngbyaceae > Leptolyngbya > Leptolyngbya sp. PL-A3. Next base: position 188,777 of record NZ_JAMPLB010000008.1, read on the forward strand.
TGTCCCCAACTGGGCACATATAAAAACATGCCTGGCAGTCTCCCGGATTATAAGCATGACACCTATCAGCCTTCGCTCTGCACTACAAAGCTTGCCCGAAAATGCTCTGGAAGCGATTGTTAATCGACAGTTTGCAACCAAGTTATTAGAAGCTTTAGGCTTTCAGGCTGAGGAAATTTACCCTGAGTATCCCATTCGCAGAATGGCTGTCGATATAGCGGCCCGGAAGAATGTTGGGGATGACATTTTTATTAACACTAAAAAGAATCCCTATCTTTTAGTCGAACTAAAAGGTAGGGACGTCAATCTGACAGAAGGAAGCCAACCCTATAAGAATACTGTTCAACAGTTGAAACGGTATTTGCTAGCTCCTGAATGTCATTCAGCGGCATGGGGAATCATTACCAATTCATGCCATATACAACTTTTCCGAAAACATGGAAAGGTCGTTTTTCCTGCAACTCCGTGCCATCCCATTAACAAGGATAATATCGAGGATATTACAGCTACAATTCGAGAGAAAATCGAGTCTCCCTCCAGGGCCCTAACAATAGCTCTATACAATAACAAGGGTGGCGTAGGAAAAACAACGACTACAGTCAATCTTGCGGGTATTCTTACACTGCTTGGAAAAAAGATCTTGGTCATTGACTTTGATCCCAACCAACAGGATTTAACAAGTGCATTAGGATTACCACTGAGTGAAGACGCTCTCTTCACAGCTCTCATCAATCGCGATACAGAGTTAAAAACTGCTATCCGTCCTTATAAGTTCTTATTTAGAAGTAAAAAACTGGAAACCAGATTTGATGTCATCCCATCAGATAAAAGGCTAGTTTCTGAAGCCGAAAATGAGCTGAAGATACATGGTTATAAGCCAGGCAATGGCTTACTTCATCGCAAACTGAAATCTCTAAGAAACGAATACGATTATATTTTGATAGACGCGCCTCCTAATTGGCGTCTTTTCAGCAAACTAGCAGTTTATGCAGCAGATGTTGTTCTACTTCCGACAAAACACAACAACTTGTTCTCTTTAGAAAATGCTGTTACTGCAATTAAGGATTTTATTCCTGAAATACAACAGGAAAAGAGTGATGGCAGTCCAATTGCTTTACCCATTTTCTTTAATGGCGAAAGAATGACGGAGCCTCAGAAAGCTGCCGTAGAAAAAGTTATGGAGAGCATGATTCAGGCGGCTAAAAGGAACGATGGATTTGATTTAGCTCCTTATTTCTTTCCTAAGAGACGCCGTGCTGGAGAAGACACGCATGTTCTCTGTGTACCCGGCCATGCAAGTATTTCGAGTTCAGCGTTCTTTCGTGTTCCTGCCGTTTTTCGAGATAAATCAGCCCTTGAGTACTACAAGAACTTAGTGAAGGAGTATTTTCTATAATGGCGAATCCAAAAGATATTGGAAATTTAATGCACCTTTATCTCGATGAAATTGATCCGGGTAAAGGAACGAATACTCCTCAATTTCTCATTCAGGCTTCTGCTCATTTGCTGAACGAAAAGGGTAGGCGAAATTGGGTTCCGTTAATTGTGAGAGAAGTAGGAGGCGATCGCTACGAGGTCATTGGCAACACCTTTGTCTATGCCGTTGCAGAAGAAGCAGGCTTAGAACGAGTTTGGTGCATTATTGCTGACGACAGCGATAACACCGCCGAAGTTACTCGCGTATTAGCGGGTGAAGAGATACCAAAAGTAAATCTCTCGAAAGCATCGAGAGATGAAATTATGGCAGCTCTGGAATATGTCATGGAACAACCCGGCAGCCCTCTCAAAACCATTAAGTTAGCCGTAGCCACCAATCGTATCGATGAAGCTCCCCGACAATTTTGGAAGACACTCGATCCAGTTGTCACCTTAAAGTGCGGGATTACAAAAGGGAAGAAGCTAGATGTACTCAAGCAAGTCTTCTATCTAACTCCACAGCTCAAATCAGAACCACAGCCAGAACCTGAACCAGAAGACAAACTAGAAGGCAATTTAAAAGCCACTGGCGATACCATCTCTCTTCAAAGCATGACAGCCGCCAAGTTGAAGGAGTTAGCCAAGAAACAGAAAATTTATGGCTATAGCAAAATGAAAAAAGACGAGCTTATTGCAGCTCTAAGCCAAGCCAGCCAATAATCTCAGCGCTACTGGAATGAATAGGAAGGTGTACTTCGTCCACCTTCCTATTCAGCTTTTCATTTCCAAGTAGCGGAAACAGTCCGTCGTGTGATCATTCACAAACCCACAGGCCTGCATCAAGGCATAGCAAATCGTCGGCCCCACAAAATTGCAGCCTCGTTTCCGTAAATCCTTGCTCATGGCACGAGATTCAGGCGTTTCTGCTGGGACTTCGGCTATCGATTTCCAGGCATTCACGATCGGTTGGCCATCGACGAACTGCCAGAGATAGCGATCGAGGCTCCCAAATTCCTGGCGGATTTTCAGCACAGCACGGGCATTGCGTACCGCCGCTTCTACCTTGAGGCGATTGCGGATGATGCTGGCGTTGGTCAGGAGCGTGGCAATTTTTGCGTCGTCGTAGTGGGCGATCGCCTCTACATCAAACCCATCAAACGCCTCTCGATAGGCCTCCCGTTTCCGCAGCACCGTCAACCAGCTCAGCCCCGCCTGCGCTCCTTCCAGAATTAGGAATTCAAACAGACGGGTGTCGTCGTGAACAGGAACACCCCATTCGTGGTCGTGATAGTCAAGATAAAGCGGGTCAGACGTAACCCAGGCACAGCGGGTCAGTGGCATAGGCTTACTCGCGCCAGGTGTCGCCGCTATCCTCGTCGGTTTCGCCACCTACAACTACGTTGCGAATGCGTAGACTAGGGCCACCACACCCGACAGGCAAACCACTCTGGCCCCCTTTGCCACAGCCACCCGACTCATCCCAGAAGAAATCATTGCCGATCGCCTCAATATCCTCCAGAGTCGTAAACACATTCCCCGATAGCGACACATCCCGCACCGGCTCCGCCACCTTACCATTGCGAATCATCCAGGCCTCCCCAGCAGTAAAGGTGAACATTTCGCCGTTGGTCATGCCACCAATCCAGTTCTTGGCGTAGACCCCTTCCTGGATCCCTTCGAACAAATCTTCCACAGGCGTTGTACCCGGTTCAATCCAGGTATTGGTCATGCGCACGATGGGGGAGTAGTGGTAATTCAAACAGCGAGCATTCCCCGTCACGGGCTCCTCCAGCTTGCCAGCCGTCTCACGGGAGTGCAGACGTCCCACCAACACCCCATCCTTAATTAACTGTGTCGTCGTTGCAGGCACCCCTTCGTCATCGTAGGCATAGCTGCCCCGATGTCCCTCTGGGGCCGCTCCATCGAGGATTTGTAATTCACTGGGACCAAAGCTACGGCCCAGGGTCATCACCTCCATCAAGTCGGGGTTTTCGTAAATCATGTCCGACTCGGAGAGATGCCCGAAAGCTTCATGAACGAACAGCCCGGTGAGGATGGGATCGATCACAACGGTATAGGTATTGCCTTTCACAGGAGGCAGTTCCAAAGCATTCACCGCCCTCCGGGCTGCACTCTGCACCAGATCGTCCAGATTCATCAAATCCTCGTAAGCACGACGGGAGCCAGTGGTTTCGCGACCTGTTTGCACCGTTTCGCTATTACGGGCGGTAGCGGCAAAGCGCATTTCCATATCCACCCAGGACTGCTCAATCAGCGTACCTTCCGAGGTAGCAATAATGATGTGCTGAGTGCTGTCCCCGTAACGCACCGATGTGGTGGTGATGCAATCGTTCACGCTGCGAAGAATATCGGCATAGTGGCTACACAAAGCCTTTTTCTCAGCCAGGGGAACCTTGCGAGGATCGGAACCAAACAGTTGCAGGGGCCGGCTGTCTTGAATGATGGGAATGGGAGCCAGCAGGGTTTCCTCTTCACCCACCATCCGAGCAGCAGCGATCGCCTCCTCAATCCGCTCGGTTAGCTGGTCAAGCTGATTGAAGCTAGCAAACCCCCACCCACCTCGGAAGCAAGCTCGCACCTGCCCCCCAATGGAAACGCCTTCGCTGAGGGTTTCCACCTGCCCTCGCCGCAATAGTATGTCCGTTCCCTCAGATTCCTCTAGACGGATGGCCAGGTAATCGACCCTGGCCTTATAGCGTTGGATGCGATCGCTCAGCAAATCAAAGGCATTATGCAGTACAGAAGCCATAGCATCGGAGGGGGGTTAAATTCCTGATTTATATTGTGCCTTCTAGAGGGATCCTTCTCGGCTTTTGCCGCTCGAATTTCGCTGAGCCTGGCTCAAACAACAACTAGTGGGAGCCTCTTTAAAGGTTTTGTATAAAGGTTTTGTATATAGGCAGCACAAAAAACAACCTTTGAAGCCAGGCCCTGGTACTAGTACGCTGAGGCGTAAATATATAACCTATTTTTCTGTGGGGGTGCGAAGCACCCCCACAGAAAAATAGGTTACGGACTTAGGCCGTAGCCTACTAGGCGCCCTACTGAGTTCGACCGGGTGAAATATTGGTCGTTGCCATTGCAGTTTTTGAAACGGATTGTCAGGATGAAGAGACAGGGGTTAAGACTGTCATAGGTATCTTTCAGAAAGCTAGGGAGTCGGGTATGGGCTGCTGGAGCTGGAAAATAGGCGCAGTGAGCTTGGCGATCGCCTTAATGGGGTGGACAGGGGCAGCTTCTGCTCAACCCAGAGACGATTATTGGAATCAACTACTCAGCAATCCACCGGATATGGATATGTTTGCGTTGGATTACCAATCAGACGATCCCAATATCGTCACATCTATGAATGTTTCAGAGGTGGGGCTCACGATTCCAAGCCTGTGGTGGGCACAGCAGCTCTATGGTGGACGACTCCTCGAAAATTGGGCGGCTTTCCCCGCAGGAGACGGGCTGCCCCGCCGAGTTGATCTGGTGGTGAATGAGCAAGTTTGGGACATCTACAACTACATTGAGCGATATACTTTCGTGAACCGCCTCGGCTCTGAAGCTGAGGAATACGGCTATATCACCCGCGTCTTTGATCGCGCCGGAAACCCACTCTCGGCCTATGTGTGCGACTTTAGTGACATCGCCAGCGCCGAAATCCAGGTCAACGACCGATGCCAAATTCTTCTCGATTTTCAGGGCAATAATGGCATGATGGGCCGCTCTACGCCTCTCGCATCGCCGTCCAGAGGCGACGGTAGGTTTCAGCAGTAGATGCTGAGAGAGGTTCCAAAAATTCGCTACGCTTCACGATCGTCGCATCCGGCAGAATAAAGGCGTTCTTTAAGCTACTGGGAAGTTCAGTGCGGCCATCGAGTAGAACTGGGGATGCTCCACTACCCAGAAGCGTCAGACGGGTTGCTACCTCAGGCCGCCAATAGTACTGCACCCAGGTGTCAATGAGGCTTTGTACCGTTGTGGTTTCTGAGGATGCAGTCTTGGGAGCAGCAGGTAACACCCATAAATCCGATGTGAGGATTGTGCCTGACTGGGGCACCACTGCGCCCAATCGCGGATTTTTCTTTAGCAACGGCACTATATCCATTGACCAGCCAACAGCGACTGAGGTGTCGCCCAAAATGAGGGGCTCAAGGTAAGTGGTCGAGCTGTAGAAACGGGCCTGTTTGTTGAGAGCCGCCAGGGCATCCGGGAGATCTGCGATCGCCCCCAAATCTGTCGTGTTGACGGAATGCCCCAAGTATTTCAAGGTCAACCCCAACACCGCACGTGCCTGGTCGGGCAGGGAAATGCGCCCGGTCAATTCTGGTTGCCAAAGATCACTCCAATCCGTCGGGGGCTGTTTCAACTTGTCTTTGCGATAGGCGATCGCCAAACTCCCCCACCGATAAGGAGCCGCCCAGATCGAGCCTTTGGTATCTGGTAGCCCCTGAGAGTTGCGTAACACGAGCTTGCGCCAGGGCTCCGGTAGGCGATCCCAGCCGCTCACCTGCTGAAGCGTCAACGGTTGAATCAGGGATTCGCGAATGGCCGACGTCAGCCAACCATCCGCCAGGGAAAGAATATCTGCTCGCTGCGACGGTTTAGGGGGATCACCCTCCGTTGCCTCGACTTGGTGGTACGTTCTGAGGGCCTGGTAAAGAGCATCCAGACTCCTTACCGAGCGCACTTGCAAGGCAGTGGGTCGAATTTGCTGTTGCAAATCTGTCAGCACAGCGGTTGGGATGGATTCTTGTAGCAGGTCAACCCGCAACCCGGTGGTTTGCGATTGGCAGCCCCCCAATGCGGCGGCCAGCATAAGCCCACCTGAACCGATAAGCAGCGATCGCCGTTTCATAACCTGTTCACCCAAACCCATGCGTCCTCTCCATTCTCGCAGGCGATACAGCTTTCGATCCGGTTAAGCGGTGCTGTTCCTGCCTATTTTTTATTGAAGAAGCTCAAAACTCCTTTGAATAGGTTCGTTTCTTAACCCTTCTGGCATAGAAAATAAATCCATTTCGTAACTTTTCAACCTGTCGCTCAGGGTTACGTACTTTGCCGGTTATAGGGTGTTTCAGACATTACATCCCACAAAAAGTGCGTCAACTGTAAAAGCAAATGGAGGAGCTAAGCTTCTTCTAGAATTCGTACGCAGAAATTAACCTTTTTAACAAATTCTCAGATACAAGCGATGAGAATTACTGAAATGTTTCCTGTCGGTTAATTTTCTAATCAGAATTATCAAAAAAATTATTTTCATAAAACGCCAATCCAGGCTAATTCTTTGTCTCACAATTCCATGACGATGAGAGAACCTATAACATTCAGCCTCCTCTCATTTTTAAGGGGTTAATATGCGATAGGGGTTCTATTTTCATAGATAAACGTACCGGAATAGAAGGTTTCTAGCCTATTTTGGCCTTGCGTTAAGCTATCAAAGATTCAGTAGTTTCACGTTTTAGGAAACCTAAAAATGTTCCAACAGAAGGTAAAATAAGTAACCAAATGAAACATTATTAATTAGAGCTTTAGTTTTATTTAACTTTTGAATCTCAAGTTGGTGCAAATCGATGGGTACAATAAGCCTATCCAACAACTTAAGCTCGTTTCTTAAAAGCACGATCGTCACTGAGGATTCCTTGCTTTCTTGGTAGTATAGGCAGGCGCAAGGCTATAGCTATAAGCTCATGAGCTTGCTTTCCAGACGATTCTGTTAATCCCAGACGGTAAATGACTTTCGCGGATCAACGCGATCGCTTCGAATCATTAGAACGTTAAATGATTCAGAACAAACCCAGGGTATCTAAGAAGAGTTCCTAAGATGGAATTAACACAATCTAGGGAGTCAAGCGTCAACATGGATTCACTCCATACGCAGATAGCAAACCTAAGCACAAAAATTGACGCACTTCAGCAATTGATTGAGCAGCTGAGCAGTAAGCTTTTGTCTACAGGTTCAGGCGATCGGTGGGTTCCTGGAGGCGGTTCTCACCGCACAGCGGTTCAGGACGGTATGGTAGGTTACCAATCTCTCCGTCATCAAAGTGCTCTTGAATCAGAGTTCGATCACAAAGATATTTTGGCAGATGTTGATCTGGTCGATAGCGAAACGCATTCGGGCGATCATCAAACTCTATCCCCCGACTTACAAATTCAACGCTTAACTGCTCAATTAACGGCTGCATACAATCGCATTGCCGCATTAGAAGAACAGCTTCTAGCCAGGCGTGTTAGCCATTAACGCTGCTGGCTTGTACTCGACAATTTGAGCTTGCCTGTGGTTGAAAGTGAGAGATGCTACGCATTTCCTCACTCCAAGCATGGGTTAGTTTCTATCATTTAGCACAAGTTATGAGTCACATCTGCCAGCAACCCTTTCAATGAAGGGTTCGCTCGTGGAATCGTTTGAGCTGACCTATGTGTAGTTGTTTTCATAGAGAAGGACGGATGCTAAGCATCCGTCCTTCTCTATGAATCTTCTCAGGACTTATAGCAAACGAATTTGCGATCGCTACGACATTGCCGTTGCTTGCTCCACACAGTAGCGCGCCTGAAGCAGGGCCTCAACTTGAGCCATCAGGGTTAAAGCATCCCACCCCTGAAGATGAGCGGCGATCGCGCATCCTCCCGCTCCAACCCCTTCCTTGACAAAGCCCCGCTCATAGGCCCGCAAGGGTTCCAGAGAGGAACCTGTAAAGTTGAGTTGGGTTGCCAACAAAGGAGCCCCTAGCAGATCAGCCAATCCCACCGTGTCACCCGTTGCATCCTCTGCCACCCACCGGGTTGTGCCCACCACTACCTGTTCCGATGTCCAGGGATAAACCGGGCGTAGCGCCTGCATTAGCGCGTAGATTGCTAGCATTTGGGTTCCCCCTGCTAGCAGCACAGGAGCATGATGGCTGGCGGCGATCGCCGCTCCCGCTACGACAGGCTGCATTGGATCTCCCATCGCCGCTACCACCTCAAAAGGTTCTGAATTTGGCAACAGCCCGGCTTTTTCCAGGCCCTGTTGCACCAACTCCCACTTCTGTTGATGGTTACAGGTAGGATGGCTACTATTGACCTTGCCCTGTACTTCCCAACCGAGGCCCGTCAGCACGCCCAACGCAGTTGTCGTCCCGCCAACCACACATTCCCCCAGCACAAGTACATGCTGAGGAAATTGCCGAGCCAGGGTTTCGCCCCAGTACAACCCCTGCTGAAACAGGTGGGCTACAGTGTGGCGCGAAAGCGATCGCCCCGTACTCACACAGCAAGCGACCTCTCCTCCCAAATCAATACATGGAACGGTAGGAGCATGACGCAGGCCAGCATTGAATAACGTTAGGGGCAGGTTTAAACCTGCAACCACTGCCCGTGAAATGAGGGCGGGAGATGCCCCTGCTACCAGAGGAGGCAATGGAAATTGGGGATTAGGTTGTACTCCCTGAACGAGGAATTCTGCATCGGCGATCGCTGTAAATTCTCGATCGGCTGGCGTTGCGCCTGCTGCCGAAATACCAGGGAGCACTCCCGTCTCTGTAAATCCCAACACACAGGCAAACTGTGCCCGCTGTCCCTGACATTGAGCAAGCCATGCCAACCCAGACTGCAACTGGCTATAAACGCGAATATCTAATCCAGGCGAGCCATCATTTTGCAGCAAGGCATCATCCTCTAAACAGGCAACACCCTACACCCTACACTGACCGTAGGCACCGGTGTAAGCGACAATCGCCCTACAGCCCAAAAGGAACCGTTGCACCTGCTGCCCTTGCTGATGGGGGTGAAGGAAGTGGTGTGCCCGTTCCTGCCGTAGATAACGGTGAAGGTGCCGGTTCTGTGGATGAAGGAAGAGGTGTGCTCGTCGCCGTTGCAGATGACGGTGAAGGCGTTGGTTCTGTAGACGGCGAGGGGGCCATTGCGCTCGTCGCCGCCGGTGGCGGTGAGGGGGCCATCGCTGCCGATGGTAATAAGGGGGTTACTGCACCTGTTGCACTTGCAGATGGCGGTAAATGACGATCCAGTAGCGCATTTTGGTCGTCATACACTTCTACAGGACGCCGAAATCGCGCAGCTAGGCTCTCTAGAGTATGGCGCAGAGCGAGCTGATGCTCAGCTACCACGGCTTGCAGGCTACGGTTACCCGATGCACGAGCTGTTGTAATCGCGCTCATGTACTCAGGGCTGAGCTGCAGCTGAATGGCATTACCCGCTATTAAGAGACGGCATTTCTGGAGTTCCTGATGGCAAGCTCGATCCACGTCCAGGGAGATCGCCATAGAGGTCTCCAACTGGGCTTTAGCCTGCTCCATCGATGTCGTGTAGGTGCGAGTTAACTCTTGACCTTGAACGGATGAAGCCGTATTGGGAGGAATTTGCTCTGTATAGCGCAAGGCATCAGTCCAGGCGGCGATCGCTCCCTGCCAGTTTGACTGCTGGCTTGCCTGTTGAGCGGCTTGCGCTGCCTGGGTTGCCTGCTGCAACAGCCCGGTTGCTTTTTGCTCCTGGTCTACCTGGGCGATCGCGGCTATCAATCGGGGTTGGTAACTCTCTAATAAACGCTGAGCATCCATAGCCGCATAGGTTCCGGCGGGCACTTCTCGCAAACGGTTGACTACCACCTGCCAGGTCACGCGAACCAACTGCCATTGGTCCAACGATTGGGCAATTTGCTGCCGAGCTTCGGCTATCTGAATCGCCTGCTTGGCCATGTTGAGAAAAGCTTGGGCCGCTTCCTCTGACGTTAAACTCTGGCGATGGCGCTCCAGATTTTCCTCATACTGCTGTTTTTGCCGTTGAGCTGTGCGATAGAAAGGGTTCTCCGGAGGAATAGCATCCAGACGATTAATGGCATCGTGCCAGAGAGCTGTAATTTCCTGCCAGGTTTCAGAGTTATGGGGGCCTTTCTGGCTGCGATCGCTCGCAGTTTGCGCCATTTCGGCAATTTGGCTCAGGTACTCCAGAGTTTGCTGCTGCTCTCCGTAGCTCTGCCGCAGGGTATGGGCTTCTCCAGAGAATCGTGACCAGGTAGGGATGGTTTCCAGGGTAGCGATCGCCCGTTGCATCGTCGCTTTGGCTTCCTCAATATCTTCCGCATCTGTAGCCTGCTCGGCTCGCTGGATGGCCTCCTGGTTCCACTGCTGAACACTCTGCAATTCTGGGCAGGTATCTAACACACAGGGCCGGCTGAGGCCATAAGTGCCGCCTGCAATACCGAGGGCGATCGCCCCTCCAGCCACCATCCACCGAGAATTCAGCGGAAACTCTCGTGGCGGCAACGGAGTCAATAAAGGGGTGTCAGATACTAACGGCAATCCCACTTCGCGTTCCGCCAACCGATCCTCGGGGTCTTTCCAGGGAATCAGGCTCACGGTTTCTTCAGCAAGCTTTTCTGGCTCGTCTGTCGAATCCTCCACATCGGGAGCAAATACCCTTGCATCAGATGCTGCTACGCCCACTAGCTCATGTATCCAACCGTCTAGTTCTTCGTCCGATAGCTCCCAGGGTTCTTCCTCCCCCAACGGCGTTGCTGTCGGTGTAGCAATTCTGGCGAATTCTTCATCCAGTAAACCCCAGGCTTCCTCCACAGGCGTTGCCCCGACAGCCAAAGGATGTCGAGTGGTGGGACGGGGCGGTGGTGGCGGCTGAATTAAAAAAAAACGATAGGCGTAGGGCTGAGATTCTCCCGCAATCTGTAAATACAGGCGTGCCTGCTGCACAAAGTGCAACTGTAATGCCTGGATATGTCGCTCCAAGCGACGGAAAATGTCTTGAGGTTCTAGCCCCAAATCAGCGGAATGCTTCCCCAGGATCATCAGTGCTCCTTCTTGAGCACTACACTGAAATTCCAGGGGTAGCCCTTCCAACAGACCCCTCAAGGTTTCCTGTAAACCCTGCAAATCCTCTACGCAAAGAGCCGTTCTCATAGGTTCAGGCACACAATAAATAGGGTTCTGGAAAGTTCCAAATCCCGTACCGGAGCTTACCTGTCAAGATTAAGCTCCCTCATCGCTACCCTTTTCCAGAAACGTCCTCAACTTCCGGAAAGATGCTTGTCTCTCCTCAAGTTTTTAAAGCCGCCTCAAGAAGCCTCTAAAGGGAGATTTATTGCTTGTGTTCCAGATATGGGATGGGTGGTTGTGGGAGGGAAATCAGGGCCATAAATGCTCCAGATATAGCGGACTTGCGTAAGTCCTCAGGAAGTCTAATGTAAAAAAGTCCCTTCCATGAAAAAGCCCCTACCAAATGGCAGGGGCTAGAGTCACCGACTTCTAATGAATTGCAATCCCTAAAAGTCGAGATTAGAAATCTCTTACAGCGCGTTACCGCGAGGCAGCACTTCTTCAGGGAAGGCGAAGCCTTCGTGGGGCTGATCTTGAGGAGCCATCCAAGCACGGATACCCTCATTCAGCAGAATGTTCTTGGTGTAGAACGTCTCAAACTCGGGGTCTTCCGCTGCTCGGATTTCCTGCGACACGAAGTCGTAAGCCCGTAAGTTCAGCGCCAGACCAAC
>NZ_JAMPLB010000080.1:0-27864 GCF_039962325.1 Leptolyngbya sp. PL-A3
GCAGCAATGCGGAAATTGGCACACCTAGCCTATGGCGTTCTCAAGTCTAATCAGCCGTTTAATCCCCATTTTTGCCTGTCCACTACTTGACACGGCAAGATGGCATCTATTCCTCCCCCGATGAGGCTTACAATGCCTTGCGAGATGCCCTGAAGCAGCTCGATGACCCCTACACCCGGTTCATGACTCCTCAGGAATTTCAAGCGTTTGAGCAGCAAACTCAAGGCGAACTCGTGGGCATTGGCTTGCAGCTCACAGAAGCACCTGATCACGCATTAACTGTCGTTAAACCCATTGACCAGTCTCCCGCCCTCGCAGCGGGTCTTAAACCTGGCGATCAAATTGTCAAAATTGACGGCAGAACTACTGAAGGTATGACGGTTGCGGATGCTGCCCAACAGATTCGGGGTGAAGCTGGCACTCAGGTAACGCTCACCGTTCAACGAGAAAACACGAGCCCCTTTGACGTCACATTGACCCGCGCCCGGATTCAGATTCCGGCAGTTGTTTCTGCCGTACATCAGGAAAATAATCATCGGGTAGGCTATATCCGCCTGAGTGAGTTTAGCGCTCATTCTGCCGATGAAATGCGAGCCGCTATTACAAGCCTCAAACAGCAGAATGTGGATGAGTTTGTGCTGGATTTACGCGATAATCCCGGCGGGCGGTTAGATCAGGGGGTGGCGATCGCCCGCATGTGGATTAATGACGGTGACATCGTGCGCACAGTCGATCGTCACGGCGATGCCGAGCAAGTTCGCGCTAACCATACAGCTCTCACCGACTTACCTCTAGCGGTTCTGGTGAATGGCCATTCTGCCAGTGCCAGTGAAATTCTCACAGGTGCCCTTAAGGATGACCATCGCGCCTCTATCGTCGGCACCCAAACCTTCGGTAAAGCCTTGGTGCAATCAGTGAACTCTCTCGCCGATGGTTCCGGTTTGAACGTAACCATTGCTCATTACTTCACGCCATCCGGGCTGGATATTAACCATCGTGGTATTAGCCCCGACAAAGTTGTACCTCTCAGCGACGAACAACAGAAAGAACTGATGAGCCATCCAGATGAAATTGGTACGGCTCAAGACCCACAGTATCAGGAAGCTATTGAAGCTTTAGAAGCAGCTTCTTGAAATACATAGAGCTTATGCGACTCCACTAAATTGGGTAATTTTTGTTGTGTGGTGTGCAAAACACACCACACAACAAAAATGCGTAAGTTCTGATGACAGACAATAGCATTTTACAGGTGTAGCCATTATTTATTAAGGCAAAAGGATAGGAGGTATAACATGTTGCCCTATCCTTTTGCCTTAATAAATAATGGTTTTTCTACACTTGAGTATGCCAATCTAAACAGCGATCGCTGCAGATTTCTGTAGAGACGAGTTTGATCTTTAAATGTGACGTAAACGGCGATCAAGATGTCATTGTGCGCCGCTTCGATAGTAATGGTAACCAAATTGGTTCTGATATTAATGTCGATACAACCCAGTTTCCGACTCAAGACCAATCAGATCCGGCGATCGCCGTCCATGCCAACGGCTCCTTTGTCGTGGTATGGACGGACGAAGCGTTTACTGGCGACAATAACACCCAGGTACGATATCGGGCCTACGATAGCAACGGCAATCCCTTCGAGACAGCCAGTATACCCCTGAATAACAACTTCAACGGCACAGCTTTCGCACCCTCTGTGGCTTTCCGCACGACAAATGACCCCGCAGCCCCTACAGACTTCGTCGTCAGTTGGAGCGAGGGACCTAGCGGTAGTACCGATACTGACATTGTGGTTGCTCTTTCCAGCAGCATTTCTTCGAATGCCTTTACATACACAACAGCCAATACAAATACTGCACTGGCTCAAGACTTCTCCAATGTGGCAATGGATGCCAATGGCAATATTGTCGTGACATGGACTCATGCCTATAGCGCTAACGATGACGATATTCATTTTCGTCGTTTTAACAACGAACTGACTGCCTTGAGTGGAGAAATCAATGTTGATATTTCCCTCGGTGATCAGGATGAACCTGTAATTGCGATGACTGGGGATGGGCGCTTCGTTATTGCCTATGAAGATGATGTAACGGAGAGCATTAAATTTCAGGAATATGCAGCCAACGGATCACCAGTTGGGCTACGGCAACAATATGACATTACCCATGGTTTTGAAGACAACCCAAATATTGCAGTTAATGCAGATGGAACTCGTCTGGTGATTGTTGCTGACGATGATGCATCCCACTCCTTTGACCCCTGGGCTAGAATCTTTCGCGCTGAGTTACCCGTCAACATTTTTGGCAACAACGCCGCTAACCGATTGGTTGGAAACATCCGTGCCAATCTCATCCTCGGGCGGGGTGGCAATGACACTCTAATTGGAGGGGCCGGAAACGATACCATGAACGGTGGCACGGGTACTGATGTTTTGACTGGGCAGGGGGGACGCGATCGCTTTGTGTTTGATATCAATACCCGATTCAATCGCACATCCATCGGTATCGATCGTGTCACCGACTTTGTCAGCGGTACTGATACGGTCGTTCTCGATCGCACCACTTTTACGCGCCTCAGTGGCACAGCTCTCAGTGCCACTAATTTCGCAACCGTCGGCAATCTACAACAGGCCCAAAGCAGTACCGCGTTGTTTACCTACATCCGCTCATCGGGTTCACTGTACTACAACGAGAACCGGGCTGGTGCAGGCTTTGGCATTGGTGGACGATTTGCCGATTTTGCGGACGGTTTGGCCCTGAGCCGAACAAACTTCGCAGTTGTTGCGTAGATCATGCTGTGCCTGTCCTAATACAGATAAAGAAATGGTTCAGTGCACAGCACTGAACCATTTCCTAAAAGATTGATGATGCTGTGCCTGTCTCAATACAGATAAAGAAATGGCTCAATGTACAGCACTGAGCCATTTCCTGAAGGATTATTGTTGCCTGAGCGGAACGCACGCAAAAATAATCAACAGATCTTAGATGCTGCTCAGCACGGTACGGGCGGCTTCCAGGGTGCGATCGATATCCGCATCCGTATGCGCCAGGGAAGTGAAGCCTGCTTCAAACTGAGAAGGAGCCAGATAAACGCCTTGCTCCAACATGCCGCGATGGAAGCGAGCGAACTTTTGCAGGTCGCACTTCTTCGCATCTTCGTAGTTGTGGACGGGGCCTTCGGTGAAGAAGAAGCCAAACATGGCGCTAATCGCTCCACCACAGGCAGCGTGGCCCGTTTCCTTGGCGACGTCCAACATGCCCTGGGCCAAGCGAGTGGTGATTTTCTCTAGATAGTCATAAGTACCGGGGCGCTGGAGAATTTCCAGGGTCTTGATGCCAGCGGTCATGGCCAAGGGGTTACCGGAGAGAGTACCGGCCTGGTACATGGGGCCAGCGGGAGCCACCATTTGCATAATGTCCTTGCGGCCACCATAAGCACCTACGGGCAGCCCGCCACCGATGACCTTGCCAAGGGTGGTGAGGTCGGGGGTGATGCCAAATTTGGCCTGAGCACCGCCGTAGGAAATGCGGAAGCCGGTCATCACTTCGTCGAACACCAGGAGCGCACCGTGCTCACGGGTGAGTTCCCGTAGACCCGCGAGGAAGCCGCCATCGGGGGGGATGAAGCCCGCATTACCAACAACGGGCTCAAGGATAACCCCGGCAATCTCATTAGGGTGCTCAGCGAACAGAGCTTTTACGGCTTCCAGGTCGTTGTAGGGAGCGGTAAGGGTGTCAGCCGTGGTGGACTTGGGTACACCGGGCGAGTCGGGCAGACCCAGGGTCGCAACACCGGAACCGGCTTTCACCAGGAACATGTCCGCGTGACCGTGGTAGCAGCCCTCAAATTTGATCACCTTCATCCGACCGGTGTAGGCCCGCATCAGCCGCAGTACGGCCATGCAGGCTTCGGTGCCAGAGTTGACGAAGCGCACCATTTCAATGCTGGGAACGGCATCGATCACCATCTCCGCCAGCACGTTTTCCTGATAGCTGGGGGCACCAAAGCTCGTGCCTTTCTCCAGAGCAGTATGGAGAGCTTGAATGACATCGGGATGAGCGTGGCCGCAAATAGCTGGCCCCCAAGTGCCGATGTAGTCAATATACTGGTTGCCATCCACATCCCAGGCGTAGGCACCCTGAACCCGATCAAATACGATGGGTTGGCCACCCACAGAACGGAATGCCCGTACGGGGGAATTAACGCCACCGGGCATGAGGTTTTGGGCAGCCGCAAAAATTTCTTCTGAACGGGTGGTTTTCAAAGAGGTGTGGGTCGTCAAGATAGGCTCCTATTGATATTGTTGCGAGTGTACGGATTGAAAAGAAGTTTAGAGTGGCCAGGGTGAGAGGTACTTACCCGACCCCACAAGGAACGGAGTCGCCCAACACCTTGGGTCGCCAGGGCAGCAACCTCATCTAAGGCCGGAAGCCGCTCACGGTTAAGGGTAGGGGCCGTAAGAACCATCCTTCATTATTCCATGAGGGTAACGGAAGTGGTCAACGAACCATTCTGTTAGATGAAGCTATGGCCATCCTAACGATTACAAACCTACATTTGGGGGAGGAACAGCCTCGCTGTTCCTCCCCCAAAACCATTCCGTTTTATTAAATGCCACAATCCTAACGATAGACAATTTGCAAGAGTTAGTAGAATTAAATTATGGCGATCGCATCCATACTCAAGCATCTACACAATGGTCTGGTCGTGTCCTGTCAGGCACCTGCTGATTCGCCCTTGCATCAGCCAGATATTATTGCGGCGATCGCCCAGGCTGCCGTTCAACGGGGGGCGATTGGGGTTCGTCTGGACACACCAGCCCATATTCAGGCCGTTCGGGAGCGGGTTACCGTGCCCATTATTGGCCTGTGGAAATGCCAATTTCCTGGTTACGATGTCTATATCACGCCTCAGTTTGAGCAGGCTCAGGCGGTTGCCGTTGCTGGAGCCGATATTATCGCTATTGATGCAACCCAGCGCCCTCGCCCTGGTGGCGAAACCCTGCAAGACTTGATTAAACGGATCCATCAGGACCTAGGTAAACCTGTTATGGCGGATATCGATACCCTGGACAATGCGATCGCCGCTGCCAACGCCGGAGCCGACTTCATCGGCACCACCCTTTACGGCTATACCCAGGAAACTCAGCACCTCTCTCCCCCAGGATTTGACCTTCTTACCGCGATGGCTCAGCAGATTCGGGGTTGCACCTTGGTTTGTGAAGGAGGCATTGCCTCTCCGGCTATGGCCCACCGTGCTCTCCAGCTAGGAGCAGATGTGGTTGTGGTCGGTACTGCTATCACGGGCATTGACCTTCAGGTGCGTGCTTATTGCGAAGCGATACAGCAACCGTAGTGTTGATGCTCAACATTTCAGGGCTTTACCGTCGCAAACGTGTATTTTTAAGGAACTCTCCCCCAACTCTCGTCCCATGGAGTCAAAGCGTTGAGTGGCAGCGTAGCCCTAGATCCGAGTAACGTCCCCCCTCCCCCAATCCACTCAGTTCTACCCTGGATGGAAGCGGCGATTGTCCACTTAAACACGGGGGTACTGCTGTTTGAGGCGCAACCGCCGCACTATCCCATTTGCTTTATCAATCCTGCCGTCACCACTTTAACCGGGCATTCCCTGGAGGCCTTGTTGGAGCAACCGCTGGCTGTGCTACGGGGGGGCGATACCAGCGGCTCGTGGGCAAGTTTGGAGGAAGCGATCGCCAATGGGCATTCCTTTTCTAGCTCCATGCCGATTGCCCGGTATGATGGCAGCACGGTCTGGATTGCCCTCAGTCTGTATCCCATTCTGGATGCAGAGGGACACCGCAATCATTATTTAGGCCTGTTTCAGGAGCAGATGCTCTCAGGGGTTGAGCGATCGCAGCCCGACGAACTCATCCTTAATGCTGTTGGCGAAGGCATCTATGGCCTTGACCTGCAAGGTTGCATCACCTTTGCGAATCCTGCGGCGGCACGGATGCTGGGGTGGTCAGTACCAGACCTGGTGGGCCAATCTATCGACCGCATTCTGCCGGGAGGGGGAGCCCTACCGATGGGAACGCCTCAGATGAATGCGTCGCCCCTTACTCTACCGTCTGGCGAGCTTTACCACAGTGACACCGAAGAATTTTGCCGGCAGGATGGCACCCGCTTTTTGGTGGAATATACCCGCACCCCAATTCTGCACAATGGGCAAATGCTGGGGTCGGTGCTGGTATTTCAGGATGTTACCGAACGTAAACGCCACGAAGAGGCACTTCGGGAAAGTGAGGAACGGTATGCCCTGGCCGTGCAAGGAGCTAACGATGGGATTTGGGATTGGAACCTGAAAACCGACGAAATCTACTTTTCGCCACGCTGGAAAGCCATCCTGGGCTACTCAGATAACACCCTCCCCAACTCCCTGGAAGCATGGTTTGACTGCGTACACCCCGATGATCTGGTTAACTTTAAGCGCGAACTCAATGCCCACCTGGCAGGGATGACATCCCATCTGGAGCATGAGCATCGCATGCGGGCCTACAACGGCAGTTATCGCTGGGTGCTGACGCGAGGCCTGGCGGTGCGAGATGGCAGCAGTCGGGCAACCCGATTAGCTGGATCGCTGACAGACATTACGGATCGCAAAGAAATTGAAGCGCAGTTGATGCACGATGCCCTGCACGACACTCTCACTGGGCTACCCAACCGGGCTCTACTGATGGATCGGTTACGGCATACGGTGGAGTTGGCCCGCCGCAATAGTCGCTACCTCTATGCAGTGCTGTTTCTGGATATTGATCGCTTTAAGGTGATCAACGATAGTTTGGGGCATATGGCGGGGGATGTCTTGTTGGTGGCGATCGCCCAACGCCTCATCGCCTGCATCCGGCCGGGTGACACGGTTGCCCGGCTAGGCGGGGATGAGTTTGTGGTTCTATTAGAAAATATTCGTGACCTTAATAGCGCACTGATGGTAGCGGAGCGCATTCAACGAGCTCTAGAAGCTCCCGTTCCGATTGAGAATCAAGAGATCTTTATTACCTCAAGTATTGGGGTGGCTTTGGGAAGTGCCGACTACCGGGCTGCAGAAGATCTGTTGCGCGACGCCGACACCGCCATGTATCGGGCCAAGTCTCAGGGCCGTGCCCGTTACGAAATATTCAATACCGGCATGCACCAGCAGGTGGTAGTGCTGATGCAACTGGAAAACGACCTGCGCCGAGCGGTCGAAAGGCAGGAACTCTTCCTCCATTACCAGCCCATCATTTCCCTGCGAGCATTCCGCCTGGTGGGGTTTGAAGCTCTGTTGCGGTGGCAACATCCCGTACGCGGCGAAATCCCTCCCGGCACGTTTATCCCCGTTGCTGAGGAGACCGAGCTGATTCGTCCTCTGGAACGGTGGACGTTGCGTGCGGCATGTCGGCAAATGTGCCAATGGCAGAGTCGGTTTCCCCTGGGGGAACCGTTAACAATGCATGTTAATCTTTCGAGCAAGCACTTTGATGGCAATCTGGTTGGCGAAATTCAAACGGTTTTGGCAGAAACCGGCCTCAACCCCACCCGCCTGAATCTGGAAATAACCGAAAGCATGTTGATGGAAAATGCTGAACTGGCGGTTTCTCTGCTCAATCAACTGAAGCAACTGGGCGTGAAACTCTCCATTGATGACTTCGGCACGGGGTATTCTTCCCTCAGCTACCTGCACCGCTTCCCCATCGATACGTTGAAGGTCGATCGCTCCTTTGTCAACAAGCTAGACCAGGATGCCGAACAGTTGGCGATCGTCCGCACGATCATGACTCTGGCCTGGAATTTGGGCATTGAAGTGATTGCTGAAGGGGTCGAAACGACCAAGCAACTGGCTCAACTGGTTGCACTGCAATGTGAATACGGCCAGGGTTTTCACTTTTCAGAGCCCCTGGCAACAGAAGCTGTCGAAGCGTTACTGGACGCTGGAGAAAGCCAGATGCATGAACGATTTATGCGATCGTAGTTGCCACCCCTCTAATTTGTTGATTTTGCCAGCACCAAAAGTTTGAACATCTGTAACGGTTCTGCGGATTATCCAGTCACCCATACGACAATGATGGGCAAATACTGACCGGCCTTCCTTCTCAATCCCAGCAACGGAAGTGGGGGTTGCTCTCTGTATTTCTTGTAACGCTTCATTGCCTAAACCTTTAGACACCAGACGGTGGGAGACAGGGCCATGCGAACCTATCATCGCCAACCGCAGACTGAGCAAGAAACCCGCACCCGCATCCTCAAAGCCGCTCAACAGCTCTTTGCACGGCGCGGGTTTGACGGCACTACAACCCACGACCTGGCAGAAAAAGCAGGCGTTGCGGAAGGCACCCTGTTCCGCCATTTTGAGAACAAGAAGGCGATCTTGGTGGAGGTGGTGACCCAGGGCTGGGTCGAGCTACTGACGGATCTGCTGACTGAGCTAAGCGAAATGGGCAGTTATAAGGCGATCGCCCAGGTCATGCGCAAGCGCATGCTGAACCTGCACCAGAACGCTGATATGCTGCGGGTCTGCTTCCTGGAGGCGCAGTTTCACCCGGATCTGCGCGATCGCATTCAGGTCGAGGTCATCTCCAAGATGTCGGACGTTGCCGAAGCCTTCTTTCAAACGGCTATGGACCGCGGCATTTATCGCCCCATGAATCCTCGCACGGTTGCCCAGGTGTTTCTTGGCATGTTCACAGTTGCGGGTTTCAGCCGCGATACCCTCATGCCCGCTGACGCTTCTCCCCAGGAGATGCAGGCGATGGCCGAGGATCTCGCCAGTATTTTTCTGCATGGAGTGTTAGCTCCGGGAGCGGAGGGGTAGTTTGAGGTGGGTAGGTGGGTTTAGGGTGCTCTAAACCTATCTGCCCCGTTCCGTTGCTAAAGTAGCGATAGAACGCCCCTGTATAATGCAGGGACACTGTGCAATCGTTTCTATGACCCAGCAGCCATCACCGTCCCCTGATACTTCGTATACCGATGATTATGATGAGGCTCCGCCTGTCACGGCCCCTGAGGGAGGGAATCCAGGCTGGGCTGATCCGGATCGGAATTTGCCTGTACCTCGACAGAGCCATATCATTAGTCGGATTCTGACTCCAGCTTTGCGGTTGTGGCTGCGATCACAAGTGGAATCTGTGGATGACTTGCATGTGGAGATTGAGGGGGGCGATCGCCAACTTCTCCAGGGGATTGTGCCGCGTCTCACTCTGACAGGTCGCAATGTTTTATACCAGGGGTTGGCCTTGAGCCAGGTACGGCTGGTGGGGCGAGGAATTCAGGTAAATTTCCGACAAATTCTGCGAGGGAAACCGCTACAGCTTTCTCGCACCATTCCCGTCCAGGGCGAAGCCATCCTGACGGAAGAAGATTTAAATGAGTCGTTGCAGACTCCCATGATGATGACCCTGCTTAATGATGTGCTGGGACATCTACTGCGAGCTGGGATTGCACCCGATCTGGTTGATCCAAATTCTAAAAAGCCTATTGTTCTGGATAACTTTACTGCCCGGTTGCGGGGTGGCAAGCTAACCCTCGCTGCCGAGCTCGTATCAGCGGCCCAGGGAACCAACTTCCCTCTAGCCATTCGCACAGGGCTGGCCGTAATTGGTGACAGTCGATTGCGGCTGGAAAAACCGGAATGGTTAACGAGCCTGCGGGCTAAGCGGGGGTTATCGCTGGATGATCTGGATGGCTATCCGGTCGAACTGGGGACAGATGTGCAAGTG
The DNA here is from genome assembly GCF_039962325.1 of Leptolyngbya sp. PL-A3. Classification (NCBI taxonomy): domain Bacteria; kingdom Bacillati; phylum Cyanobacteriota; class Cyanophyceae; order Leptolyngbyales; family Leptolyngbyaceae; genus Leptolyngbya; species Leptolyngbya sp. PL-A3. The sequence continues at coordinate 9,713 of NZ_JAMPLB010000080.1, forward strand.
CAAGATTTAGTCCTTGAGGAGGGCCGTCTGATTTTCCGGGGACGCTTTAATGTGTACGCAGAGGATGGCATTGAAGCGGGATAAGGAAATACGTAATGGAAATGGGCACGATATCTTCTGCTCTTTCGCTGAGCGTAAGGGCACTAGCAAGGGTGGTCTGTTATCCACGTCCCATCGCTGTTCTCCATACCTATAATCAACAACCCATCGCCCATTAGCGGTCTATGGGAAGATGAAATGGCTCGAAAATACTGACCTGCCAGAGGCTTTATTATGCTGTCGAAAGGGTTTGAAATTGAGATGTACACCGGCACGCCCCAGGGTGACATCGTGGGGTTTTCGGACAAGATTGTGGCATCTCTGGACGGGTTTGTGCGAGAACCCGACAGCCGTAATGTCGAGTACACCACGCCCCCCCTCTACCGCTATGAGCGATTACTGTGTGAACTGGTCCGCCCGCGTATGCGGTTGCGCCAGTTCTTGCAGGAGTTAGGGGACTATACGCTAATCCCTGGCAGTACCCTGGCTTTGGGGGGGAGCGATCGCTTCTACCGTTCTGACCCTCAAAATCCTTATCACACTTATATTGAGCAGAGCTACGGCACCACTGTTGTCACCGCTAGCGTTCACATTAATATCGGCATTGACGATCCAGAGCAGTTAATGCGCGCCTGTCGGCTGGTTCGGCTGGAGGCTCCGTTATACTTAGCCCTCAGTGCTGCCTCGCCTTTTTTGAATAGTCAACCCACGGGCAGCCACTCAAGTCGCTGGCAAGTCTTCCCCAAAACTCCCGCCCATGTGCCCCTATTTGAGAGCCATGCTCACTTTATTCGATGGACGGAGGAACAACTGGCTCTGGGTACGATGCAAAACGTCCGGCACCTGTGGTCATCCGTTCGGCCGAATGGCGATCGCCGCCCCTACAACTTAAACCGCCTGGAGTTACGGATTTGTGACCTGGTCAGTGACCCAATTGCCCTGTTAGCGATCTCTGCTCTTCTCGAAGCCCGGTTGTTACAACTGCTCAATCAACCAGAGCTTGACCCATTGCTGCTGAGTCAACTTCCGGCTAGCACCCGTGCTGAAGACCTGATTACCCTCACCGACGAAAATGAATCGGCTGCTGCCGCTGCCAGCCTGGATGCGGAGCTGCGCCACTGGAAAGATGGCTCAAAAATCCTCGCTCGGGATTGGGTATTAGAAATTCTGCAAGAGGTGGACGAAACCGCTCGTCGGTACGGATTTGGCTGCTTCCTGCAACCCGTCAAGAAAATTTTGCGGGAGGGTAATGAAGCCCAGCGCTGGCTTAAGCAGGTTGAGCAAGGGTATGACCCACGCCAGGTAGTGATTCAAGCGATCGAGCAGACTGCCCTTCAAGAGAATGCTTTAGCTGCCGATATTTGCGCTCCCCTGGTTGCCTAAAATTAGATTAATCGATCGTGCCAATGCAACCCCTGGGATAGGAGCGTTTTATGAAAAGCCCCTATCCTAGGGGTTGGGCTTTTGCCAAATAACCTCAGTTCGGGATAAGCTGAAGTGCTCATTTTGGCGTGCGCAAAGCGCACGCCAAAATGGGCGTTTTCGAGTGCCGCGCAACGCGCGGCACTCGAAAACGCCCTTAACCCGAACTCAGGTCCAAATACGTCTATTTTTGCGTACGCTTCACTCGTGCCAGGATGGGCACTTCAGTTTATCCGGAACTGGGGTTATTGAGCTGAACGTTGGTAGAAGTCTTAGTAGAAATAGAGGTTGAAGGGGTAACCGCAGGGACTGCCAATTTTATAGCGCTGTGTGCGTTGATTAAGTAAGGTGTTGAGGGGTACCTCGTGCCCCACAACACCGTTGCTGTACTTAACGCACTTGCACATTGCTATAGCTTCAAATGATGGAGCGGGGATCGCGTTAGATTAAAGAAGTGTTCCCTGGAATACCTAATGAAAGATGTTTCTTCATTTATGAACTGGGTTAGTGTCCGGTTTAGGGTTTGGGCACGCTGAAAACAGCAAGAGTCCCTGATTCTATTTCTATCCGTTACGTCTAGTGGGCATCGTGTTATGGGGTTGTCGGGTTGTGCCGACAGCATGAGGTCATTGGGATTCGCGCTCAATACTCAAACTATCCCCGTCTTACCTCTGGGCCGCGCCTAACCCACGACCTTTACCCGATATGCCATCTCCAACTCCTCGCATGGACAATATTGGTGCCGGAAGTGACTCATTGTTGCAACACCCCGGGCAAGGCTACAATCCAGAGTTCCAGGCCCTGGTTGAGAATACACCGGACATCATTTTGCAAATTGACCCAAATTTGCGGCTCCGGTATGCTAACTCGCGCATTACCCAGGAATTGGGGTTACTGCCGGCGGACATGATCGGCAAAACCTTGGAAGAGGTTGGCTTACCGGAGGATGTAGCGAGCCGATGGAAAGCAGCAATCCAACAGGTTCTACAAACCGGACAAGAACAATTTATTGAGTTTGATCTACCAACTCGCAGTGGAGCGTTCTTCTGGCACGCCCGGGTCGTACCAGAACTGGGAAGCGATCGCCGATTAATGTCTGTGTTGCTCATCAGCCGGGATATTACTCGGCTGAAGCTCGCAGAATTGGCACTCCGTGAGAGTGAAATCCGGTACCGCGCCATGTTGGATAGCCAGGTAGAGCTGGTGTGCCGGTTTAATCTAGATGGTACTTTGACCTTTGTAAATGATGCCTGTTGCCGGTTTTTAGAGCGCGATCGCACCGCTCTTCTGGGGTTTTCGATCCTGACGTGGGTACCCGCCAACTACCACAGCCGGATTACCGAACGGCTAGCCGAATTAAATGCCCACCCGGCGGATACCGACACTCTGGAGGTGCCTCTCATCACCCCCCATGGTTCCGAACGCTGGATGCAATGGACAACCCAATCCATTCTGAACGACAACGGCGAGCCTATCGAATATCAGGCTGTAGGGCGCGACATTCATGATCGCAAGCAAATAGAAGCTGCTTTGCGTCAGCGAATTGAGCGTGAACGCACCCTCAATCGCGTGATCCAGGTTATTCGCAACTCCCTGGATCTGAATACTGTATTTTCGACGGCAACCGAGGAAATTGCTCAACTGCTACGGGTAGATCGGGCGGCCATGTTTCAGTATCTAGAGGAGACGGAGGTATGGCTAGGGCGAGCGGAGTTTTGTCCCTCCGAAGAATTGCTTCCGGTGCTCCGGTTGCAAGTTTCTGGGTTAAACAATCCTCTGACCGATCGCCTCAAACGTGCCGAGGTGGTCACGCTTCCTACCCCCAGCCCCTGGCAAGATCCGGTTTCCCAGGAAATAACTGAACGCTTTACAGGCACCTGGGTGATGGTGCCGTTGCTGGTGGGGTCGCAGGTGTGGGGAGCTCTCTGTCTAAATGATTCTGACCTCTCCCGTTCCTGGAAATCCTCGGAAGTCGAGTTGGCTTGCCTGGTGGCAGACCAATTGGCGATCGCCATTCAACAATCGCAGCTCTACGCTGAAGTGCAACACCTGAACGCCAGCTTAGAACGGCAAGTGCGGGTGCGTACGGTTCAACTGCAACTGGCCTTTGAATTTGAAGCAACCCTTAAGCGCATTACCGACCGGGTGCGCGACAGCCTGGATGAGACCCAGATTTTGCAAACTGCCGTCAAGGAATTGGCGATGGGCATGGGGGTTTTGTGCTGCAACGCTGCTCTGTTTGACCTGGAACAAGGCATTTCCACCATTCGCTACGAGTACACCAAAACCCTCACCCCTGCCCGTGGCCGTATATCTCGGATGGCCGACTTTCCGGAGATCTACGAGCCTTTACTTCAGGGGCAACATTTTCAGTTCTGCTCGATTCTGGATAACCCAGTGCGCGATCGCGTTTCTATGCTGGCCTGCCCGATTCAGGATAATCAGGGAGTGTTGGGCGATCTATGGCTGATTAGCCCCAGTTTCCATGCCTATAGTGAGCAGGATATTCGGCTGGTGCAGCAAGTGGCGAACCAGTGTGCGATCGCTATCCGTCAAGCCCGCCTCTATCAGACTGCCCAGGCTCAGGTGACGGAACTGGAACGCTTGAATAGCTTGAAGGATGACTTCTTGAGTACGGTGTCTCACGAGTTGCGGACGCCGATGGCCAACCTCAAAATTGCTGCTCAAATGTTGGATCTGGTGCTCACCCGCACCGGCATTGTGAACGAGACCGTCCTGCAAAAGCATCCTGAAATTGAGCGTTACTTCCGCATCCTTCATGACGAATGCCAGCGAGAAATCAGCCTGATCAATGACTTGCTGGATCTGTCCCGGCTTGATGCGGGCACAGAACCCCCGGCTCTATCGTCCATCAGCCTGCAAAGCTGGCTTCCCACTCTGGTCAATGCCTTTCGGGAACGGGCCTGTAGTCAGCAACAGGCTCTGGAGCTGCATGTGGCTCCCGATCTACCGCTTCTCACAACGGATCTATCCTACCTGGAGCGTATTGTCTCAGAATTGCTCAATAATGCTTGCAAGTACACCCCTTCGGGCGGCCAAATTATTTTAGAAACCCAAATGGTATGGGTTCAACGCCAATTGACCCCTGGCTTAGAGCCTTCTTTCGGGAATATCCTTGAGGGCAGGGATATGAATATTCCTCCCGCCTTATGGCAACAGAAATCAATTTTACGCCTGGGGAACCAACCTCTTCAAATATTCCGGCTTCGCGTTACAAACACCGGGGTTGAAATTCCAGCGATAGAGCGCGATCGCATTTTCGAAAAATTTTACCGCATTCCTAAAAATGACCCCTGGCGGCATGGTGGTACTGGCTTGGGGTTAGCCCTCGTCAAAAAACTTGCCGAACAGTTAGGGGGTGTCATCGAGGTAGACAGTGGCAATAATCAAACCTGCCTGATTCTTTATTTGGTCAACCGCCCTACGGTATTGAACTAATATTTCACCACACCAATTTTTGGCAGGTGAGATGTAACAGGCTTCACCTGCTACATCTCACCTGTCATTGTGGCCTCTCAAAATCCTGGTGGTGATTTTACTAGGGCGTCTTTTTAGAACGCTGTCACCTTTATTAACGTCAGTTCGGGATAAGCCGAACCGCCCATTATTACGTGCGCGTTGCACACGCAATAATGGGCTTTTTCGAGTGCCGCGCGAAGCGCGGCACTCGAAAAAGCCCTTAACCCGAACTGAGGTTTATTAAGGCCTTAACTCTTGGGCGATCGCTTTTGCCTCTCTCTTTAGGCAGAGAATCAGAAAGGAAGAGATCTATCTTTTAGTAGTGATAACTAGTGTAGATTTACGAGTAATGCACTAAGTTTTCTCATTGAATTGAAACAGTAATGTATAAAAATAGGACGATTTTAGGCCAAAAAGAATTTAAAGCTTTGATAGTTTTCAATCGAGTTGTGGAACACTACGTGAGTCGGATCAGGGAAACTTCGTAATTTATAAAGGGACTGTAAAATCCCCAAAATTCAGAAACTATTACATCTATCCCTACGTTGTTGCAGTTAAGTTACGTTCACCTGAAAGAGGAACCGTTGACGATGAGTAAGGCAATGCATATCACAGCTCCGTGGTCATTAGCGATCGCCGGTTTGACCGCTTTTACCCTTTTCTCAACACCCGCTCAATCTCAAACAGCAGAAGCGTCCAATACACGTCTGGCGCAAAGTGGTGCAACGGAAGTTGAGATGGAAACACAAACCATTGAGCGCACCGAGAGCCAGACTATTGAAGTTCAAACAACGGAAACTCAGGTTCAAACCGTTGAAGTAGAAACTTCCCAAACTAGCTTTACTCAAACAGTTCAAGTAGCTGTGTTTCAAGCGGTCGCCCAACGGGCCAATGTGAGTGCCAGCAACCTGCGTATTGTTGAGGTATCTCGTCGTTCTTGGCGTGATAGTTGCCTGGGGTTGAACGCTCAGGAAAACTGTAGCCAAGTCATTACACCGGGTTACCTGGTCACCGTGACAGATGGGCAACGCTATTGGGTTTGCCGCACGAATGCTAATGGCTCGGCCGTGTATTACGATGAGCGTGCAACAGAGATTCGTACGGCTCAACTACGGGTACAAAGTACGCAAATCTCCTTCTCGGATGTGCAGTCGAACTATTGGGCAGCGCGATTCATCCGAGAACTGGCAGCTCTCGATATTATTGCAGGGTATCCCGATGGGCTGTATCGGCCAAATGAGCCTGTCACGCGGGCAGAATTTGCTGCCATTATTCGGCGTGCCTTTAATGTCGAAGACATTCGCGATGCCATTGCCTTCGTAGATGTGGATGAGGATTATTGGGCTGCTGCGGCTATTGATACAGCCTATGAACGAGGCTTTTTGAATGTAGTGGGTAACCGTGAGTTCCGTCCGTTAGCGGAGCTGTATCGGGGTGATGTACTGTTTGCGATCGCACGGGGTTTCAACTTCTCCACCCAAGAAACCAACGTCAGCATTCTAAATCGCTACTCCGATGTAACCGTCAGTTCTGCGGAGGCTCGTCTTCTCCTGGCAGCCCTGACGAATCGGGGAGTTATGACGAATTACCCGAACGTCAATACGTTGGACCTGGAGCGGGTTGCAACTCGTGCCGAGGTAGCGGTACTGGTTTATCAAACCCTTTACAGCATGGGTTATGTCGCCCGTATTGACTCGCCCTATGTGGTTCAAGACACGACTGTTGTCACCGATGTCGACTCCGAAACGGTCGTTGATTCAGATTCAACAGACACATCCCGCCCCCCACGCCAAAACTGTAACCAGGGCATTGGTAACGGTGCAGAAGGGTGTGATCCCGGCAACTCGCAACCCCACGGCGGCAGCAACGATGAAGGTGGCCGTACTCCTGGCAACCGCCCATAACCTGATTAAGGTTACGTAATAGGTGTCAGAAGCCCGGCGTTTTTAAAAATGCCGGGTTTCTGAGTTTGGGTGCATCCCACTTTTGCAAATTTGGAAACCCACTTTTGGAGGTGAAGCGGGCTTCGCCCGCTTCACCTCCAAAAGTGGGATGCACCCCTGAGTTTCTTCTAATCCAGAAGCTGATTCTGTACGTTTCGCGTATAAAAATGGGCACTTTAGCTTATCTCGAACTGAGGTGAATCAAGGATAAAACATATTTTGTGCAGGGCTGTCACTCATAACGGTTTTCAACTAGATTAGATATCCATATAAAGTCCAGAATGTTGATAGAGAAGCAGTCTAAATAACAGGAAAAGACTATTTCTACTGTCCTTTTTGTGTATAGGATATGACACCTACCTTAAAAAATGCTTTGAGATAGCAATGTACTGTTCTGATACCTTTTAAGAAAAGTTTTTCTGTATCGAATGAGGTACGAGAGGGGTATAAACGTGTAGTGCTATATTGTCTGGCAAACTTTTAGAAGAATTAACTCTTTCTTGGGATTGCAAACGAAATAAAGCTTTATCATTGATGAGCCTGCAATGGCTTAGATATTATCTCTAATAGGTAGCTCAATTCAAATTTTGCAGCAAACCCCCGCACCCCTATTTTTTGTTATGAAGTGGCGGGGCAATAGGGGCTCGGGGGTTTGGTTTTAGAGCGGTGCCTTAAGACCACAAATAAAACAACCTGTAATTCTTTGTGGAAGTGGTAGCTTTGCCACCACTTCCACAAAGAATTACAGGTTATTAGATACACAATCCCTAGAAGGTATAAGTAGCTTGATTTCTACTAAAGGGCTGAAACCTATTCATTCGCTTGAGCTTGCTAAGAAGCCTTGAAAGTGATTCTTGATTTTCCTAGAAGCATTAACGAGAATAGCTTTTAGCAAAATGAATGACCCATGCAAAATAATGCCTTACCCGCTACAGGTTCTCAAATCCTGGATTCACGATACAATAGACATACAAAGCTAGAGCAACTGTTTGAGGCCAATAGGATAGGCTTTTCATCATCGATCGCTCAGTTATAGCTCTTTAGAAATGTTTTCAATTCAAGGTTATCTGCAGAAATTGTGAGTACTCGCGATATTCTAGACAAAGATTAGGTATTTGACTGTATAGTCATATATCTAACCTTATGTAGAGGTGAGTCCGCTTCCTTCAATAATGGGCTTATTACATAACTATAAGCTTCGACCAGCAAGTTAATGCTTAATGGTCTGCTCGCTTTTATTCAAACTGAATATTTTTAGATATGAGGGAAAAAGAATGATGGTGTCTAATCAAGATCAACGATGTAATGGGTGGCAAGTGGGCGATCGCATCGAAGGCCCAGAACCTGGAGACCAAGGTGTCATTCGGCGAATCGATGGATGTCAGCTCGTTATTCACTGTGGTGATGGCATTACAATCTACGGGCGGCAGAAAACGATGGAACGTATGCAATGGAAGATTGCCCGTTCTTAAACTTTGTGAACTCGTGCTGTAGTGTTCCTTTATGGTTTTTGAAATATTCCTTAACGGGTGGAGTAGGGTGAGCCTATTCCACCCGTTAAATATGTTAGGACTTACGTAATTGTTGTGAGGTGTGCCTCGCATACCTCACAACAATTACGTAAGCTCTGCCTATTCTAGATTCTTATTGTGGCAAGAGTGCGAGCTTTGCTTCAGGCCTTCTTGTACAGGTGATTAAATCTACCGTTTTTCAGCATTTACAGGGATTGCTTGATGTAGATGAGCTTTCCCAACGGACCCAAATAAATCAAGTTTTTCTAGAATCACCTCTTTCATGGCGGCGATGACATCGTCCATGCAGTCCAGCAAATCAGCATCGGGATCAGCGCAGGGCTCAGACTGAAGGATACGCATATAGGCCTGTCGCACTTCAGTGTTGACATTGAACTTGCAAACCCCCAGCTGAATAGAGCGGCTGATCATAGCAGGGGGTAAACCCGATGCACCGTGAAGCACCAGGGGAATATCCACCAGACGGCGGATTTTAGCAAGGCGATCGAAATCTAAGCGGGGTTCACTCTGATAGTTGCCGTGAACATTGCCAATGGTGACCGCCAGGGAATCAACCCCTGTTGCTGCAACAAATTCTCTAGCCTGATCGGGGTCGGTCATTTTGGCCTCTTTCTCGGCAATGGTTAATCCATCTTCTGTGCCGCTGATTCGGCCAATCTCGGCTTCGACCACGGCACCAACGGTGTGAGCAACGTCCGTCATCGATTTCGTGAAAGCCAAGTTTTTCTCATAGGGATAGGGAGAACCGTCCGCCATGATCGAGCGCATTCCTACCGCCAGAGCCATTTGAATCGCAGTTTCTGAGGTACTGTGATCAAGATGTACAGACATCGGAACCGTTGCCCCCCGAGCTGCTTCCAGACAAAGGGCTACCAGGCTAGAACCACCAAACTTTAGAGCACTAGGGTGAAGCTGCAACATAGCTGGACTACGAGCCTCTTCCGCTGCCATCACGACTGCTTTTACCCCCTCTAAGTTGTACACATTGAAGGCTCCAATGGCATAAATATTCCGTCGAGCGGTTTCAAGGAGTTCTTGGGTAGAGGTGAGCATAGAACTGTTTAATCCAATTGAGAACCTGACAAAGCACTAGGAGCTGCTCTAAAAGTTATTCTTTCATGTACGGAACGGATGAAAAAATAACTCTTTCAGCAAGTCTTAAATTACACCCTAGCACTCACGATCCCTGCTTGCGGTGATTCAAAAGACACCCTACATAAATTGATTTTTGGAGGTTAAATCGTAGGTCTGGCAAAGCTACACCACGCTCTACACAGGAGGTCTAATAGAAAGGCTGGAATTTTAAGGGCAAGTTTGAATAGAATTTCTCCCACATTTATAAGGACTTCAACTCCTGTCGTTTGGTTGATGCCAGGAAATGCTACGTCCGATACCGTCAGGATAAGGCAGCGGAGAGGTTGGAAGGGGACAGGCACCCTTCGCCTACCATCTACTTCTGTGCCCAAATGCTGAGATTGGCCTGAACTGTTGAGTTTTATATAAAACATGAAACAGGTATTGATTATTGGAGGATGCGGACGCATCGGCAGCAGCATTGCTCGCGATATCCTTGCTCATACTGATGCTGAGGTGACCGTTACAGGCCGCCAAGAGCATCTCGGTATTGCCTTGGCAGAGCAACTGGGGCCAAAGGTGCGGTTTTTGCAATTAGACTTATCCGACCCAGAGCGGGTACGGCAGGCGATCGCCAACCACAATCTCGTCCTCCATTCCGCCGGCCCCTTCCACTACCGCGACACCCGTGTCCTACAGATGTGCATTGAATCCGGGGTCGACTATGCCGATGTGAGTGATGAGCGCACCTTCACCGAAAAGGCCTTAAGCTACAGCGCGGAAGCTGAAGCCGCCGGCGTTACGGCTGTTGTAAATACCGGAGTATTTCCCGGTATTTCTAACAGCATGGTGCGCCAGGGGGTCGAAATGATGGACAAGACCGACTCCATACAGCTTAGCTATGTAGTGGCTGGTTCAGGTGGCGCAGGCGTCACCGTTATGCGAACGACCTTTATTGGGCTACAGCACTCTTTCCCAGCCTGGCTAAATGGCACCTGGCAAACGGTGAAACCATACTCAGCTCGTGAAACTCTGGAATTTCCTGCCTACGGGAAAGCCAGCGTGTACTGGTATGACATGCCAGAGGCGATTACCCTCCAACGCACCTTCCCTGAGGTGAAGAATGTGGTGACCAAGTTTGGTGTTGTGCCCGACTTCTACAACCACGCTACCTGGAGCATGGCTCACTTGGTACCCTCGCCCATCCTGAAGCATCCTGCAACGGTGGAGTTTCTCGCTAATGTCAGCTATTCCATGACCAGTGTGACCGATCGCTTTAGTGGTACTGGAGTCGCCATGCGTTGTGACATTCGGGGCCAGAAGGACGGTGCTACTCACCATTACTGCAGCACCTTTTCCCACGAAAGCGCAGCAGTGGCCACAGGCTTAGGCACAGGCAGTATCGCAGAACTGATGCTGAAGGGCGAACTGAAGCAACCCGGTGTTTATGCCGTGGAGCAAATTCTCTCGACGCCCCAGTTCCAGGAAACCATGAAGCGCCGCAATCTACAGATTAGCGAGACGTTTGATTCTAAGGTGTTTGCCTAGATTCAATTGATTTTTCGTGCGCATAGCGCACGAAAAATCGATGTCTCTGATTAGTCATCTTGCCCATGGTGGGAGAAGACATAGATCCGCTGCGTTTCTAAGGACGAGCGGAGGGAGGAGGGGAGCACCGCATCCTTCTGGGCTACAGGATTCAAAGAGAACACCTGGCGGCACAGTTGAATCTGCAAATTGGTCATCGGGTCGCTTCCCGATGAAATAAGAAATTCCAATTGTTGCAGGTCATGCCATTGGGCAAGCTCGTCCAGAATGGGAACGATCGCCTCCACCAACGGATGGTCCGGATGCTGATACCAATCGGGTGCAATTCCCTGAGACTGAGCGAGGCCCAGATGGACGATCAAGGAAGCTGGGTTGAAGAGAGCGATCGCCACCGGACGTGCCTCTTCCTGCAATAGCAAGTCGTGCTGTTGAGCCAGGTGACGAATCTTCTCTAACCGCTCGTAGCGATCAATTGGGGATTGTGCATCTTCCTGCCATTCGAGGGCGATCGTTACCAGGTAGGAGCTGAGGAGTAAGTGCCCAAGCTTTTCAGCCTTGGTTTGCAGGTAAGCGGCATTGTAGCTCGTGGCTTCAATCAGCAGTGGTACACGATCCACCATCTCCAGGCCGTAGCCCTTGATGCCAGCAATCTTGCGAGGGTTATTCGTTACTAGCTTGAATTGTTTAACCCCTACATCATTCAGAATCTGGGCCCCAATTCCATAGTTGCGTTGATCGGCGGGGAACCCCAGCCGCTCGTTAGCTTCCACCGTATCCAGGCCCATATCCTGCAAGGAATAGGCTTTGAGTTTATTGATCAGGCCGATGCCACGTCCTTCCTGGCGCAGGTACACAATGACCCCTTCACCTACGGACTCAATCATTTTCAGCGCGGCTTGCAACTGCATCCGGCAATCACAGCGCAGGGAACCCAGAGAGTCCCCTGTCAGGCATTCGGAGTGAACGCGCACCATCACAGGTTTTTCGGCAAAGGTAGCTGGGTCGCCTTTGACAATAGCTACATGCTCGGAGTTATCTAGCAGGTTGCGATAGCCGTAGACTTTGAAGTGGCCAAACTGGCTGGGCAGATCGGCTATGGCTTCGCGAATGAGAAACCGCTCATGTTGCAGCCGGTAGCTGATCAGGTCGGCAATGCTGATGATTTTCAGTTGGTGACGGGCTGAATACTCAATCAACTCGGGTAACCGCGCCATCGAGCCATCAGGGTTCTGAATTTCACAGATGACGCCGGCAGGATAGAGGCCAGCCATCCTGGGTAAATCGACTCCCGCTTCGGTGTGGCCTGCTCGCTTGAGGACACCACCTTCGCGCGATCGTAACGGGAAGATATGCCCCGGACGGCGCAGATCCTCGGGCCGAGTTTTGGGATTAATGGCCAACTGAATGGTTTTTGCCCGGTCATCTGCAGAAATTCCGGTTGTTACGCCCAGGTGCAGAGCCCCGTCAATACTAACGGTAAAGGCTGTTTGTTCGTAGCTATCCTCAAAGGCCTGATTGCTTACCATCAAGGGCAGTTCCAGTTCATCCAGACGCTCCCCGGTCATAGCCAGGCAGATCAGCCCCCGAGCCTCAACTGCCATGAAGTTGATCATATCTGGGGTGCAAAACTGAGCCGCACCGATTAAATCCCCTTCGTTTTCGCGGTTTTCGTCATCCACAACCACGATCATTTTGCCAGCCTTAAGATCGGCTAACGCATCTTCAATGGAGTCAAACGTAAAGCCCGAAGTCGGGTTGAAGTCATTGAGCAGTTGGGGTGAGTGAAGCGGTTCCACGGGAAACTCTCTGAAGGAATGTTAACTTTTTGTAATGAGTCTGATCCCCATCTTATCGATTTCATCGATCTACCTGGGGATTTTTGCCTGGGTCTTTGGAAAGGGGCAGGCTAGGGAGGGGAGGCCCCCTGCAACAGCCTGAGGGAAGTTAACGCTGGAGTAGACCGGATCAGAGGCTAACGTTAGAGGCAACAGGCATAATAACGCCTGACCTTAGCGATAACCTGAAGAAAACGTGCGTTCAATTAGCACAATCGAACAGGTTAGTTTATTGTATTGCTACCGAGGATTATCGGTTTCCTTGTTGAGTCGTATAGGTCGGTATTATGGGTGATGCAGAACGGGTGTCGGTGGGCGTGGTAGGAGCCTCCGGCTATGGCGGAATACAACTGGTGCGGCTGCTGCAAGATCACCCTCATCTAGATTTGGTGTACATCGGCGGTAATAGCACTGTGGGGCAGGAGTTTGGTGCCCTTTACCCCCATTTAGGCCATCAGGTAAAGCTGACGGTGGAGGAAGTGGATGCGGAGGTGATTGGCGATCGCTGCCAGGTTGTCTTTCTCTCCCTGCCCAATGGCATTGCCTATAAAATGACCCCCCGTCTTTTAGAGAAGGGGTGCAAAGTATTGGATTTATCGGCAGACTACCGTTTCAGTGATCTGAGCACTTACAGCACCTGGTACGGCGTCGAGCGCGATGATTATGAAATTGCCAGCACAGCTGTTTATGGTTTACCAGAACTGTACCGCAGTCGCATTCAAGAAGCTCAACTGGTGGGTTGTCCCGGTTGCTATCCCACAGCCAGTTTGCTGGCATTAGCCCCCTTGCTCAAGCAGGGCCTGATTATTCCTGAGACCGCCATCATTGATGCCAAGTCTGGAACCTCCGGTGGAGGCCGCCAACCGCCTAAAGTGAATATGCTCCTAGCCGAAGCCGACAGCTCCTTTGGCGCCTATGGCGTCGGCGGTCGTCACCGTCATACTCCTGAAATTGAACAGGTATGCAGTGATCTGGCGGGTCACGAAGTCCTGATTCAATTCACACCTCACCTGGTGCCGATGGTACGCGGTATCCTCTCTACCGTTTACGCTACTATGCGTGATCCAGGGCTAGTACGGGATGATCTAATCACGATCTACAACGCCTTCTACCGCTCATGCCCCTGGGTCAAGATCCTTCCCAGTGGTACTTACCCCCAAACCAAGTGGGCTGCAGGCACAAACCTCTGCTACATCGGCATTGAAGTTGACCCCCGTACCAGCCGCGTGATCGTCATGTCCGCCATCGACAATCTACTAAAGGGTCAGGCAGGGCAGGCTATCCAATGCCTGAATTTGATGATGGGGTGGGAAGAAACGTTAGGGTTACCTCAATTAACCTTCTATCCATAACGTCTTAGGGTTATACATTTAACAACCCGTCATTCTTTTTGTGGGAGTGGCGACTTCGCCGCCACTTCCACAAAAAGAATGACGGGTTGTGTTGTTTGTAATCCTTAGCAACAGACCTTCTGTGTGAATCGTTGCATAGCGAAGCTATGCAACGATTTACGCCCTTAAAAACTGATTCATGCAGAAGCTTGAACCGGAAGTGCCAGATACCTGAGCTTTAACCATCCTGACTGAGTCTCTGATTCATCCAAAATACTAAGCTGCATCGTTAACGCTTTAAAGGGGTTTTACTCTCCTTGGAGGGCTCACCCGCCCGCTTTTTCATCATGGCTTCTCCTACGACGACGTTTAACTGATCGCCCAACAGCAAGGCCAGAGACGACAGATAGAGCCACAGCAATAGCACGATGACCGCCCCGATCGCCCCGTAGGCCCGGTTGTAATTCCCAAAACTCTCCACATAAAGCCGAAATAGATTTGACAGCATAGCCCACAGACCAGCGGCTATCATCGCACCCGGCATAATGGGTTGTCCTGGGTTCCAATGGCTTGGCCCAAACCGATAGATGAACCCAAAAGTGAGAGACATCACTACCAGCACCACCGGTAGGCTAGACAGCTCAGCAGCCCATAGAATCCAGGCATCAAAGGGACCGCTATAGCCCACCACCCGCCGCAGAAGCAGATTGCTCACAAAGACCAGATAGACGGCCAGTGTGACAAGAAGCAGAGCCCCAATCGTGAGTAAAAACGAGAGAAAACGCGATCGCCAATAAGGACGAACACGGGATTGCGGAATCTCATGGATCTGATCTAACGCAACCATCGCTGCACTCAGTGCCCCGGATGTGGCCCAGAAGGCAATGATGAAGCTAATCGAAAACAAGCCTGTATCCCGGCGGGTAGCAATATCGTTGGCAAAATCTTCAATCAGCACCATGGCTTCGCTGGGTACGACATCTTGCAACTGTCTCACTAAATTTTGCAGCGTTAACTGCAACGGAGCCACTAACCCAACCGCTGACAACACTGTTAAGATGCCCGGAAATAAACCCAGGATCAGACTGTAGGCCATTTCCGCAGCCAAACCCGGCAACCGTTGTTGAAGCGATCGCTGGATCAACGTGCGTACTGTCCTTCGATTAAGATGTCTCCAAAACTGAAAGAATCTGGGCCGTTCCATTGAAGTCAGCACGCCATACCGGGCAGTGGGTTTGTAGGATTTCGATACAGCTATCCTCATTGACACTAACGCTGTCTTTGATCCCCGACATCTCACTCGGGTAGATGTTTAGAGCCACTACGAGCTAACCGCATAGACTCTGTTTCATGGTGGCTTTGGGCAGGAACATGTTGTGTGGCAGCGGCCAACCCAAAGATGGACATTTTGCCGTAGATCGTTTCGTAAAGGACACCATCAATGTCGTAATGGGGGAATAAGCGGAAAAATTTCTTACCCCCTAAAAATCCCTTTTCGGGATGCTCGCGCAGGGTGCGCAACATCGGTCCCATGGCTTGAGCAACCGGCATCCATTCCGAGAAGGCAGTGAGCTGGTTCACTCGCATCCCAATTAGGAGATTTCCAGTAATGAAATTACCCCCAGATGTTGGTGCTTTGCCCGCGAAGCGGGCAAAGCACCAACATTCTGGGTAAATTCTTATGCAGAAACCTCCTTAGAAAAACGACAAAAGACCGATCGATCTGCGCTGTAAACCGTCCGGGTATTACGGATTTCATCGATTATTCCTTCTGGGAAAAGCCTGGATAGTCTGAATAGCTGCTGTATTAGGGTTAAACCGGATTGAAGCGAACCCTACAAGCCCCCCTGCGGAGCAAGCTAAATGAAATAGATAAGTTGTATATTCAAGAAAGTAACTATTCACTTAATTGAATATATGGACAGCTTGTACTCAATAAAGTGACTATGTCAAGTGAGAGCCTATGGCCTTAGTTCATGCAATTCTGGCAGTGCTACTGGAGGAACCCTGCAGTGGTTATGACTTGCGGAAGCGTTTTGAAGGCTCTGTAGGTTTTTTCTGGAAAGCTAGCTTTCAGCAGATTTACCGTGAACTGACCAAGCTGGAGGAACAGGGCTTGCTGCATGCCCAAGAAGTTCAACAGGAAAGCCGCCCTGATAAAAAGATTTATTCTGTGACTGAATCAGGGCAGCAGTTTCTGCGGGAGTGGATTGCGCAGCCTGCAGAAATGGGGCCGATTAAAGATGATCTACTCGTCAAATTATTTGCGGGGGCTTTAGTTTCTAGAGAAACTATCCGCGCAGAACTCGAACATCACCGACAGCAGCATCAGGAGAGGCTCGCGACCTATCGAGCCATTGAGCAAAATTATTTTCAGGATATTGAGGAGGCTTCGAGCGAGCATCAATTCCAATACCTCACCCTGCGCTACGGCATTCGCTCTGAAATCGAGTGGCTTAACTGGTGCGATGAAGTTCTGCAATTCTTAGACACCCATCTCAGTAGCGGACAAAACCTCTAAACCCGATTTTTTGTTGTGGAGGCTTTGCCCCATAACAAAAAATCAGGCTAATACTGCATGCCGGACATCAACCTATGTTGGGTAGTGTGATAACAAGTAAGGTTAAATACCATGATAAAAAGTGGTATTTAACCCGACATGATATGAGATGCCAAGTACCCCACACTACCTAACATAGGTA
Source organism: Leptolyngbya sp. PL-A3 (assembly GCF_039962325.1). Classification (NCBI taxonomy): domain Bacteria; kingdom Bacillati; phylum Cyanobacteriota; class Cyanophyceae; order Leptolyngbyales; family Leptolyngbyaceae; genus Leptolyngbya; species Leptolyngbya sp. PL-A3. Next base: position 26,619 of record NZ_JAMPLB010000080.1, read on the forward strand.
TTAAGCCGCCGAGTGCTAGTGTTTCATGCCCTCTTGTTCAGCAAGCTGACCAATGCTTCCATCAGTATTTGGTTTTGCTCATCTGTACCGACAGAAATACGAAGCTTATTCTCTAATCCATGTTGTTTGAAGTAGCGAACTAGGATCCCTCGTTCTTTCAAGCCGGTGTAGAGGAATTCTGCATTTCCGTCTAAAGGAGTTGCCAAAACAAAGTTTCCTTGCGACTCCAACACCGTAAATCCTAAATTCTTCAAGTCTGCTGTTAACGTTGTTCGCGACACTTTCACTTTGTCTGCACAAGCATTTTTATAAGCTTGATCTCGCATCGCAGCAGCACCCAACATGATGGCGATCGCATCAATGTTGTAGCTATCCTTCACTTTGAATAATCCACTTAAAAGTTGAGGGTTTGCCACACCAAAGCCCATTCGCAAACCTGCTAGCGAGTAACCTTTGGATAAGGTGCGTAAGACAATAACGTTGTCAAATTCCTGAACTAAGGGCAATGCTGAAGATTCTGCAAAATCGACGTATGCCTCATCAACTACAAGAACACCGGATACCCCTTGGGCTAATTCCCGTAGATCATTCAACGGTACGGTGTGACCGGAAGGGCTATTGGGAGATGCGATGAAGGTAATCGCTCCCTTGGCTGCAATTAGTTCTTGAATGGGTAATTGGAAGTTATCCGCGTAGGGAACTTCAACCACTTCCGCAGGCTGCATGGCTGACAACGTTTTGTAGAGCACGTAGGTCGGCATGGGGTATACGACTTTGCGATCGCTCCCTTCTGCACAGGCCCGCACCAACAGATTCAGCACGTCATCACTACCGTTGCCCACAATAATCCAATCGGCGGGTACTCCCAGAGCATCACTGATCGCCTGACAAAAGTCTCTTGCGTAAGGGTCGGGGTAACGTCTTAGATACTCGCTATCTAAGTCGCGTAATACTTCCATCACCTTTGGAGAGGGTGGATAGGGATTTTCATTGGTGTTGAGTTTAATAATTTTCGTTCCCGGCTTGGGTTGTTCGCCCGGAACGTAGCCAGCCATGTTGTCAATAGCAGGACGAAAGTAGCTCATAATGAATCGCAAGAATTCCTGTCAGATGTGTGTGTTGTCTGATTACCCGATTGTTCGCACCAACAACCTAATTATTTTAGACGCATAAGCTAACCTTGTTAGTTCATGCCAAATCAATATAAAGCTGCGCAGAATGGTGTGTGGGACGCGTAGCGTCCCAC
>NZ_JAMPLB010000081.1:0-27345 GCF_039962325.1 Leptolyngbya sp. PL-A3
TTTAATAGTGTCCGCTATGGTGAGTCATGGGAACTGCCTATCGCTACAGGGATCGGTTCATCTATGGGCCATCTCCTCGGGTTCTAGTACCGCTGCTTGCCCAAGTCGATTCGCCTTCCCATCACGAGGTATTACCCTGCCCTCAAAGAGTTTTTGCTCCATTTTATTCGTCTTATGACTGGAAGACGAACGAGTTTATTCCTTCCTTGCTTCCAAGTCTGAGCTGTTGTCGCTTTAAGGCTCTGGCTCAAGTCGCTACAAGTTGCTAGAAGCGAAAAGTTCCGGTAGCAGCCACACGGTTTCCATCACCCCAGCGAGACGGAATCAAGGCGATCGCCTCCCAAACCTCATCTCTATCCCCTGCAAAAGCCAATTAGCATTGAATGTTTTGGAAATTATCCAGCAAGCTGCTGGGTAATTAGAAACCACAGTGCTTTCGACCCCGATAAAGAGGGAAAGAGTTGTTGGATTTTTTGGAGAGCGCAAAGTTTTTGTAAACCGTATCAGTCTAAGCGGTACTATCTGGTTGTCTTGTAGAACTAGAAACAGATGAAGATAGTCACCGTAACCGGGTATAAAGGCGGATGCGGTAAATCAGTAACAGCAATCCATCTGGCTACCTTTTTTAGCGCATTGGGGGATGTTGTTCTGGTAGATGGGGATCCTAATAGAACTTCTATCGCATGGGGTGAAAGAGGGCAGCTCCCCTTTATTGTTGCTGATGAGCGCAAGGCCATGAAAATAGTACAAGGGCGAGATTTCATCGTAATTGATACTCCAGCTCGCCCGGACTCCTCTGACCTTAAGGAACTTGCTGAAGGCGCAGATCTCCTAATCCTGCCTACGCTTCCCGATGTTGTTTCGTTAGAGCCGATGCTACAAACAGCCAGTGACTTGGGCAATGCATCCTACAAAGCCCTACTTACTATTGTCCCGCCAAAACCTAGTAGAGAGGGGGAGACAATGCGCGACGATCTGAAGGCAAATGGTATTCCAGTATTTGATACCATGATTCGACGTACTGCTGGATTTCAAAAGGCAGCGCTGGCGGGTATTCCTATCAGAGAGCTTACGGGGCGCGATCGCCTTGGGTGGCTTGATTACGAATCGCTAGGCAAAGAAATTCTAGAGGTGCTGGGTCATGAATGATCAGAAGGGCAAGTATGGTTCTCTGATCCGAAAAGCTCGACAGCTTGACGACCAAGAGCCTGCTGCTGAGCAATTGGCCATCCGAGAGTCATCAATAGCGCTTGACCAGATTATGGAGAGGACTGTTAGCACTCGACTATTAAGTTCTGAACATGTTCAATCCCTGGCAGAGTCCATTGCTGTCATCGGATTGATTGAACCACTGGCCGTTGATGAGAAGGGGCGACTGTTGGCAGGGGGGCATCGGCTCGCAGCCATCCGTTACCTTAAAGAAGCGAACCCCGATGCTTACACTCAGAATTTTGAAGGCGATCGCATCCCGGTACGGGTGATGCCTTTTGATGCCGAAGTTGCACCGGACTTAGCTTTGCAGGTTGAGGTTGCTGAGAATGAGCAGCGGAGGGATTATACAGTTGCTGAGGTCAAAGCTCTGGCCGAACGGCTTAAGGCAGCAGGATATATCGATCGCAAGGGACGGCCATCCAAGGGTGAAAAGCCTTTACTTCCAGCATTAGAAGTGATTGTAGGCAAGAGCATGAGTACCTTAAAAAGGTACCTTCAAGAGGAGCCTCAGACACCTAAGTCAGAAAATAGCTCAAATGAGCTATTTTCCCAAAAACGTCATCTAAAACAGGCATACAAAGCTTTAGAGAAGTGGCAGCAAGGAACAGAGGGGAGGGATTTGACGATCCAAGAGGAGAAGCTGCTAAAACAACTTCCTGCCTTTCTAAAAATGGTTGAGCGTTTGTCTGAATAGAGCTGAGAGGCACTTTCGGGAAAATAGCTCATTTGAGCTATTTTCCCGAAAGTGTCTCTATAAACCCTTCTGGCAGCTGATAACTACTAATTAGTAATTGGTCATTATTCATGTCCCTCCTCCATTTGCCAAATTTGGGTTAGCTCTCGCCGTAGTTCTTCTTCATTCGGCAAATAAAGCTGATACTTCTGCACAAAAAGCTGGCTATTCATTTGGTACGTGGCGTATTCCACCAATAGTTCATCTTTGTTTCGGGTCAAGATAATTCCAATCGGTGGGTTATCACCTTCGACGTTTTCCTCATTGGCAAAATAGCCCATATACAGATTCATCTGCCCAATATCGTGATGCTGCACCTCATTAATTTTGAGATCCAGCAACACAAAACACCGCAAAATCCGGTGATAAAACACCAAATCCACTCTGTAATGGGTGTTGTTGATGGTGATGCGATACTGCCGCCCAACAAACGTAAAGCCCTTGCCCAACTCCAGCAAAAACTGCTGTAAATGGTCATACAGCAATGACTCTAGCTGAGCCTCTGATGGCAAATGAGATTCTGGGATCTTGAGAAACTCAAACACATAGGGATCGCGCAGGAGATCGCTGGGCTGCTCTACCAATTGCCCCCGCTGCGCCAGCTTCATAATCCCTGCCTTATCCTTACCTGCCGCCAGCCTTAGAAACAGTGCAGTTTCCTTTTGGCGCTTCAGCTCCGGAACTGACCAGCGTTCAGCAATGGCCTGCTTCTCATAGAAACTCCGCTCTAGATCATCATCAATCTTCAGGAGTTCAACATAATGCGACCAACTCAATTGGTGAGAAGGCTTCTGACCAATTGGATAATGCTGGTAAAGCAATCGCATATAAACCAGGTTGCTCCGGCTAAAACCCTTTCCCAACTGGCGTTTCAAGTCCTGGCTTAGATTCTTCAGCAATTGCTGACCATAGGTAGATTTGGCCTTGCCCTCCTGCTCAAACTCCACAATGTATTGGCCAATCAGCCAATAGGTTTCGATCAGTTGCGTATTCACCGCCCGTAACGCTTGAGCACGGCCCCGGGTGTACGCCTCCGCAATCTGGCCTAGCAATCTTTGATAACCGTCGATGGGTTCTAATTCCATACCAACCTCATCTTTTCAAATGCTCCTCCATCTTGTTCGACAACGTCTCTACCTCCTGCAGCAACTGCAGCAACTGCAGCAACGGCTCTGCATAGCGCTCCACGCTACTATGCTCCTCCATTGACGCCTCAAGTTTCTAGCTAATGGCATCCAGGTCAACCTGCAACTTGTCCCGAAACGAGCCACACTCCAGCACCGAGAGCAGGGCATAGGGATCCCGGCACACTTGTCGAAGACATACTTCATGAATAGCAGCGTCGGCCATAATCCTTGTACTGAGGGACATCCATACCGCCGTGCAGTTTATCGCAGCTCGCCCACAGGGAGCTATAGAGTTCGGTCTTCTTGATCACCATTCGGCCCTTCGCTCAGGGTATCTAGCTCAAGTTCTAACCGATTTCTGACCATTTCCGATACAAATGTCGTCAGAAGGAAAAACTTAGGTGAAGAAAAGAGACGGGGCGATTGTTGTGTGGAAGCTCAGCTTGATGGTTGATCCAGAGGCTCTATTGCGCTTGTCGTGTGATGAGAGGACGTAGTCAATTGTCAACTCTTCACCTACTATCGTTAGTTCCTGAGGTAGGGTACTGCTACATGCTCCAACCTTATTTCAGCAAGATATAGTTGCGCTACCCACAACTACTCGTGGCAAACCAGCCTGTCTCATACATTCGTATGTAGGCAAGAAAAAGACTGAGAGGTAGCCTACTGTGATGTTATCTCTATCTAAATCTTATAGAAGTTGTGATTGGTTAATGGTGGACGAGAGAAACACCTTTTGTATAAGGGAAAACTCGGTCGTCAAGGCCGTCGATGCTTAATTTCCGTGAAGGCCACCTTAATTAAAGATAAGAATGACCTTCACTGAAGCAAGCTTTAACGGTTAGACAGGACTCAGACGAAATCTGCCCGAGTGATTTGTCCGACGTTCACGTTTTCCAGCAACATCAGCCGTTCGGTGCCACGGGAAATCAACACACCATTCTGTTGCTGCCCTATGGACAGTTGCCCGAAGGTGAGAGCCCCACCTAACACAATGCGGTCAAACCCATTGGCAAAGTCACGCACCCGGTCGAAGCCCTCCCGTGGGTTCAGGGCAATGCGGTCGCGTCCTGTTCCTGTGACCAGGACATCAAGGCCAAGCCCACCAGTGAGTACATCGTCTCCGGCACCACCCAGCAACGTATCGTTGCCGACCTGCCCAAAGAGGCTATCGTTGCCGATGCCACCTAACAAGGTATCGTTTCCAGCACCTCCGAAGAGGGTATCGTTACCATCTCCGCCATCCAGGCGATCGCTATCCCCGTTCCCTTGTAAGTAGTCATTCCCTGCTCTACCGAATAGGTTGTCATTGCCAGCCCCACCGAAAAGGCGATCGTTCCCAGTTCCACCATCCAGGCGATCGTTACCGGCATTGCCATTCAACACATCACTTCCGGTGCCGCCGAACAGGTTGTCATTGCCAGTGCCACCCAAGAGGCTGTCGTTGTCGGCTCCACCATCCAGGCGATCGTTACCGGCATCACCCTCTAGGCGATCGCTTCCGATACCACCGAGGAGGGTATCATCATCTAGCCCACCGAAGAGGGTATCATTACCCCCAAGACCTTGCACCCAATCATCACCGGCAAGGGCGCGAATCACATCATTTCCTGCGGTTCCGCTCAGGCGATCGGCCAAGGGAGTCGGGCCAACGGGGGGTGTAACAGTATCGTTGTCGGTCGTGGTTACAGAGAGGGTTTGACTGCTCAAACTATCGAAGGCATCATCACTTTGATCGGCAAGCACGCTCAGGGTGATGGTACTGGTTTGATTCCCATCCACGATGAGGTCATCCACTCCGCTAACCGTAACGTCCTGGGGTTGATTCCAGTTGGCTGCCGTAAAGGTGAGAGTGGTGGGTGTCGCCGCCGCTTCACTGGAGTCGCTACTTAAGACCTGTAGCACGACATCAGAAGTGGGCTGGCTATTCAACACCACAGTGAAGGTGCTTGTTGTGCCTGACTCATTCACTGTAGCTGTGGTCTTACTGAGGGTAAAACCAGCCGTATCATCATCGGTGACGGTGACGGCAATATCTCCAGGATTGGCAGCGGCTCCATTGTAGGCACTGTCCGTACTGGTGGGATCGCCCGTGACAATGCTGAGGGTGCGATCGCCCTCTCGAACATTGTTGTTGATGCCGGTTACGGTTACAGTCTGAGGCTGGTTCCAGTTCTGCTCAGTAAACGTCAACGTAGGTTGATCCAGTGAGGCAGCGTTCGTATCGGAAACGGACAACGGCAGAGTAACGGTGCCTGTCGGTACCGTGTTGAGTACGACCGTGAAGGTGGCTGTACCGCCCGCTTCAGGGGTGGTGACACTAGCTATGCTAAAGGTAAATCCGGGCACATCATTATCTGTTGTGGTGACCGCCACGCTCTGGTTTACTAACCCATCAAAAGCATTGTCACTCTCGGCATCTACCACGCTAACGGTGACCGTACTGCTCTGGTTATTATCTGCTAGGTCATCGTTAACTCCTGTTACCGTCACTGTTTGAGCCGTATTCCAATTGTCTGGCGTGAAGGTGAGAGTGGTGGGTGCAGCTGTGGCTTCGCCTGCATCGCTACCAGCAACACTCAAAACCACATTGGAGGTCGGCTGACTATCTAACACCACGGTAAAGGTGTCTGTTGTACCCAATTCACTAACTGTTGCGGTGGTCTTGCTGAGAGTGAAACCCGCAGCATCATTGTCGATGATAGTGAGATTGGCATTCGACTGGTTACCAATTGTGGCATTGCTGACAGGGGTGACGCTGAAGCTAATAACTTCATCCCCCTCAATCCGGTTGTCATCCAGAATAGGAACGGCAATGGTTTTGCTGGCTTCTCCATCCTGGAAAGTGACCGTCAGCGGGAAGCCCGTTGCGGTGAAATCGCCCCCGGATGTGGCTGAACCTCCTGTAAGGCTCACCTCCACTACTGAAACGCCCGTTGTGGTGTTGCGGGTGAGGGTGACAACATTACTGGTACCTACTGCTTCGTTACTGCTGAAGGTGCCGGAAGAAAACTCAACGGTCGGAGCTGGCGGGGCAGTGATACGGGAAATTTGATTACCGAAGAGATCTTCGGTGTCGAGGCCAGTGCCGGAGGTAATGGTATCAGGGGTGGGAGCGGAGTCACTGTTAGTCGCTGCATTGTTACTGCTGAACGTCACAGCGCTGAGTGTCACCGTTGGTAGCGTGGTGGGCATTCCCTGGTTGTTGCCATTGGGGTTTGTTGTGGACTTCATGGCGAAGATGGCACCACCCAATCCCTGACCATTACTCCTTCCTGTCCCGCCTGTAGTGCTGTTACCCGTGAAGCTACTGTTTGTCAGAGACAACGAGCCGCTGCGGACGAAGATAGCACCACCCATCCCTGACCCGCCGCTGCCGCCGCCGCCGCCGCCGTGGTAGCCGTTGTCGCTGAGGCCACCACTGCCGCCACCATAGCCGCCGGTGCCGCCGCTCGCCCTGAACTGATAGTAGAAGGTTCTAGAGTCGCCGCCGCCGCCGCCGCCGCCGCCGAAGCCACCATTGCCGCCAGTACCGCCTCGGTAGCCGCCGCCACCGCCACCGCCACCGCTGCCGAAGCCACCATAGCCGCCATTGCCGCCAAAGCCAAAGTCGCCGGTGCCTCCAGTACCGCCGGTGCCACCGGTGCCGCCACCGCCGCCGCCGCCGCCGCCGTAGTAGCCGTTGCCGTAGCCTCTGCCAACCGTACCTGAGTTACCGCCATTAGCACCTGCTGTGCCTCCAGCACCTACTAGCCCCCTTGATCTGGAATCAAGAGTGGAACTAGAACCCCCATTTCCACCATTGTTTGCAGCAGTTAGAGGAATGAAGTCAGCGCGTCCACCACCTAGGCCATTACCGCTTGGGCCATTGCTTAAGCCATTACCTCCGATCGCCTGGTTATTGGTAAAGGCACTCCCTGTAACGGTCACGGTTCCATCGTAAATAAATAGAGCACCGCCCATACCTGCGCCACCACCAGAACCATCGCCCCCTTGAGCGTGACCATTGGTTAAGGTGAGGTCGCTAATGGTGACACTGCCGCTCTTGATGAAGAAGATGCGGACATCTCCCACATTGCTGATGCCATCGCCATTGGCATCACCGCTGATGGTGAATCCGCCACCATTTATCGTCAGGCTGTGGGCTTCCTCAATAAGAGGCAGGAGGTTTGTTAGGGTGATATTACTAGTAACGGTAACGGTGTCTGCTTCACCGTTTGTATTAGAAGCATTGATAGCTGCTTCTAACTCTGCAAAATTACTTACGCTGAAATTCGCCATACTCTGTATTTCTCCTGGCCTGAGGCCATCGAATGAATAGAAGCTATGAACCTGGGGTCAAACTTTGACCTAAACGGTCTGCAAAATCCGGCTGCCCGATTGATAGGCATGTACAACATCGGCTTGAAATAGCGAGGGAAAGTTAGAAGGTAATGTTGTGCCCCGGCAAGCGCTGGGATAGAAGGCAAGACGCTGATTTGCCCAAAAATTGTTGACCGTCAAGCCGTAGTCGTAGAGATCCACAAACGGCTGACTGGCCTGTCAAAAACATGGTCGCGGCGGTAGCAGGGCGAATCATGCTGGGTTCGTCTGGGGCAGAAGACCAGGGTAAAAGGTTTGATAGAACCAGGGGAACTGTTGTTGAATTTGGGCTTGAATGCGGGAGGGAAGCACGTGAGGCGTGGGGGGTTGAATGCGCGATCGCCGCTTATGGGGGTACTTAAAGCGGTAGTAACTATCGCTTTCGTGAGGCGTTACTGCCAGGTTTTGGGGGTCAAACTCAGCAAGGGACAACTGCAACCAGTCAGTGACGCCTTGCATCACCGCAACCGGTTCCTGCATCAGATGCTCAAACACAATGTAATAAAGGTGTTGTTGCAACTGAGTATCGATGTCTTGCAGGGCTTCAATGGAGCGTAACGGCGCACCAATCACGCCCTGGGTGCCAAAAAGATTATCCGCCCGCTCATAGCGTGATAGATTCGCTAGATGGTCGGGAAAATCGAGCAGAATTGTTTTCTGATGCTGCGCTTCGATAGAGCCGTAAACTTGCCCTAGCTCCCGCACACAGACCAGCATCCGTACACTTGGATCGAGGGCGTGTAGAGTTTCAATGTGGTGCAGCCAGCCGCGATTCTTATCCACGACCCAGGATTTATCGGTTTCAGCGAACCACCCATCTACAAACCCTGTAAATGCGTTGTTTAACCGTCCATAGGTAAGGTCAAAATCGACATCAAGTTGCGATCTCAAAAAGTCATTATCACTAAGCTGATGTCGTAGCCCTACCAAAGTTTGACATAAAGGGGAACTGTGCCCAACACAGTAGAGATCTGGGTGGTGAGACAACAGTTGACATAACAATGTAGAGCCCGCACGAGGCAACCCTGTGACGCAAAGCAAGCGTTTTTTTAACATGGAGTTCCGTTGACGACGGTTCCGTGGTGAAAGGAATAGAGAATTGTAAGAACAGAGAAAGAGGCGATCGCTGAGTTCTAAAGTTATTTACTGGAGAGGTTATATGCAATCGCCAATAATGATTGTCTTTTCTTAAACAGTGTTCCCAAACCTCAGAGAATATCTCTACTGCAAAAATGAATTAGCCAGATTCAGAAATAATCTAATCTTTTATAAAGCCTCTCCTTTCAAGAAAATTGAAGCTGGATCATCCTATTAATCAAGATGGTCTTAGTCCTAAAGGTTAAATCTAGTCTTGCTTTAAAACCCATGGATAAGGATGCCAAAACTCTGGCTTTATACCTTCATTTGTAGCTACCAATAGAGGTGCAGACACTTATTTTTGTAGTGGAAAAGCTGGAATTAATTGTTTTACAAGAAAATTAAGCTTTGAGCAAGCCCTTTATCAAGATATCTAATACAAAGGTTTTTTGAGATCTATTTGTGTAGCTTTATAGTTTCTTTTTCTCATTCTTTATTCTTACTTAAAGATAGGAGATAACCTTACTCAAAAGCGAAGGTTTTGATAAAGAAATAACCATGATTTTACCTAAAAAAACTCGCATATATTTGATAGAAAACTAAAATACTGAGGTTTTCACGGAAGTTGTGCGACCGCGATTCATAGCTTGTCTTTGATCGAAATGCAGTAATTTTAGACGTAGGGTTGTGAGGATCTTGTGGGAGTACGCGACAAGACGCACTATCAAAAGACGGCGACAGAATTATCTCAAAAGCATCTGCTTTAGGTTTCCCGTTTGCTGAGCCAGAGATTGAGCGAAGGAGAGGTGACTAGACGATAAAAGAACGCATCAGCATAGAGTCGCGACAGGATACGTATGAATGAGTCGCCTGCATATTAAGATTTCAGCTTCTCACAGTATCTTATGCGCCCGAGACCTAGTAGTAGTACAAGCTTGGACTGTTTTTGGACTGTGTACTACTCAAAGATCAGTAGTACAACTACCATTTTCCTACTCTTTTAGGAGCTAAAATCCCCACTTTTTCGTGGAGTAGTTGCCGCGCGGAGCAGCTATTCATCAACCATCCTTGGCTTTGGTTTATGTAAAGTAGTTATCACATGGAACATGCACTACCCATGGATAGAATAACATCAAGCCAAGCTTTCATTGCTAAGGGGTACAGGCAGCTATCCTCTACCAGTCTTAACTACATGGTTTATTGGGCATAGGTTCGGTGGCATGTAATAACGCTGTGTTCCTTACCCTGGAGATCGCCTCATTTCCTCTGGCTCTACCTAAAAGTACCGTTACACCACTAAAATCTTGTACGCGCAAGTGGAGCGATCCGTTTTCCCGATGCAACCTAGAATCAGAAAATTGATGGGAAAGGAAGCGTTGAGCTCGTAAACTACAGTTTTTTGTTGAGGCGATCGTCCCCTGTAAGTAGTACCCCCACGGCCAGAGCAGGTACGGGAAGAGGCTGACTAGAAACATAAAAGCTGAGACATCTCGACGGTATGGAACCGTACGGATCATGCAAGTGAGGGTGTCTTACCCACAATGTTCGTGTGCCCGCCACTTCACTGTAACCATCCATTGTGAGACGGAAGTAACGCTCCAGGTATTCAAACTGCTGAAAGCCCGTGAGGTGGAACTGAGGTTGAGTCAGGTTCGTTTTGCTGGGAGTGAGGTTTCTGTGTCGATTTTGGGATAGTGGGCGATCGCGGCTCAGCAAAGGGAAGGCGGCACAACAGATGGTCGCCCCAACCATTGGGCTAAACGCACTTTACCTATATTGGATAAGCGTTATTTACTGTTTCTAGAGAAACGCGATCGCCTATGCAACTCGCTTATAGCGGGAACGGTTGCTTCAATCATTGGGCTAAACGCACTTTACCTATATCGGATAAGCGTTATTTACTGTTTCTGGAGAAACGCGATCGCCTATGCAACTCGGTTATAGCGGGAACGGTCGCTTCAATCATTGGGCTAAACGCACTTTACCTATATTGGATAAGCCTTATTTACTGTTTCTAGAGAAACGCGATCGCCTATGCAACTCGCTTATAGCGGGAGGGGCCACAATTTGTTTTCTAGGATAGTAAAATTAACTGGACTATGCCCTTGAAGGGCGCAATTTCGTATTCGTAAGCCAAAGAGAAAATAGCTAACGCGTTCACGGGCTTTTGATACCCGATTCAGCTACCTTTGTTGTCCTAGTTTTTTTAGCAAAACGTGGTCCTTTTTCTAGAGTTTCCTTGTGCAGGGGCGATTTCTGAGCACAAAAAGCTGATCAGAAGAGGCTGATCAGCAAAAACTGATCAGCCTCTTCTGATCAGCTTTCGTCTAAAGCCTTGAGCTGAAAGGATTTGAGGTAGGTGATCAGACTGATCAGGGGAACTGATCAGCAGGAACGGCTCAAAATCATTGAAAATTCTCTATGCTCTGGGAGACGAGGGCTAGCCCAATTATTGGGCTCTCTCCCACTCCTAGTAGCGACCCACTCAAACGGGCATAGCCCAATTATTGGGTTCTGTTCCACTCCTCGGTCGCTACCAATCCAGATTAAGCTGGCATTACTGAAGCAGTCGCAAATGCAACCAACAATTGCTCCCATAATCGGGCTGAACGCACTTAACCCATATCAGATAAGCGTTAGTTAGTGTTTCTAGCGAAAGCGATCGCTCTGACGACATTGATCAATCCGCTCCTTGAGACGTTGAGCAAAAGCAGTTGGACTGAACCCGGGGATAGACAGGGCAGCATCAATGACCTCATCAATGGTAAGTGGATGATATCGCCGGTATTCCTGAATGAGTTTTAAAGCTGCGGCGAGCGCAGCTTCTCGGGATTTAATCGGACTCGCCATGCCATCGGTAAACAGGTTTTCTATCCCCTGTATTAACAAAGCTTCTACGTCTATCCCCTGCCCGGCCACTATGACCCCATAACGAGGTGGAGGCGGAGACGCGACAGAATGAGAGACCGTTTCTTTATCGCGAGATGCGATCGCTGCCTGCCGGAGTTCTTCCCATCCCCCCTCATTGGCATAACGAATTACCGTAGGAATGCTGCACTGAAATTTTTTGGAAATCTCGACTCTAAGAGCCGTTTTCTTAAGGCCTAGATTGGCCAAATATGCCTGTCGCATACGGCCAATAGTGAATTCATCCAACTTGGGTTTTCTAGCCATTCTGCCTCCTTTACTGATCAATGCCGAAGAAACGGATCAATGCAACTGATCAATGATCCTTCAAACTAACTAGCCTGCAAGGGGTTTACTACATAACATGACTGATCAATGGAAGCCAAATTGATCCCAATGCCTACACTTGCCTTATAGCCATACCTCAACCAACCCAATTAGAAAAAGCCTTATACCAGCACAATAATTGTGCTGTCTCGCCACAAGCGGTCTAGAACTAAATGCACCGCTTGCTGTACCGCCACCAGATCGCCTGAATCTTATTTCCCCATCGCTTGGCTCCAGTTGTATCTAAAACTAGAGATAATTGAATTTCGTCTTTGTGATTACGTAGAAGGAACTTTCCAGTCATGGGGAAGAGCACAATAATTGTGCTCTTCCCAGGCCGTTTCGATCCTAGGGGCTTGGTTCTAAGGAAGGGTTTAAGGACTCATGCTGCGATCGTACCTCCCACTAATGGCGTGAGTTGTTCTAGGGAAAAGGTGCCATAGAATCGCCAGTCATCACCACGCACTACCGCTTCACCTGGCCAGGGAATTCGTTCAACGGTGCCAATACCCAAAGGCGTGAGGGTGCGATCGCCCGCTTCTAGGGGAGGCCACATCATGCGATCGCCTCCATTAGCTCTTTCCCTTGAGATTCTAGAGATTGAAGGAAGGGTTGAGGAAGGTAACTGGAAAGATAGCCAATCAGCTTTGCCAGGACTGTAGCAGGAACCGCCGAGAGCATTGCGCTATCTCTGAAAACTGCTTTAAGACTTTGGTATCCAAGTATTTCAGCAACTTCAGCAAAGGTTTCAAGTGCCTCTTCCAATTCAGTACCAGCATCCAGGTCTTTCACCAATTCAGGAAAAACTACGTAAGCCATTGTGACTTGATCAGGGGTAAGGTCTGAAAGTTTAGTTTGGTTATTTAAAGCCTTATATAACCAAACTAAACTTTTTGTGAGGTGCCTGAAATCGCCTAAATTCAGCTCTTTTACTAGGGGACCTACGATTTGACTAACTCTCGTGCTGTTTACGCCTACTTGCGATGCGATTGCTTTTTGAGTAGGCCGCTCACCTGCCTTGATAGCTGATGCGATCGCCTCCCATACCCCTCGCTGTTTTTGCTCACCTTTGGGAGCCGCCTGGGGGCAAATGTCATAGGCATCTACCACTTCCACGACGCACCCAGGAAAATACTCCTGGATGGTTTCAATTTGTCCCTGTGAGAGGTCACTCAGGATATAGTGGGTGATTTGTTCATCGGAGCGATGCTGCGCCCTACTACGCCCACCTCCCTGTAGGATTTCAGTCGTGACCATGCGGTTCACCGATGCCCAAAATTTAAGAGGTGCCGTTTCTGCGGTGTAGGACTGCCCTGTTCTCAGGTGCCACTGAGACAGCAGATCCCCAATGTTTTGGACAGGGGTACCAACAGAAAACAGTAGGCTGCATTCCTTAAACCGATTTGTGTTTCGTCCATCGTGGAAGTGATACCCAGTAAGGAATGCGCGTGCCTTCTGTCCTATGGCTCTGGTTGCATAACGGTCGATGTAGGATTTTAGGTCCAGCAAACCGATCTGAATATCGGGATTGGTCGCGATCGCCTCATGAGCGACATGTTCGACCAGCGCCAGGATCCGTTGCATGGTGCTGTATGGGCTTTCAGTGACAACCCCATTCTGGTAATGCTCACGGTTCTGTCCTGCCCGACCAAAACCCTTCACGACTTTGAAGGTGAGGTTATGGAATGAGGGCTTCGGTGAGGTGAGGCTGACGATGTCGCCTTCATCAATGCCCATCTTACGAGCCAACTCCCGCCGATCTGGGGTGGCATCCATCAAGAAAGCTGTCTTCAACTTGGCCAAGGTGCGACCGTGACGGCGATCGCGGTAACGGAAGCGAATCTTCTTGCCGGTGATACTGACATCCACCCGTCCACGTCCATCCATGACCTTGAGGAGTCGAGGAAGTACGCCAATGGTGAGGCACTTCTTTACAAGTTCCTTGCGTTGTTCTGGCTCAGGAGCGTCCTGTAACTGTGCTTCAATATCTCGTCTGATGGCGTGCTGAAGCCGTCCTGCAATCTGGTTGATCGTGGGAATCTCCCATATATCGGGGGCCTCATTCCCCGTCCAAAACTGCTCCAGGATCAGTGCTTGAATCGCTTGGCGATCGGGTAGATATTCCATTAACTGGGCATGGGTGAGACCATATCGCCCTTGTTCCTCGATGGCATACTGGAGGCCATGCTTAATGGCTTTCAATACTGAGGATACCTGGGAGTAAAAGATAGGGTCAGTCTTGAGGAGCTCACCTGCTTCCTTCTCAATCGCAGAGATGGGAGATTCTCGGGTCACATCTCCTTCTATCGCCCGCCCTGCTTCATCAATGAATCCGATAACATTTTCTCCCTCATTCACTGAGATTTTAGAAATGTGGGTGCGCAGGACAGGCTCACTCTGTTGCTCAGTAAGCGCTACCAGATAAGGGCAGTTGCCGCCTTGAAACTGTGTGCAGTTCTCACAGAATGGTGAATCATTGCCCCTGCCCATGGTGAATCCTTGAGCATTGAGTATTTGATAAGCATCTTCATGGATGCACAGACCCGGAATATCGGGAGTTTCTCCAGGCATCGCGCGCCGCTTGTATGGATTTCCTAATGGAGTAGTTTTGGTGGTATCCAGCATTTCGCCTGCTCCGGATACCGCCTGAGGGAGAGCTTCTAGCCATTCATGAGAAGGTCTGCGGTAGTCATCTGAGGCATAAACCCCTTTCCAGATTGGAGTTTCCTCTGTTTTGTTATCGTCCATAGCAGCCAGCATGGACTGCATGACTTCCCAATTCTCGAAGAACTCTCCAGCGGTTCTAGATTTGCCACCGCCGACGACATCGCAGATGAGGACATAGGGAAACTCATGCTTAATAAGTTCTAAACACACCAACATCCGATCGTCCGGTTGAACCACTAGGGTTGGTCTACCCCTGTCGATCCACTCCTTAATAGTCGGTACGGTGGAAGGCGTAACATGCATCTCCAGCCGCCCATCATTGCGACGGTCATATAGTGCTATTGCCCCCGCTGCCGGATCTACTGTGGCCTGTGCCTCGGTCTGAGAAGATTGGCGACTGAATCCTTTGGGTGCGGTATTGCGCTGCCCAAGGGAATGCTTAAAACACCGTTCGATCAGTTCCAGGTTTTGCTTTCTACGAAACTGTTCAGCCAACTGCTGTTGCCGATTGGCTGCTGGCGACATTTCCCGAAATTCTTCCCAGGTGATGAGCCGTGCTGATGCCAGCACCTCATCCGATACTTCGTCAATGTCCTGGCCCTTGCTCCGCTGCCCCCACCAGAGCACCTGAAGTCTTGGCACCATAGCTGCAAGCTTTTCATACTGCTGCATGACGTGAGGGTTAGCGATCGCCCCCCCATCGGGTAACAGGACAGGGATCCGCCCGCTTTCCAGTGCTGCCTTTACCTGAGACTGGCTGCCCGCAAACTGACCACCAGCAGCACCAATGACCGGGCACCCTAACCGTTTAGCTGCAAGGTGAGGTTTGGGGCCAGTGCCTTCAGAAAATCCCTGCCAACTGCGAGTGATGGATTCTGGGGTGATGTGGGCAAGGGGAATCTCACCGTTAGGTAAGCGATAGTTACCCTCGACGGATAACCAGCGATACTTGCTCTTCGTTTCCCCTCGTACTCGTAGCTGCATGGCCCAAATTTGGCCGTTAGCATTGCGAATGGGGTAAATATAGCCATCGGCATCTATGAGCAGCGATCGCCCGTCGCGGGCAACTCCAGGCAGATTAGATGGGAACTGCTCTGGAAGTCGTTGCCCCTTCACCACTGAACGGAACCCGATCCGCTCAATATCAGTAAGGCTGAAGTCTCGACTGGTGAGATCTTTGATGTCTGCTGGGGTCAGTGGTGGTAGCACCTCCAGCAACCGGCTGAAATGGTGGTGACGGTTAGAAACGGGCATTGATGCCGCCGCCCGCCGCCGCTCCGCTTCCTGATGCAACGTCCGCTCTGCCTGCCGCCGTCGTAACCATTCCGCCCGATCTGTTTCCGTTTGGGAATCTGCGATCGCACGGTCAGTGAATATTCCGAAGCCGTTCTTATCCTCACCCAGGAACTTAAACCTTGGATTATCGGCTTTACCACGGCAAAAGATTTTCTCCGTCTGCCCGCTCTGTCGGCATTCATTGCGATGGTCGCCACAAACAGGGCAAAGGCTAGAAGGCTTGTTGAATCGAATCCAACCAGATATGAGGGTCATCGTACCAAACCCCCACGCTCGTAAAACCCCCAGCTCAATTCCTGAAAAGACTGATCCTCGATCCACAGCAGTAGATCAACGGCTAGCGATCGTTCATACGCGTAGGGAACTCTTAACCCTATTTGAGCCTCTTTTTGGGATAAGTTAGGCTTGTATTGATATGCGTAAGCTGAGTTAGCTGAGCTCTCTAGTGAATGGCAGTTTTCCCAATTGGAATAAGGGATTTCTTGTTGTCGCGAAGTGCAAAAATCGTTTAAAATGGACAAGAGTATCCTCCTGTTAGGGTACTAGTCCAGCCATTTCTGTCGCAAGCTCAAACTTTTCCAGGGCGAGAGCTTACGCAAGGCTGGTTGATTCGGATGAAACTAAATGTTCCGTTCTTTAAACCTCTGATAGGTTGCACCCTGTCAGAGGTTTTGATTTTGTTGTTTGGCCTAAGCCTTTTGGCCCTCTTTAGAAATAAAAAATTTGCTACTGCCCCTCAAGAGCTGATTGCAATAACTGCTTGCAAGTGCCTCAAAAGCCATTTTCTATCTTCTACCCTCTTGCTTTAGATCCGAGAGCCCTCGGCGAATTACGTTTGAGATAAAAGCGTTTCTGCTATCTCCTGTTTCTCTCGCGAGTTTGTCAATTAGGACAAACTCGCTTTCTCGAATTGCGATTCCAAATCGAATAAGACGCTCTGTTGAGCGTGCTTGGTATCGACCGAGGTTGATCTGCTCCTGCTTCCGCACTAAACCCTCCTTTGACTACTGAAATTCTAGCACTGTTGCAACTTTTTTTTAGCGCTCAAATCCTTTTTCGTTAATCGTTTTCGATTAACGTAATTGTCAAAAACGTTAATCGTTTTCGATTAACGTTTTTGACAATCGCGTTAGAAGAAACTTTGTTTGATATCTCCTTTTCTTTTGCTCGTTGTTGGAAAAAGAGATTTTCTATGTACTATTTTCTTGCAGCATCTTCCTGTAAGTGTTTTTGAGGATTTTATTAAGAAATTTAGGTTTGGATCTTTCCATTTCTCCTTTCCACAATACTCTGGACAGTTTTTCTGAAACCCTTGATTTTGCGTGCGCTTCGCGCACGCAAAATCAAGGGTTTCAGAAAAACTGTCCGAACTAATGCTTTCCAATCTGCTATAAAAAGGTGATCAGCTAACTATCACCTCCTTCATCTCCTGGCAGGGCATACGGATCAGCCCCAAATTCTGCCAGTTGCCATCGCAGCTTTATATTCTCGCGTCGAAGGTCATCGTCCTCAGCCAACAGCATTCCAATAGCTTCTAGGTCGCGGTCAGATAGGCGAGCACTCAACTGCTGATCTCGCTCATCCTCACTCCACGTAATGCCGAAGGCAGCATCAAAGCGACTTTGCTTAGGGTTGCACAAATTTCCTGAAAAACCCAACTGATAAGAGGCGATCGCCCCCATCTCACGCACAAGGGCTTATCCTCATGTGCTCAGGTTTTCCGGTTCTATTCGCTCAACAGAAACTCGGTGGAAGACTTGAGGGAGGGAGTGTGAGCACTCCTGGATTGAGTTGTGCCCAAGCGATCGCCTCTGCTACTAAAATCGGGTCTCCTGAATCTAGATAACGTTGCATCCGTTCAATATGACGTTGCTGTTGACCCTCTAAGCGAATACGCCGTTGGTTCTCGATCGCTTCCTGATTTGCGGCTCCTTGCACCAGCTCAAAAATGCTCAATTGCTCAGGGCTAAAATTACACCCTGGTTCTTGGTTGAGACTAACTGAATTGCTGAAAGCCCTATTCTGTAAGTCATTACACTCATCTCTTGCCAATAAGCTTGTAGCACTCTGGGCGCTGTTTTTTTCTTGCGCCCGGTTGCTATCTAGAAGCTGGGGGAGTACGGGGGGGATTTCCACAGGCTCAATGGTGGCTTCCAGGAGGTGTGCTGGGTGCCACAAGTCACGGTGGCGGTAGAGGGTGCTGCCACTTACGTGATACTGGGTCAATGCGATAAAGCGCTCTGTGGTTCTGGCGGGTAGAGTCCCTTTGCTAATCAGGTCGGCGACCGCCTGCTGAATTTTTTCTCGTGCTGTGAGAGACTGCTGCTCATTCCACGTCAACTGTTCTTCTGCATCTGCTGGTTGCAGGGTGCTGAGGGTGCTGCTCTTGGAACCGTAATGGAAATAGCGGCTCCTTTCGATGGAGCGTGCCCATTCCTCGGCCCGTTTGTGAATTTCATGTTGGTGGCGACACCACTCTCCATAGCCAGGAAGGGCCGTGGCTACTTTGACAATTTGTTGCACCAGGTCGACGCCTTCTAACGGAGGAACGCCAGCGAGAATGTGACCAAAAATGTATTCGCGGAGAGCAATGCGACCCAGGAGTCGATTCGTTTGCCCATGGTCTAACCACCCCTTTTCAATTTCGGTGTGGAGATCATGGAGGAATTTGGTTGCTTTGGCAGAGACTCTTTCTTGTCGACGGCGATAGGTTTTGAGAAGTTGCTGGATCGCTGCTTGAGTGACCTCGTTGTGATCTTGGCAAAACTTCCAGCGTCGTACGAATTCTGCTTGCGAACTGTAGATCGGTTCCCAGTCCCCATTGAGTAAGTAGGAACCGCTTTGCAGCGGTAGGCGATGACCGTTGAAGAGCTGAGGTTTGCTGTTGGGGATGTAAGGTTTGGGGTCTGGAAAGATTTCCAGTTGTCCAGATGCTACCTTGAATCCTTTGAGTTCGACGAGGGTTTCGATCGCCATAGCCAAAGAGCTGCACTTTTGCGCCTGGGCAAAGGGTAGGTAGATGTGGATGCCGCCGCTGTAGGAGCTGGA
The DNA here is from genome assembly GCF_039962325.1 of Leptolyngbya sp. PL-A3. Lineage (NCBI taxonomy): Bacteria > Bacillati > Cyanobacteriota > Cyanophyceae > Leptolyngbyales > Leptolyngbyaceae > Leptolyngbya > Leptolyngbya sp. PL-A3. The sequence goes on from NZ_JAMPLB010000081.1 coordinate 18,757, forward strand.
GAGGATAAGGCTGTGGGTGATACCTAACTCTTCCAGGCTTTCTAGGATGCGTCCGATGGCAAAAGGGTCACGTTTGGGATGGTAGGTGCTGTTGATGTCGATGTCGAGCAGGGCGTAGTGGGTTTCTTTGCCGAAGCGAACCCCATAGAGGCAGTTGCCCTGCTCGATCATGCGATCGCTCAAGGGGTGACGGGTTTCGGTTTGCCACTCAACAGGATGGTTGGGAAGTGGGACGCGTGCCCAGATGTAATCAAAGCGGTGGGGGAAGAGAGCGAGAAACGGATTGCTCTCTTCGATGTAAAGAGAGGGCGATCGCTCAGACCGCGGAGGAGAGGGAGCTTCTGACATAGGTAATGAATCCCAAAAGTTAGGTGGGAAAAGGGTTCAGAACGCTATGTCGGAGGTTCTTGTCAGGAAGCGAAGTGGAAGGATTTTGTACAAAATTCTGAAAAAAAGTTGCAAAAATCCGTTGCTCGCCTTTAAGATTGGCATAGCGTTTTTTGAAGCACTAACTGTCGGCCGCCAAACCTTGGGTTAGTCTTCTGTTGCAGCTAAATTAATAAAGCCTTTGAAACTTCAACTGTTTGCAGCAGTTGGAGTTTTTGGCTTTCTAGGGAGTGAGCTAGAACATGATGTGCTCTCCTGAATCGAAACGAACAAACTTGTAACTTGCGAACTACTACCCCTAGTGTGATAAGGGTGGTTAATTCGCTTCTGAGAAGTATACGTGATCTCTCTTCGATCTCGATACCCTTCAAACCTTTTGATCTCACCCTTTCTCATGAGATTCCTCACCTTCTGACCAGACTCTGTTCTTTGGCTTGGGCGACCCCGGCCATTTTCCAGTTCAAGGTCTTCAGATAAAACTTGGAGTTATGGGGCCAGAGGCAGGCTTCACCCTCAAATGCTTCACAAAATTGACCTGTTGCGAGTAAGTAGAGTCGATCGCCCAGATCCCCATCTATTGGGTCATGAGGCAGGGTGCGGAGCAGCCATTGGGCGGTTAGCTGTAGGCGAATGAGCTTGCCGTCGTTGGCCCAATCATCCAGAATGCGCCAAATGTCTTGAATCCATCCGGGATGGCTCCAGTACGTCTCACCCGCATCAATCATGGCGATCGCCACATCGGGCGAATACTCATACTCATCAGGGAGGGTTTGCGGTAGCGATGGGTCGAACCATTGTGCCCATTCGTTTTCCAGCCGCATTCCAACTTCAAATGCTTCACAGAATCGGGTCTTTAAGGCGCTCATCGCTAAGACCCCCAGATTTGTTTGGTGACGTTCAGTGCGTGTCTAGCCCGATCGCTCACATCGGCTTCCGTTTCACGAGTCACCGTCGTGCTGTACTCGTAATTGGCGATCGCACTCCGCAGCATGGCTGCGTCGTCAATCGTGCAGAGGTCTTTAGGCCGATAGCCAGTGACCGCCACGATGATGGCTTCGAGGTCTTTGATACGGACGCCGCGTTCCTGCATGAAGCTCATAAAGTCATGACCAGACTGGCGGCACTTGCCCTCTAGTTCCCAGTCTTCGAGTTGCTCGACCCATTCATCGATGAGGGCCAGCAATTCCGTGAGTTCACGTTTGCTCATGCGATCGCCTCACTTCTTAGCCTTGGCTGCTTCTAAGGTCCAATCTTCCATTTCCCGTTCCAATAGGTAGCTGATGAGATTGGAGAGCGATCGCCCCTCAAACTCAGCTCGTTGCTCTAGTTTTGCTGCCAGTTGGTCGCTGACGCTGGCAAAGACACGCTTAGCCAAGGTTTCCATCACTAAAAAGGCTCCCTAGATAGTAGCGCTTGTACACGTAGATCGATACGTCTGCACTTTATGATTGCATATTTGCAATCAAATGCTACTATTCCGGAAAGTGCCTGGAAATCTTTTTCCACCCCATAAGAGCTGTAAGCCCTTATCTAGGAAGGTTTTAGGGGTGGTAAGTGACTGGAAACAACTGTAAAGAGAGGTTTACACAATGCCAGATCTATCGATTCGCCAATTGGCTGAAAAGCTCAATGTTTCGCATACTGCGGTTCGCAATGCGATGGCCGACATCGAAGCGGAAAGTGGAATCAAGATGGGCACTGCCCAGGGGACTGGAAAGGCCACTTTGCTGAAAGAGTCTGAGCAGGCTCAGATTGCTCAACGCTTCTACAGGCCAGCAGCTGATGCTCCGACGGGTTCAGATGGGACTGTCCTGCATCAGGCTGGTATGACCTATGGCATTCCTGGCCTGGTGCCTCACAATGCCCATTCGGTGCAGTGGGATCTGGAGGCGATCGCCACCTCTAAACACCAGCACCAGCAGACCGGACAGAATGCTGTCCTGAACGCAGCCCACCTGGTGCAGCAATTTGCTGCATTCAAAGCCGTTCAGACGATCCATGAAATTGACGCGGTGTTCGAAGGCATTAAAGCCAGCGCCATTAACCAGAGTGTGTCTGTGCTGGGAAAGCAATCTGCCGCCGACCCCGCCGAGCCAGAACCGTCGGTGCCCTCGCTGCGCTCGTAATGCTGCTGCTGGGGGCATTCGCCCTTATCAGCCTCTATTGTCATGTTTCTGAAAATCCTCAAGGAGAGCGAACGCCCAGTTTCTCAGGCCGAGGCGATCGCCCCCTGTCCACTCCACGCAAATAGAGAGGAACAAACCTATGTTACGAAACCCAGACCCTGATAAACCCCTTGGCCAGCAACTGGTTCCCATTGCCGTTGTACTCGTCGCTGCCGGTGCCCTGGCTCTGGAAGCGCCTCGCCAATGGGAGCGCTACCAGCAACGCCAAAGCGAAGTGACCCGTGTTGCTAATCTTCAACGCAGCAACGAACTGATGGAGCAGGAACGGGCGATCGCCAATGCCCGCTACGAACAAGATTGCCTGCTGCTCTATGAGAATGAGCGGTTTGCTCAAATCGTGCCCAATGCCGTGGCTGTGAGTGGGACCAATGCCCAGCCCCTACAACCGGGCCTGGTGGTGTGCGATGGCATCGGTGGAACGGCTGTGGTGGGTGAGGGTGGTAATCTCACGCAGTTTGCTGGCAATGCCTCTCCCGATGTTGTGAAGCAGGCGATCGAGCGGGCGACCACTCGGGGCATCGTTGCTCCCCAGGTCAATTCCACTACACCAGCAGAGGGCTAAACGATGTCGAACATGCTCAAGAATCCTGGTTTAGGGAATAGTGGCTCGTTTGGAATTCTCATGCTGGTGTTGGTGACGCGGATCGCCGTGATTGTTTTCTGTGCCTGGAACGCCAGCCTCTACTACAAAATCTTGATCTCCTTTTTTGCGCCTGAAGGATTCTTCAAGCTCCTGATCGGCTTTGTAGCCTTGGTGCTGTGGGCCTTGCTGCAAGTGCTGGAAGCACTGCCCCTGCTGGTGAAAGGATCGCTCGGTGCCCTGGCTTTGCTGATTAAAGCGGCTGAACGGTTCCGTGGATTAGAGGTGAGCAAGTCAGACAACCCGTTGGTTGCAAGCCTGAAGTCTCAATACAACGCTTACCCGCAACGCTGGCTTGGTCGGGTCATGCTGCTGTGCTATGGAGCGTTCTGCACCGACCTGGCGATCCTGCTGCGCTACTTCAAGCCGTTTGAGGTGAGCTTTACGGGGCTAACGATTAACTGGGGTGAGTTGCTCTGGTTGGTTATCTGCCTATCCACGGTTCAGGTGACCGTGTTTCTGTGGCTGCTGGCGGAGGGTGGAAAGGTGATCTTCAAACCCGAGACTCAGCCCACGACTGGGAGCGGCAAACCTTCGACCTCTAGCAAGCCAAAGGAACCGACGAAATCAGCGGCACCCAAGGACGAACCCGAGCAACCGCCCAAACCTGAGGATGTGCCACCGGCTCAGAGCACCGTCACCCTGAAAGAAGCGATCGACAGCATCTTCAAGCGATTTGGCCTAGACTCCGCGGAGTCTGCCGCATGGGAAGCGTATCAGCGCAACGGCAACGGGCAGGCCACGACTCAGAAGCCATCTGAAAGCAAGTAAAAACCTTTTGTACGGGGCATTGAGGCGATCGCCCGTGCCCCTTTTTTGTCCCTTCACAACACCCTAGGAGACATCCCATGAACTTCAGTGACATCAAAGCTATTCAGCAGATCGCAGATTCCAACATTGACCCCCGTGCCGCACTGGTGCAGCAGGCAGGCGATCGCGTCTTGCAGGAGTACCACGGTGGGTTAATGGTGCCCCTGGTCGCGACACTAGCGGGTGCTGGCTACTGTCTATCGGTGCTGGCCTCTGCTCCCCTGGCGATCGCGGTCGGGTTGCTGGGTGGATGGTACCTGATTGACCGGGTACGCCAGGGTGAGAAGGCTTTTGACGACATTGAGAATGGACGCCTTGAGCGCTACCTGAATGAGCAGCAGCGCCGAGTGCTGGCCCAACTTCCTCCCGTTGAGGATGTGCCTGTGCAGCCTGCTGCCACGCTCCAAGCGGTTGAGGTTGCAGCCGTACCGGTGGGCACCATTGCTGCGCCTCCAGTATCCGCCCAATGGAAAGGGCAGCAGTGGCAGTTATGGAACCGGTTGATGGCGGACTGTCCAGACCTGCGGTATGCGCTGATGTGTAAGTTGTTAGTGGTATCGGGACCACAGCAAACTGGGAAATCAAGCTTGGCCAGTGCGATCGCCTACCTGCGCTCCTACCTGCTGGGCTGGCCGATGATTGTCGTCACTCCCCACGTCGATGGGCAGAAGCTTTTTGCCGGGGTGGTGGTAGGAGCGGGTAGTGACTTTGATGCGATTCAGGCCTTCTACAGCGACTTGGTAGAGAACTTGCGGTTGGGAGGCGATCGCCAAAGTTTGGTGATTGATGAGTTGACCCAATACAGCAACGGGCATGAGGAGTTGGGGCAGTCACTGGTCAGAACCGCGTTGAGTGAGAGCGATAAGCATGGCATTGCCCCCATCTTGATCAACCATGCCCGCACGGTCAGTGCAGGATTCTCCAATATCAAGGGGATGAAGGACTTGATTGATAGCTCGGCCATCCAGTTAACGCGGCAGTATGGGGAGACATCCTGGGGGGAGCAAACCCGATCTGCGGCTGTTCGCATGACTCGCCCAGGCCATAACGAAACCACGATGACCCTTCCCGATTGGCTTCACCTTCCAACATTGCAGCAGCACTACCCGATGGCGATCGCCATCGATGAGAGCGAACCCCAGGTCGTGACCGTACCTGCTGCACCTCCTGTCCAACCCCAACCGCAGGTGGAAGAGGGGAACCCATTTCAACTAACGGCTGAGATATTGGAGCGGCTTTACGAAGCCATGCCTGCTGAGATGGAACCTGGCTCTGTGGTCGATGAGCCAGGAGATAAGTTTAGTGATCCAGATACTGCGGCGCTGGAAGGACTGCCCAAAGAACTGAGGGCGATCGCCTGCTTCGCCCATCGCCGGGGTGAATGGATAACGGCAAGACAGGCGCGCTCTGGTATTCACCTTTTGCGGACAAGCCAAATCTCAACCGAGAAGATCCGAGGATTCTTTCAGCAATTAGCCAGTGAGGGAATCGGATGTGTGGAGGGTGAAGGGGAAGCGCTTCGATACCGATGTTAGAGGCTTTTTTGCGGTGACTAGGGTGTGGAGTGTGGAGGGGTGTGGAGAGTGTGGAGCCCTGTGGATGCTGCTTGTGGAGCCCATCCACAGAGCTCCACAAGCAGCATCCACACCTCACCCGCTCCACAGCGGTATCCACACTTCATCCACAGGGCCCATCCACGTGAAAGGGGTGGGCTTTTTGTTGCGATCGCTTAACCGCAACCGCCCTGATTGACTTTATACATCCCTATACAACGCCATATTAATTGTGTGATCTGTCACCATTTCTCACTGACAAGGTTCATGAATTACAAATATGCTGCTGTCATTGTTTTAATGAAACGCCCCTAGGAAAATATGCAAGAACTTGGTGGTAGGGTAAGTGCTTTATCTCGTTTCTCAACACCTTCTGGTTTATCTGCAGCGAGTCTGCAAAGACCCAGTGACTTAGAGACAACGAACCTATCACGGTTCAGTCGTAGGTCTTCAGATCGAACGGCTGTCCAGCCAAGAAGCTTGAGTAATCTGGATAATACGTTTCGCACAGCTAGGTTTGTCGGTGCATTAAGAGCCAGTACTGTTCCTTTGAATATTCGCTTTCAGGGGGTTATTGGTACAGGAGATCGGGTAGATGTCGTAAAGTTCAGGGTTCAGCCTGGAGCAAATTTCCCATCCTATACAGATGTCTTTAGTGTTTCTGGCGGTGCATTAAGAGCAAGCATCTATGTGCAGCATCCAAATCTGACAGGCAACCAAATTACTGCAGTAGGAACAAGAGTGTTAAGGGGTTCTTCAACAACCTTCTATAACACTCCTACTACCAATACGTTCCCTACCCCGATTACAGTTTACGTAAGATTATCTACAGGGGCTGCACGGGTGCGGTACAACTTGAGAACAGTATACAACCCAGCCTAAAGCTCTCCCTCAAACATTTTCCCGCTACGGGCGGATATATGTGGTAGCGAATTTGCCAAGGTTATAGTTATGGGTGGCGCAACTGCTCTGACCGATTCTCATTTTGGTGATCGTCATTTCGGTTAGTCACTGGGATTGTAGTAGAGTACAGCTTGTTGAATGCTTGCTCAGAAACTTGAGTAGCTGCTCTGCGCGGCAGCTATTCCACACAAGAATGAGGGTTTCAGCATCCAAAAATGCCTGAAATAGAGGGTGTACTATCCATGCGAGAGTAGTACTTAGGAGATTTCTGCATAAGAAATTACCTTAGTCCAAGGGTTGGGCCATCCTGTACTACAGGCATGAAAACACTGCTCTGGCGGGCACCCATAATTTTTTCTATGCTTGTTAATGGGTGTTAGTGTTTGGGAATTTTATTGGAGAGCTATAGAATCGCTGGAACCGAAAACGTCACCTGATAGCTACACAGCACTTTATTAGAGAGACGGTGCGGTTCAGCTAAAAAATCAGCGAGTACAAATCGTAGCCTAACTATGCCCATGCATGCCGACTGCCAAAAGTTGATCAATCGTGATGCAAAAGCTATTGGTTGCGGGTGATGGGCAACGTGTGCGATTCGTTCATCCTAAATGAGGCATCGTCCTCAGGGACGGATGGCGAGGGTAAAACCTCGACAACTGAATCATCGTGAGGGTGCAAGACCCTCTCTCCAAGTGCAAGGAGTAACAGCATCACCCCTACGGAGCGACTGGTTCTCAAACCGTAAAGCGGGGTGAAAAGGCAATAAACTGGAAGCCTCATCCGGTGGATGTTGAGCATGAATCAATGGATAGCGAAAGCGAAGCTGTGTCTGAACTGTCGTCAGATCAATCCAGCCAAATTAGGCTGATAGGCTGGAGCCAAAAGGCAAAGGATATTGGGGCAGGCGTTTACGTTCACGACCTGTATGCACTCCCACTAAACCCGGCAGAAAGCAGCATCCTAAAGATTCAAGAACGGTGATTCGGAACGAAGTAACTCCTCAATGGCTCTTTGGGAAGGTCGATGCCCTGAGTAGGTGCCAACTGGAAGCCGTGAGTGAGCAAGATGGTCTAAGAAGCCAAAGCCTAGAGTAATGTCTGGGATATGCTGACGTAGACCCGATAGTTTGGAATGAATGGGTACAAGTAGCAGTCAATACGTCTAAAGCACAGTTGATGAAACTGATGAGGGAATGGAGAACGATCCCTTGGCGAAAGCTAGAGCGGAAAGTTTTTAAGCTGCAAACGCGCATATTCAAAGCCTCACGTCGTGGTGATGTCAAGGCAGTCCGGCGACTCCAGAAAACGTTAATCCGGTCATGGTCAGCCAAGAGTCTAGCGGTCAGACGGGTGAGTCAAGACAATCAGGGCAAGCAAACGGCAGGGGTGGATGGTATTAAGTCACTCACCCCAGAACAACGGCTCGAACTGGTTGATCAACTGAGACTCTTTGGGCGGGCAAAACCGACGCGCCGAGTTTGGATACCTAAACCCGGAGGCAAGGCGGAAAAACGCCCGCTTGGAATTCCCACACTTGCCGACCGCGCCTTACAAGCGCTGGTCAAATTGGCTCTAGAGCCAGAATGGGAAGCCCGCTTTGAACCAAACTCCTACGGGTTCCGACCCGGACGGGGATGTCATGATGCAATTGAAGCGATATACAACGGCATATTGCTGAAAGCCAAATATGTGCTGGATGCCGATATCTCGAAGTGTTTCGACCAAATTAATCAAGATGCCCTGTTAACCAAGATCAACACCTTTGCGACACTACGCCGCCAAATCAGGGCGTGGCTGAAGTCAGGGGTATGGGATCAAGGACAATGGTTTGCGACAACCACTGGAACACCTCAAGGGGGCGTGTTGTCGCCATTGCTGGCAAACATTGCCCTACATGGCATGGAAACCCTCATCAAACAAGCATTTCCCAAGACCTGGGATGCTCAAATAAAAGGGCACATCCAACCACCCCATCTGATTCGCTATGCGGATGATTTTGTGCGCCACGAGGCGCGGATTGTGCAAGGTGCGAGAGCACCTGCTGCCTGCCGTAGGGGGGCAAACCTATCCCCCTAGCCTATAAGCAGAGCAACTTATAGGTCAGGGCGCGC
>NZ_JAMPLB010000082.1:0-27053 GCF_039962325.1 Leptolyngbya sp. PL-A3
TTTTTAAGAGTTTGTCGAATCGTTTCATGGGAAATACTCTCGACATACTCCAGTTCCACCATCTTTTCGGCGAGTAGGCGGAGACTCCAACGGGCTCTGCCGTCTGGAACCTCTCCACAGGTCATCGCAATCAAACGGGCTTCCTGCTCACCATCTAAGCGTCGAGCTTTTCGCTGGTGCTGAACTTGCCGAGTTAAAGCGGCCTCCAAACTGGTTTCGACGAACCGTTGTCGCACCCGTTCAATGGTAGCAATGCTGATATCTAAGGCGTCACTGATAGCCTCATCTGTCCAGCCGCCTTCCCCCTGATTGATATCGGCCTTCAGCAGAATCCGGGCATGATTCATTTTGTAGGCTGAGGTTTTGCCTGTCGTCGTCAGTTTTTCTAATGTTTCTCGCTCTTGCTCTGTCAGAGCTACGATGTATTTCTTCTTTGCCATGCTGTTAAAGGGGGAGAAGTTCTTTATCCATTATCGCCTACCCGCCCCTCAAAATAAAGTTGACAGACCACTAGGGTTTGGTGTTCTATTTCATCCTTTCATTGATCACTGCTTTTCCCTGCATTATTGATGGCTCACACGCCCCACCAAGTTTGTGACTACCCGGATTAACTGTGTCGGTTCAAATGGTTTAGCCAGATGCTGCTGAAATCCAGCATTGATAGCTTGTTGCCGCTCTTGCTCACTTACATAAGCCGTAATAGCCACTGCCGGAATTTCTCCCCCGGCGATCGCCTCCATGGCTCTCACCCGCCGAATCAACGCAAACCCATCTTCATCGGGCATGCCAATATCGGCTAGCAGGGCATCATAGCGGCCAGGCCAGGCTGTTAACGTAGCGATCGCATTTTTCACCGATGTCACCACTTCAACCTCCGCCCCTGCCAGGTCTAAGGCATACTGCATCATTTCGAGGCTTTCCATCTCGTCATCCACCGCAAGAATGTGTAATCCGGCAAGGGAAAGACGCGGGACAACTGCTTCTGAACATTCCTCTGCAGGAAACTGCAGATTGTTTGGCAGGGGCAATTCTAGGCGGATGGGTTGAATCAGGGGCGGGATCAACTCTGGAGGCATGGCTAGAGATTCAGGTGTCACAGGGACACGCAGCGGTAGTCTGAGAAAGATGGTTGTTCCTTGCTCTTCACCAGGGCTTTCAGCACATACTGTACCGCCATGCAACTCGATAATATGGCGCACAATAGATAACCCCAATCCCAGCCCTTGCTTTCGTTTTGTGGTGCTGGAATCACCTTGAAGAAAGCGATCGAAAATATAGGGGAGTAACTCTGCCCGAATCCCCTGCCCAGTATCGCTGATGCGAACTTCTGCGTGGCTCTGTACAACTTCTAGGGTCACTTCGATTCGCCCACCAGAAGGCGTGAACTTGATAGCGTTCGATAGCAGATTCCACAACACTTGCTGAAGGCGATCCCCATCTCCCATAATGGTTGCGGCCTCTAATTGGGAACTAAGTTGAATCCCTTTCGCTTCAGTGGCTAGTTGAACCGATTCGATGGACCTCCTAACTACAGCTACCAGATCAAGGGGGGAGGTGTTGAGCTTTAGATTCCCTCGGGTAATTCGTGAAATATCTAGCAAATCTTCAATGAGTTGCACCTGCACTTTAGCACTCTGCTCTATCATGTCCGATGCCCGTCTAGCCCTAGTTTCATCCAGTTCGGGGGTGCGAAGCAGTTGCGCCCAGCCCAGAATGACACTGAGTGGGTTGCGAAGCTCATGGGAGAGATTCGACAGAAATTCATCTTTCGCTCGATTAGCGGCTTCTGCCTGCTGGCGGGCGGACTGTTCTTGAGCCAAGAGTTGCGATCGCTCGGCTTCAAATTGCTTGCGATCGCTAATGTCTTCAATCGACAGCAAAATTTGTTGCGCGTCCCCATCCTGAATAATCTTCCGGCCATTCAGCACCATGACTTTGTGCCCAATCCGCTCAAACTCGTGTGCGACCTCAAAGTTTTGCAGGCTGGTATCGTGGTGCAAAACCTCTTCCAGTCGAGTTTGCAGCCCAGGGATATTCCAGTGCCCGTGGCCCAAATCAAAGAGCAATGCCTGTGTCGTTTCCAGGGGCGTTACCTGAAACGTTTCATAAAATGCTCGATTGGCAGTGTTGACCCAAAAATCAGATTCCAGCACGAGCAGCGGCACTTGCACCGTTTTAACAATCGCTTCAGCATAGTTACGAGACGCTTCCAGTGTCACCGCGCTGCGTTTCAGCGCATCAATATCTAGCAACACCAGCACCACGCCATCGATCTGATTTTCGATTGTGCGATAGGGACGAATCCGTAATGTGTACCAGTAGCCTTCCTGGGTTTGTACGTCCAGTTCCTTGACGCTGAGGGTTTCCAGCACCTCTAAGATCAACGTCTCCAGGTCTGGAATATTAAGATTGGTTCGAATGTCCCTTAGAGGGCGTCCGGCATCGCTGGGAATGAAGTTGAATAATTGCTGCGCCATGGGCGTGAAGCGGCGAATGCGTAGGTCGTTGGTCAACATCAAAATGGGGATATTGATGCCAGCCAGTAAATTGGTCAGATCATTATTGACCTGATGCATTTCACCATTACGGCTGCGAAGTTCTTCGTTGGTAGTGTTGAGTTCTTCGTTAGTGGCTTGAATTTCTTCTTTGGCCGTTTCTAATTCTTCGTTCGTGCTTTGCAATTCCTCATTGCTCGACAGAATTTCTTCGTTGGCAACTTTCAGGTCTTGATTGGTATGTTCTTGCTCTTGAATAATTGCTTGCAAGTATTCCTGAGTTGCTGCTTGCTCCTGATGAGCTTCAGCCAGGGATTGCCGAAGATGCGCGTTTTCCTGCTCCAAATCTCCTTGAAGACCATCGAGATTGGTAGGACCGGGGATGCTAGCGGGCTGCACGTCTTCAAAAAGCACCAAAAAGCGGTTTTCCTCTGTAACGGGAATCTTAAAGGGAATCACCTGAAGATTCACAATTCTAAAGTGTGCACCGTCTTTCAACCGAAGTCCATTTCGGGTAATCGGTGCCCCTTGCCGCTGAGCCTGGTAAACCGCTGCCCGTAGCTCAACCAGTAACCCTTCTCTCACCAGATTGAAAATGTTAAGGTTCGCGGCTCCAGCCACCAGTCTCAGGTAGCGATCAATGTCTCCTCGTAGTTGCAAGACCTGCATCTTGTTGTCCAGAACGGCTCCCACAGGAGAATAGTGTTCTGCAATCAGTTGATCAACTTTTTTCTGGAGGTCAAACGCTTCAGTTGCCGATGGGCTGGGCGTAGGTGCTGTGACCTTTGCCGTCGGGTAGGTGCTGGGGGCAAACGACAAGGTAGAACGTGTTGCCGTGACCTTCTTGGCATAAAGCCTGTAAGTTTTCTCGATCAGTGTAAACAGGTCTGATGATTGACCTGTACTTTCGGATGTACCCAGTAGCAAGAAACCTGTTGGGTTGAGGCCGTAATGAAAGATGGGCATAATCCGCTTCTGCAAGCCATCGCCTAGGTAGATCAGCACGTTGCGGCAACTAATCAGATCGAGATTTGAAAAGGGAGGATCGCTGCCTAAATTTTGACGGGCAAAGATACAGAGGTCACGCACGGCCTTTGTAATTTGGTATCCTCCTCCCTCTAGAGCATAGAAGAAACGACGGCGGTGCTCCGGTGACACCTCCACCATCTGATTCTCCTGATAGACGCCTGAGCGGGCCTTCTCGATCGCAACCTCGCTAATATCCGTTGCAAAAATTTGGATCGGGGGTGAGTTGGCGTGATTGGACAAAAACTCCAGCAGGCAGATGGCGATCGAATAGACCTCTTCACCCGTCGAACAGCCTGCTACCCAGATCCGAATGGGCGCGTCAGCCGGCTTGTTTTGCGTAATTGCCGGAAAGACTCGTTCTTTCAAAAGGTCAAATGCTTTTGGATCCCGGAAAAAGCTGGTGACATGAATCAATATTTCCTCATAGAGCGCATTCACTTCTACGGGATGAGTTTGCAAATACTGGGCATAGTCCTCTAGTCGTTCCAGCTTATACAGCAACATTCGCCGCTGAATCCGGCGATGAATGGTGTTGGGCTTGTACTGGCTAAAGTTAACGCCTGTTTGCTCTTGCAGCAGATTAAAAATCGTTAGCAGGGCATTGGTAGATGGAGACGAATCCTCAGGTAAAGATAAGGGTAAAAGTGACGCTACGCGCAAGTTTTGGCTCAGATTGATCAGCTCTTCGGCAATTTGGGCGGGTGGCAGCACAAAATCCACATTCCCCGTCGCAACGGCTGTGGTGGGCATACTGTCAAATTGTGCCGTCTCCTTGCACTGAGCAAAGGTCACACCGCCAACAGCCTTGATGGCCTTCAACCCTAGAGAACCGTCGCCGTCTCCTCCAGAGAGGACAATGGCGATCGCTTTCTGTCCACAGTCAGCAGCCAGCGATGCAAAAAAGGCATCTCCTGGCATATACTTGCCAAACACTTTCTCTCGTGGCGATAGTTGCAATACGCCTTCAGAGAGAATCATTTTAGTGTTCGGCGGAATTACATAAACCTGGTTTGGCTCTACCTTAACGCCATTTTGAACCTCGTTGACAGGCAATTGCGTGATGCGAGAAAGAATTTCGCTCAGCAGACTTTCGTGATCCGGGGCCAAATGCTGAATTAAGACAAAAGCCATTCCACTATCGGTTGGTAGATGGCTAAGTAACTGGATAAAAGCGTCTAAACCTCCCGCCGAGGCCGCAACCCCCACAATCGGAAAAGGAGCCTCAATTGAGCCTCCAGTTGACTCAGGGATAGGTTGATCAGCCAAGGGGTCAAACGTCATTGGTTCAAGTTAGTTACCCCTGTATAGTAGTCCTTTTCCTACATTAAGGTGATTAAGGGATGCAAATGAGATGCTTCATTTATCACTAAAATGTTGGCAAGTTGGCAAGACAATAAGTTCTAAACCAAGGTGGATTGGAATAAAAAGTTCTCTTAACTAACAATTACGATTGGACATTTAGGGCCACCCTATAGTACAGTCCCAGGCTTAATCTGGCCTAAGTACTACTCAAAAGCCACTAGTACATCCCTACTTTTAGGTATTTCTGGGAGCTGAAATCCTTATCTTTCCATGGAGTAGTTGCCGCGCGGAGCAGCTATTCAAGATTCTGAGCAAGCTTATGGAACAGAACTTTCAGATGATCTCATAATTTATTTTTAAATAAAATTTAATCCTGAAATTTTAACGTATAACGTTATACGTCAGCAGATAACTATCCCGAATTTTTGGCCAATAGCAATCCCTACTAGGCCTGATTGAAGCGACGCTGTCATAAAGTGCAATTAGGCTGTAACCTTTATCCTATAAGGGTTACATCACAGTTATTTTGTACTAAAAAATGCCGTCATTTTCCACATTAGTCTCGGCCAAGTAACGAATTTATGTTGTTTCAGGCTCCGAATTAGGGCTAATTGCATCTGGTGACAGCGTCGCTTCAATCAGGCCAAAAGGGCGCTCTCGAAGAGCCTAGTGCGCAGCGCACTAGTTGCATTCCTCTCCTAAGGAAAGTAAGCTTCAAGATAAGTTGATAAATAAGCCTTGATGCAAAAATCTGCTGCATTACCATCAAGTTCCGTTGTTGTAGGATTTCACGCACTCTCTGATCCACTGCGCATTCAGGTCGTGGAGCTATTGAGAGACCAAGAACTTTGTGTTTGTGATCTCTGCGAGAAGCTAGGGGTAACGCAGTCAAAGCTTTCTTTTCACCTAAAAAACTTGAAAGAAGCTGGGTTATTACGTTCCAGGCAGGAAGGGCGTTGGATCTACTACAGCTTAAACTTGCCCCAATTTGTCGTCCTAGAACAGTATTTGTCAGAGTTTCGCCGATTTAGCCCTATCTTGCCTGCTCGGCCCTGCTCCGACTAGGGTAGAAATATCAATTTTATTAAGAATATTAACGCTCTATGTGTTCTAATTGACTTGTCAAATCAATTTATTTTGAAATGATGGGGTTAGATATCCCTTAAATTTGCGTGGGAGATTTGGAGCTATGGCTACACCAGGCTGGAGATTGGTGCGCGGATTGGCGATCGCCCTTAGCCTTTCAACGTTTGTCATGAGTTGCAGTGGACCGAATGCTAACGTAGCTTCTCCAGACGTCACAACTGGTTCTGAAAATTCGCAAGCTCAACAACCCGTTAGCCAGTCCATATCCATTGATGGTTCCAGTACGGTCTACCTACTGACGGATGAGGTTGTCAAAGAGTATCAGTTTGAGCGAGAGGATGAACCTCAGATTACAGTGACTTTTTCAGGCACAACTGGGGGCTTCCGTAAGTTCTGTGCGGGTGAAACCGACATCAGCAATGCCTCTCGCCCCATTAATGCTGAAGAGATGGAAGCCTGCAAAGTGTCTGGTGTTCAGTACATTGAACTGCCTGTTGCATTTGATGCATTGACTATTGTGGTGCATCCCAGTAATACCTGGGCCGAGAGCATGACGGTAGAAGAACTAAAGCGCCTATGGGAACCTGCGGCAGCAGGGAATATCACTACCTGGAACCAAATTCGTCCGGAGTGGCCGAATCAGCCCATCAAGCTCTACGGTGCTGGCAGTGATTCGGGCACCTTTGACTATTTCACAGAAGCGATTGTGGGAGAGTCAGGAGCGAGCCGCAGTGACTACACGGCCAGTGAGGATGATACGGTGCTAGCATCTGGTGTCATGAATGATCCCAATGGGTTGGGATATTTTGGCTACGCCTACTTTGAAGAAGCCCAAACGAAGCTGAAGGCGGTAGCGATTGATGCAGGGCAAGGCCCTGTTTTACCGTCGGATGAGGCTGTCATTAACAACCAATATCAGCCTCTAGCTCGACCGTTGTTTATCTATATCAATGTGCGATCGCTCCAGGAAAAGTCAAAGTTGGCGGAGTTTGTGGAGTATTACCTGACCAACGCGGCAAACTTGGCCGATGTTGTGGGCTACGTTCCCCTATCCGATGAGACTTACAAGGTGGTGCAGGAGCACTTGCTAGAGCGCAAAGTTGGCACAGCGTTTGGGGGCAAGGCTCCAAGCCTGACCCTGAATGAATTGCTGCAACATGAGAAGAGTTTTTAGTTCGTATTTCTATATCAGAATCATCATGACTATTCGAGTTGGGATTAATGGCTTTGGCCGCATGGGACGACTGACACTTCGGGCAGCCTGGGGCTGGCCGGAGTTGGAGTTTGTCCACATTAATGAAGTGAAGGGAGGAACTGAGGCCGCTGCCCATCTGTTGAAGTTTGATTCAGTTCACGGTCGCTGGTGGCCGGAGATTGAGGCGAAGGGCGATCGCGTCTGGATCAATAACGAGTCCCTGAGCTTCAGTGAGTATAAGACTCCTGGGGAGGTGCCATGGGATGAATTAGGGGTTGACCTAGTGCTGGAGTGTTCTGGCAAGTTCAGAACCCCTGAAACCCTTGATCCATACTTCAAGCGGGGGGTGCAAAAGGTGATTGTTGCAGCTCCTGTAAAGGAACAAGCATTGAACATTGTGATGGGGATTAATGATCATCTCTATAATCCTGATCACCATCACCTGTTAACGGCCGCATCCTGTACTACGAACTGTTTGGCCCCTGTCGTGAAGGTTATCCATGAGGGGTTGGGTATTCGTCACGGTGTCATCACAACCATTCACGACAACACCAATACTCAAACGCTTGTCGATGCACCTCACAAAGACTTGCGGCGGGCGCGGGCTACTAGCCTGTCGCTGATTCCGACAACGACGGGTTCTGCCACGGCGATCGCCCTCATCTACCCTGAACTGAAAGGTAAGCTCAATGGCTTGGCGGTGCGCGTGCCGTTACTCAATGCCTCGCTAACGGATTGTGTGTTTGAGGTCGCTCAACCAACCACAGTTGAGGAAGTTAACTCCCTCTTGAAAACGGCAGCTGATGGCCCACTGAAAGGCATTTTGGGCTATGAGGAGCGTCCTTTGGTATCGATCGACTACAAGGATGATCCTCGTTCTTCGGTCATTGATGCTCTTTCCACGATGGTGGTGGATGACACTCAGGTGAAGATTTTGGCCTGGTATGACAACGAGTGGGGTTATGTGAACCGTATGGCCGAACTAGCGAAAAAAGTTGCTCTAAGCCTGAAATCGTAAGGAAGCTAAATTCATGAGTGCAGCTACAACCGCATCCAAAGCCAATCTCAAGAACTATATGCTGGTGACGTTAGCCTACTGGGGCTTTACGCTCACCGATGGCGCACTGCGGATGCTGGTGCTGCTGTACTTCAACGATATTGGTTATACGCCCCTGCAAATTGCGTTCCTATTTCTCTTCTACGAAGTGTTTGGCATTGTTACCAACTTTTTAGGGGGATGGATTGGTTCGCAGGTCGGGTTAAAGTTCACGCTCTATGCGGGAATTGGGCTACAGGTGTTTGCGCTACTCATGCTGTCATTTCTGAACCGGGATTGGGCACAGTGGATGGCGATCGCCTACGTCATGACGGCCCAGGCTTTCTCCGGTATTGCCAAAGACCTGACCAAAATGAGTTCGAAGAGTGCCATTCGTCTGGTCGTGCCTCAGGACGCTCAATCCTCGTTGTTTAAGTGGGTGGCAGTCCTCACAGGTTCTAAGAACGCTCTGAAAGGGGTAGGCTTTTTTATGGGAGCCGCGCTACTGGCGACCGTAGGCTTTGGGAATGCGTTGTGGATGATGGCAGCGGGGCTGTTGTTGATCGTGCTGACGGGCTTTTTCCTGCCCAAAGGCATGGGCAAGATCAAAGCAAAAGTCAAATTCACCCAACTGTTCTCCAAAAGCCCTGAGATTAACATTCTTTCAGCGGCGCGGTTCTTCCTATTTGGCTCCAGAGATGTCTGGTTTGTGGTGGGGTTGCCTGTATTTCTCCGCAGCGTGTTGGGATGGTCATTTTTTGAAGCGGGCGGATTCCTGGCCTGTTGGGTGATTGGCTATGGAGTTGTTCAGTTTCTAGCACCAACACTGTTGAGCCGCTTTAATGGAGGGCAACCGCCCCAATCTAAGACAATTCAGGTCTGGACCTTTACCCTGACGGCCGTACCAGCGGCGATCGCCATAGCCCTCCAATCTGGCCTTCCGGCAAACCAGGTCATCATTGTAGGATTGGCTGTTTTTGGTATTGTGTTTGCCTTTAACTCAGCCGTTCACTCCTACCTAGTGTTGGCCTTTACCGACGATGACAAAGTGGCTTTGAACGTTGGGTTCTATTACATGGCGAACTCCGGTGGACGCTTAATTGGAACCGTACTATCAGGATTGGTTTATCAGCTTACAGGGCTAGTAGGATGCCTATGGGTTTCTACCCTGTTTGTCTTGGCCGCAGGCGTTATTTCCCTAAAGTTACCTGACCCACAGCCATCAAAGGCGATCTCCTGGAAGTCTGGGGATGGCGATTAGCCTCTATGTTTCTTAGGACAGGTTTGGCAAATGGATCGGCCTAAGTCGGCAGCATTCCTATCCCACAAATTGATAGAAATTTCATTGGATTGACCATGAATGCTTCAGCAAAGCAAGCCGGTAACCATCTCAGCTTTTTTGAGCGGTATTTGACCCTGTGGGTCTTCCTTTGCATCGTGGCCGGGATTCTTCTGGGACGATTGTTTCCCCAGATTGCGATCGCCCTCGATGCCATGAGCCTCTATCAGGTATCCATTCCGATTGCAGTCTGCCTATTTTTCATGATGTATCCCATCATGGTCAAAATCGACTTCTCCCAGGCGGCGCAGGCTGTGCGGACGCCAAAGCCTGTCATTTTGACCCTGGTGGTGAACTGGCTGATTAAGCCCTTTACAATGGTTGCCTTTGCCCAATTCTTCCTGGGGTGGCTATTCCATCCGCTGATTACTGGAACGGAAGTCATTCGGGAAACGGAGGTTTCCCTGGCTAATTCTTATATCGCAGGAACTATCCTCTTGGGCATTGCCCCCTGTACTGCCATGGTCTTGATGTGGGGCTATTTGTCCTACGGGAACCAGGGGCACACGTTGGTCATGGTTGCTGTGAATTCCCTGGCTATGCTGTTCCTGTATGCCCCCCTGGGACGATGGTTGTTAGCGGCCAATGATTTGACCGTACCCTGGCAAACGATCGCCCTCTCCGTTCTGATTTATGTAGGGTTGCCATTAGCGGCTGGAATGTACTCTCGCTATTGGATTTTGAAGCATAAGGGTCGTGAATGGTTTGAACGCAAGTTTTTGAAATATTTGACCCCTGTGGCGATCGCAGCCCTTCTCATCACCTTAATCCTTCTGTTTGCCTTTAAGGGCGAATTAATTGTCAATAATCCACTTCACATCGTTCTGATTGCCCTTCCTCTGTTCATTCAAACGAATTTTATTTTCTTGATTTCCTACGTTGCAGCACAGAAGTTGAAGTTGTCCTACGAAGATGCGGCTCCTGCTGCTCTCATTGGGGCCAGTAATCATTTTGAAGTGGCGATCGCCACGGCAGTTGTTCTGTTTGGTCTCAATTCGGGTGCAGCGTTGGCAACGGTTGTTGGTGTTCTTATTGAAGTCCCCGTGATGCTCATGCTGGTCGAAATTTGCAAGCGCACGGCATTTTGGTTTCCCCGCGAACCGCAGAAGGCAACGTTACACGATCCTCGCTGTATACGCCCCTTAGGGTAAGCGCTTTTATGAAAAAATCATGTTTGTCTGCAGGCACAACTCCCGCCGTTCCCAAATGGCAGAAGGATTTTTACGTGCGTTGAGTGACGGACAGCTAGCAGCAACCAGCGCAGGCTTAGAAGTTAGTATCGTCGATCCTCTAGCTGTTCAAGTCATGGCAGAGGAGGGAATCGATATCAGCCAGCGAACCTCAAAACCGCTTAGTGATTTCAATCCCGACAACTACAATGTAGTCTTTTCCCTCTGCGGGTGTGACGTAAACCTGCCACCCGAGTGGGTACTACGAGATATTTTTGAGAACTGGCAATTAGACGATCCCACAGGGAAAAACATCAAAACATTTCAGCAAGTTCGCGACGAGGTAAAAGCAAGGGTTATTGAACTTATTCAGACTATGAGCTATATTGACCATTATCAATATTGACAGCCTTCAATACAAAACGATAGGGTATCGACATTGAGTGCAGTGATGCCAAGTCGAATTCAGCCGCAACTTAAAGAGGTTAAGGGACAGGAGCCAAAGCAGGGATGCTGTGGGGCGATCGCCCCCATTACCCTCTCAGGAGAACAAGCTCAGCAGTATTCTGAGTGGTTCAAGGTATTGGCTGATCCAACCCGCTTACGGATATTAAATCTGCTGGCAAACAATGCCGAACCAATATGTGTTTGCGACATTGTGGACCACTTTGACCTGGGGCAACCGACCATCTCTCATCACCTACGAATTTTGAGAGACAGTTGCTTTGTCAAAACGGAGCGACGAGCCAACTTCATTTACTACAGCATCAATCAAGATTGCATTTCTGCCCTTCCCCAGGCTGCCCAACTGATTATGGGAATTTAGCGCCAGAGGAAAACAGCATTCAAGCTCTACGTCTGCCGAGAATATCGAATATTGCCAATCTTCAATATATTGGAACAGGAGATTTACGATGACCACCTTCAAGACCCATGTTGCTCTTCGAGTCGCGGATGTTGAAAAATCCGTTACCTTCTATCAGGCTATGTTCGGGGTTGCCCCCGTTAAGTATAAGGTTGGGTATGCCAAATTTGATCTTCAGCATCCAGCCCTGAACCTGACATTGAATGAGGCCCAAACGATTCAACCCCAGGGCACCCTATCCCACCTGGGAGTTCAGGTTGGAAGTATACAGGACGTTCAAGCTGCTATTCAGCAATTTGCTGAGGCGGGCCTCAACTTGTTTGAGGAGAAGAATACGGATTGTTGCTACGCCTTGCAAGATAAGGTTTGGGTAACAGACCCCGATGGCAACCGCTGGGAAGTGTTTGTGGTGAAAGTAGCCGATACGACCCCAGAAGAAAATATCGATGTATCAACTCCAAGATCCGCGATGCCATCTGCGGCTGGGAAATCTTGCTGTACTTGACATCGATGATGTTGGGGGAGCGCCTGCCCGGAGCAGTCATTCCCCCAACGTTTGAGGTTTTACAAATGTGTAAGCAAAAGGATTGAGGTATATGAGCTTTGACCACAAACCCCGAATTCTATTTCTCTATGGCTCCGTGCGTGAGCGTTCCTACAGCCGATTGCTGGCCGAGGAAGCCGCACGAATCATTGAGGAGTTTGGGGCCGAGGTCAAATTCTTTAACCCACAGGAATTACCCATCTATGGCAGTGTCCCGGAAACCCATTCCAAAGTTCAGGAGTTGCGCGAACTAAGCCTGTGGTCAGAAGGGCAGGTGTGGTCTAGCCCAGAGATGCATGGTCAAATTACAGGCATCATGAAGAACCAATTGGATTGGATTCCCTTAAGCATGGGGGCGGTACGCCCCACCCAGGGAAGAACACTGGCCGTTATGCAGGTCAGCGGAGGCTCTCAGTCTTTTAATGCGGTCAATACGATGCGACTTTTGGGGCGCTGGATGAGGATGTTTACCGTCCCCAATCAGTCCTCTGTAGCCAAGGCTTACCTGGAGTTCAACGAGGATGGAACCATGAAAGATTCGCCCTACCGCGATCGCGTCATTGACGTCATGGAAGAACTCTACAAGTTCACACTACTGCTGCACGATAAGGTCGATTACCTGACCGATCGCTACAGCGAACGCAAGCAACAAGGCATCCAAGAATCAATGAGTGAAATCGGGAAGACGATTAATGGTATCGATTTACAACGGATGTAAACCAGTCAAAATCAACGGAATTCATTTGAAAAATAAGGTGACTGCCAACATCTGATTAATCTCTTCCAGCCCATTCTGGGGATAGTTTGTCGCTTTGTAGTACAGGTTGGACTTGCGTCGGGACTAAATACTACTCCCGAACGGATAGTACATCCCCTCATTTCAAGCATTTTTGGAGCCAAAACCCCTATTTTCCATTGAGTGGTTGCCGAGCGGAGCAGCTACTCAGTTTCTGAATAGGCATTGAACAATCTGCATTCGACCACAACCCCAGGGACTACTATTGGAATGACGATCGCCAAAATGGGAATCGGGCAGAGTAGTTGCACTACCCACAGCTACTCCCGAATAGTAGATTTATGGTTCTGAAGTGACAAATATGTAGCTTTTGTTTCTTTAAAGAAGCGTAGGAAAGACTAGAAGTCGCTTCCTACGCTTCTACGCTTTCTTAGAGCTGAAAAACATTACTGTACAGGGCTTTCTAGCTCTAAGGAAACTTCCTAAAAAATTGATTTGACAAATAGCTGTGACCCTAGATTGTGCCACAAGTGGCGATCGCTTCACTGAGAACTACTCGTCCTAGCAAAATACCGAGCTGAGCAGTTTAGTGAGAGACTGTTAGGCAATTAAGCGAGGTAAGGAAACAATCAGGAGCAACGCTATGCAGGACAGTGAAGCAGAGCTCAAGTTAAGAGAGAAAATCATGGCAATCGCCTCTACTTTGAGTATTAACGATACTGAGTACCTCATTCGGGTTACAGCAGGGGACACTGAATTATTAGACTTTATCGGTAATAGAGAAACAAAAAGCTCAAAAAAGCTTCCCTGCAAGGCTTTCAGCTGTTTTTGCCACAAAAGACCTGAAAAGCCTATCAGACAAAGCTTTGAGCCTCTTTCTCGCCTAATTTCCGATTAAGTCTATTAGATGAGTCCCTAATGCTTATGAACAAAGGCATAAGCATTACCACTATCAATACATGGCCTGATTGAAGCGACGCTGTCACCAGATGCAATTAGCCCTAATTCGGAGCCTGAAACAACATAAATTCGTTACTTGGCCGAGGCTAATGTGGAAAATGACGGCATTTTTTAGTACAAAATAACTGTGATGTAACCCTTATAGGATAAAGGTTACAGCCTAATTGCACTTTATGACAGCGTCGCTTCAATCAGGCCTTATTGGGAGGAGATAGCCCAATTATTGGGCCATTCCCCATTTCTTGACGGCATAGAAAATTCTCAATGGGGCTGATCAGAAAAACCTGATCAGCAAGAGATGATCAGTCTGATCAGGTGCCTAAAACCCTTTATGGCCAAGGCTTTGAGAGGAACCTGATCAGAAAAACCTGATCAGTTTTTTCATTGATCAGGTTCATTGATCAGGTTTTGTCATATCAATAGCCTACGGAGAAAAGGCGATTGCCCTATCTGATGCGTGTAAAATCCCCGTTACCTTGCCAGCTTCCTACACGCATTTCTCCAACAAAAGGCCATTCCCCCCACACGCCCCGAAAACATGGAGCCGAGCGTGTACGAAACACTCGTAAGCGACTTTTCAAAGCAGTACCTTGAAATGCTGCAATGGTATGTGCAGCGGGCAAAAGGGCTTATGAAGGTAGCGATCGCAATGCTACCAAGTTGAAACCGCGGTATCAGCAAAAGCTACTACGGGTTACTAAGAAAAGCACCACTCACAAAACGGGTGGTGCTACTGACTTGAAGCACGGGTATTGCTAAATATGATCGGATACTACCCAAACGAAAGCGCCCTGCAATCTCCTGAAGGACGCATCTATACGATTTCTAGAGGGGTGATCCTCTCCTCGATCTTAGCGGAAGTGATATAAGGCGATCGCTCCAGTAATACCAGCTTCATCTGGACTGGTAGCTACAGGGAGGGAAAGGCCCAATTATTGGGCTACCCCCCTTGTTTGGCGGCACAGGAAATTCTCAATGGGGCTGATCAGAAAAACCTGATCAGCAAGAGATGATCAGTCTGATCACCTACTTGTAATCCTTTAAGGTCAAGGCTTTGGAAGAAACCTGATCAGAGAAACCTGATCAGGTTTCTCTGATCAGGTTTCTCTGATCAGGTGCTGTCCCTGCACAAAGTAGCCCTAGCAAAAAAGCTACGTTTCGTCAGCGATTAAGATGGCTAAATCGTGGTAACTTCAGGCTCAGTCAGTATTACAGAGGCGATCGCAAGCCAGGCTCAGCATCTATTGAATGCTTCAATTAATGAAGTAGAACACTTACCACCGTGAGTAAGACTGATGGAAGAAGACGGTTTGAAAAGTAGGCTGGAAACCTTAAAAAGAACTTTAGATGAGACAAAAGCCCTTCTAGAGAAACATCAGGCACTTCTTTTAGAGTCCTTTTTCAGAATTGAAGAGCTTGGCATAATAGCGGGCGAGACTAAGAATCGTGCCGCTGCTGCTCTAGAACAATTGATAGAGGACCCAAACGATGCTATTGCCCAGCAGGTTTTGAAGAGGCGTCAAGCTTTAATAGAGCCATTAAGGGAAGCTCTTAACCAAGATATTGCTGAACACGATTATCATCTGTCCAAAATTCACACTACAACAAACGCTATAAAAGTTGCTGAGCGAATGTTTATAGAGTTCTCCACAGATCCTGGTGTCACACACTACTAAAAGAGCATTGCCAAAGAAAACACCCTCGCATGGCAGAGGGTGCTTATGTCGTTGAGAACAGAGCGATTTCAGGAATTTTCTGGTTCAATCATACCGATGTCAATAGCAGAAGGAGAGCGATCGCCCTCCCAACAAAAAAGCCGAGACTACGGAGCCTCGGCGGCGCTTTGCCATAAAGCAACCTAATTCTATGCTGTCAGAGGGAAAAGCGATCGTCTCCCAACAAAAAGCCCCAGACCCAGGCATGGGCAATGGTGGCAGTGTTACCTGTTATTTTGTGGGATGAGTTTATCACGGTAATACACGCGATCGCCTGGTTGTGAGTGTGTTCTGAAAGTTAAACTTCGTTCCCTCACGGTGTTAGAATTCCCCTCATCTCTAAAGGGACAGAAATGATCATCGTAGTAGGCAGCTTCAAAGGGGGCGTGTCGAAAACGACCACGGCAATTCATGTCGCCGCATATCTTCAGCAAAAAGCCCCCACGGTACTTGTGGACGGTGATTTGAACCAGAGTGCGTTGAATTGGGCATCAAGGGGCAAGCCACCGTTTAAGGTCATTCACAAGGACGAATCCAGCGCGATCGCAGACTTTGAGCATACGATCATCGACACGCCAGCGCGGCCAGATGACGAGGACTTGAAGCAACTGGCCGCGGTCAGTGACCTACTGATTATCCCTACAACACCGGATGCCTTTGCCCTTGATGCCATGCTGCAAACGGTGGGTGTGTTGTCGGAACTGGAAGAGGGCAGCTACAAGATTTTGCTAACCATTGTTCCACCCTACCCAAGTAAGGAAGGGGTAAAGGCTAGAGCCGCTTTAACGGGCGCTGGCTTACCCGTATTCAAAACCGAGATTGGACGCAAGGCAGCATTCCAGAAATCAGCGTTCTTTGGCGTACCTGTGTACGAGGTGGATGATCCACGGGCGGGTACTGCATGGGCAGATTTGAAGCATTGGGAGCCGAGATCCTGGGATGACGGATAAGCCTACGACAGATTACACAGAGTTAGTGAAGAAGCTAAGGGAGAAGAACGCAGGACAAAACAAGCCTGCGATCGCATCCCTTAGTCAAGAGTCGGCCCTCCCACTGGATGCCATTAAGGAACGGGACACAAACACGCGGGAGCTTCGACCAGAGCACGTTGAATCCCTCATTGAGTCTATTGCCGCCATAGGACTGATCGAACCCCTCGCAGTGGATGAGAAAGGGCAACTGCTGGCTGGGGGGCACCGTCTCGCAGCTATTCGCCAACTGAAGGAAGCAAAACCTGATGTGTACGCCGAAAAGTTTAAGGGCGATCGCATCCTAGTTCGGGTGATGCCGTTCGATGCCACCAACGATCCAGACTTGGCCCTTCAGGTGGAAGTTGCAGAGAATGAGCAGCGGCGAGACTATACCCCAGCAGAAGTGCGATCGCTGGCCGAGCGGCTTAAGGCAGCAGGCTACATCGATCGCAAAGGTCGACCATCCAAAGGACAAAAGACCCTACTCCCTGCTCTGTCTGTGATTGTGGGCAAGAGCATGAGGACACTACAGCGCTACATCGACGAAGACAAAGCAAATTCGGAAAATGCGACAGATGTCGTAATTTCCTCAACCCGGCATATCAAGACAGCATCGAAAGCCCTAGAGAAGTGGCAACAAGAGATGGAAGGACAGGAGCTATCCACCGATGAGGAAGAGCTACTGAGCAAGCTTCCAACCCTGCTAAAACTCATGCAGAGACTATCAGGGGATTAACGCCTTAACCGCCCTCTGCCCCTCTTCCAAGGCATCGACGCGGCGCTCTATCACCAGCAAACGACTCGATAGGCTTGCGGGGTCACCCTCACCGATGTAGTGGGCGATCGCTTCCCCTATGACCTGACTCACCGTCCTGCCGGATGCAGCGGCAATGCCTTCCAACTTTTTACGATGCCCTTCAGGTATCCGTGCTCCAATTTGAACGCTCATAAAACCTCGCTCAATTTTCAGGAAGTGACAATGAAAACTCTTGTCATGAGTCTATTGTGTCTCATACTGAAAACAATTAATGACAATGATTTTCAATAAGTTCTGAGATAGGGCAGACTGGCACAGCAAAAATTAGGCTGTTTCCCTGGTATCACGACAGAATGCCCCTTTCAACCCTTTAAACTGTCTGTATTTAGGCTATAATGCGAACAGTTTTTGTGAGATACCCACATGGCCAGGAAGTATCAGCCCCGACCCGAGAATCCCAACCTCAAAGTCAGGCGTCCCAGGAATGAGGAGATGCGATCGCGGGAGTATCTGACCAAAGAAGAGGTGGACGAACTGCTGCATGCAGCAAGCGCCAGGGGTCGGCATAAGATACGGGACCATACTTTGATCCTGTTGATATTTCGCCACGGGTTGAGGGCTAGTGAAGCGGCTAACCTGCGCTGGGATGCGGTGGTATTGGGCAAGGATGGGGGCACCATCTCGATCAACCGCCTTAAAGGGTCGCAGAGTGGCAACCATCCATTGCAGCCGGATGAAGTAGAAGCGCTACGGGAACTGAAAGAAAAGTACCCTGACTCCCGTTACCTGTTCCCCAATGAGCGAGGAGAAGCACTAAGCCGCAGTGCGATCGCCAAGACTGTGCAGCGGTGCGGAGAGTTGGCACAGTTTGATTTTAAGGTTCACCCACACATGCTGCGCCATGCCTGCGGCTACTACCTTGCCAACGGTGGGGCCGGTGAGGGGAAGGGATTAGATACCCGGTTGATTCAGGAATGGTTGGGGCATCGCAACATTCAGCACACGGTAGCCTATACCCGATTGAACCCCGAGCGGTTTAAGGAGATGAGCTGGGAGTGATGGCGATCGCGGCGCTGCCTTACTAATTATCAAAGCAGTAGAGGTGAATTGAGCACTGTAGTGATGCCAAATGATGCGATCGCTCCTCCAGAGGCGTAGTTGATCCATTGCAGTAACTTTGGCTTGAAATGCAGCCTAATCTTCCAACAGATACTACAAAATGTGAGCCACCATAAAGTTTCACTTAGTAGTACTCCTAAGCTGAAGTTCATTGGATTACAGAAGGTATTTGAGCTAATATCTGACATCCAGCTCAGTACAAAAATTGGAAATGTTAAATCTGGCAATGCCATGAAAAAGGCAAGTATAAAAGTTGTGATGAAGTAGCGTCTATAGCTCTTCCTTCTGAGGGCATTTGTTGTATCAGACGGTCGGACTAATACAATACGGATTCCCAAATAAAGTAGAAACAAACCACCTAGCAAATGTAGCCAGATATGATAACCCTGTAGAACATCAGCAATGGCATGAATACTGAATATAACCATGATGCTATAAAGGGCGATCGCTGTTGCACTTCCTATTCCTGAAATAACGCCTGAAAGCCAGCCCTCCGCGAGCGTTCGGCGTAGGCATATCAAAGCAACAGGGCCAATTGGAATCGCATACATTAACCCAATCGTGAAACCTTTAACAAAACCGTAATCCATTACAAAACACCCCCTTAATCGTTGTAATAAAGGGATGAAAGGAAGTCATCTCTAGGCTAAGAAGATATAGTTCCTCTCATAAAGAGAATAAGAGATAATACATCAGTCTCTTAACCGCAAGAACCTGCTTTCTAGAAGAATTAATTTTGTGTAAATAGTTACATATTGCCAAGGAATAAACAATAGATTCGTAGCATATATAAATATCTTTGCTGAATTATATTGATGGAGGTTTATATTAAGAAGTCATACATTTTAATGGGACTCACTATTCTATTAAATGTGATGATTTGTTATTTCATTACTTTGAACCATTATCAAAAGTTAGCGATCGCCCCCACTCCCCTCACATCTGAGGGATGCTCCAACGACAAAGCCCCCGTCGCTACTGCCATGGGCTTTTGTGTGGTCTGTGGTTAGCATGGCTAATCTTTCTCTGTTCGAGTAACAAGGGTGTCATGCAATTCCCTTGGTATGCCCTCAATCTCAGTATGTTCCAGATCTTCTAGCGCGCTCTGAATCTCAGCCAACTTATTGACAGTTCTGTAAAAACTAACTGTTGACTCGATTCGGTCGTCATTTGAGCGCGGTTCTTCAAATTCTAGGGAAGGTATCTGTGTAACAAGTGGGTGTAATTGATCAATCAGTTGATCGATTTGAGCTAAACGAGCGGCGATTGCTGACATAAGTTTTGTCCTCTTGTTGACTAAAGTTCATCGAATCTAGAGCGGGAACACACAAAAGCTTTTAGGGGTTGAACTTCGCGCACGCTGCACGAAACAGGGCATCGGCTGCACTCTCCCCCCCCCGGATCAACGTCCCGTAGCTTGCTGGAAGCGGTGCGGTGGCAGTATGCGTACATATCAGCCAACGTCTCGATGTAGGCGGCGATCGCCCTCTTCTGGTCTGGTGCAAGGCCATCTACAGATGCGGGCTGCTCCACTACTGACGGGTCAAGAAAATTCCACCCTCGGGAGTCTTTCATCAGCTTCACTGACTGGTTGCGACGGATGGCAGCAAAGGCTTCATCGTCGGGCATTTTCCAGATTGTTACGGGTTCACCCTCGACGGTGACAAACTCACCTACCAGGCGATCGCCACGCTTCGTATCTACTAGCTTGATGTCGGATTGTGCAACTGCACTGATTAGGGTTGCTGACATGGAAATAGGTTATGTGTGCTACTTAATGGCTAGAGATAGGGGCGATCGCCCCTATTGAGCTTTTTAGTAAACTGCGATTTTTTTTGATGGGCTAGAAATCAGGGGGCCGGTACGACACAAGCCCCCCTGTTGGCTACCTGGAAGCGGTGATCAGGTCAGCCAGCATTACCTGCTCAGAGGCACGTTGCCACTGGCATGAAGGCGTCTCATTACCGGTTACCACCTACTCGCAGCGCGGCGCAAACTCTGCCCACTCCTGCGCGTCCAATTGCTCAAACGTGTCCCACCAATTCACCCGTCGCAACTGCTCACGGGTCATTGAGGAAGCGCCCTCAAGCCATTCGATCAGGAAGTTGATAGCACCGCAATGAGCAGGGGTGAAACCGTACCATTCTGTGATCTCTACCCCGTTACCAAAGGCATCTTGAAGCAGGTTTTCCAGAGCCAGGGTGAGGATAGCGGCTTCCTGCGCCGTCATGTGAACCGTAATTTCAGCGGAGCGATCGCCCTCTGATGAGGCGTTGATAAGGCTTTTCCAGCGCATAAAGCAGTCCTCTTGTGACGATTGAAAGGGGTGTGGAAGGGGGCACTGTGGTCTCCCATTGCGCTTAAGCTGCAGGCAGTTCCTTGAATTCGGTGAACACTCAACGTGGGTATTCCTGGCGGACATGGTGGAGAACGGTGCGGGGTTCGGTTCCGAGCGGGAAAGTTAGAACTTTTTCAATCCCGGTGCCAATTTGGGTAATAACAGCCTTTACCATTGAGAGAACTCCTTAACTTGGGGTGAACTAAGGGGCGGTGCGTTGTTTCTCAGGCAGGCACCGCCCTTTGACGTATCCGTAACCGAACCGTATCAGGGGAGCCAAAGCCCCCCGTTTCCTCACCCTGCTGCAACAGCAGGAGCAAGCTTTTTCCGACCGCTGCCCGGTGGGCGTCCCCTCCGCTTCTTAACAGGGGGTGCAGCCACCACGGGCGCGGGTTCTGCGGTACGGGATGGGAAGAAGGTCAAAACTTCCGCAATCCGCACCGAACCAGCCCCCAACGCTGTGGGCATGGTGGCGATCGCCTTCTCTACCACCTCCACAACGTCGATCTACGGTTCAGGCGGTGGTGCATCCTACTGCTGTGGAACCGGGCGCGGTGTAGCGTTTCGGTCGAGGCCAGTCAGCAAAAACAGGATGCAGATAGCGATTGCATCGAGCAGAATCTCAAATCCAGTCATTTGAAACCTCAAAACCCGGTGAATGTGTAGAGTCCGGGCAATGCGATCGCAGCCCATCCGATAGGCCAACATCACGCTGGGGCGATCGCGTATCTCGAATCAATCCATCATTTATTGGCGGTACGCTCTGGGCTATCCCCGCTGCCCTCTCTGGGCCTAGGCTCCTGACCCATGGAACCGGGAGAGGTATCGCCTCCATGTCTACTACTGTTACAAGTTTAACTTAGATTATCAAACTCTAAACTAAAATTTTTAAGTTAAACATGTAAAATCTATAGTAGGCTTGATTTAGATACAATTCAGGAAGTGATTTTGTGAGTGCAACCTTGATTCGATGGAAACTGCGAGAGGTAATGGACGTCCACGGTATTCAGGCCAAGGATCTGGCAGAAGCTGTGGGCGTGAGCAAGAATGCTGTTTCCAATTGGCGGAATAGCGATATGCCCCGATTAGATGGCGATCGCCTAAACGAAATTCTGTTGCAGGTCAACAAGCGGCGGCGTCCTGGCTCCCCAATAGTAATGCCCTCAGACCTGATTGAGTTCACCTTATCCCCTGATGAGATTTCAGAGATCAACTCATGACTGACACCACAAACACCGGCAACGAGGAATTCAGCAGCATGACTGATGAAGAGCTGCAAGCCCAGATCAAAGCTATGCAGGCAGAGTTAGGGCGGCGTAAGTGGGCAAAAGTGGACGAAGTGATGACCCGTATTGAAGCCCTAACAGACGAGGAACTAGCAGAGCTTAGCAACCGGGTATCAAGCTTCAAAACAGCTCGCGATCGCAAGGTGCAGGAGATGACGGAGGGGGCAAAGCAAGCTAATAGCGGGTACAGCTCAATACCTCAAGCCCCACTAGAGCCTGTGCGCCCGCACGACCCGGCACAGTTTTCTGCCAATCCTGATGAGCTATTGGGACGGAAGCCTAAGAAGAAATTTTCGGAGATGACGCTGGAAGAGCTTAGCGAAGTGAAATTGTCAGAGCTAAGTCAAAGTGAGATGAATGAATACTCTATGGCTGGGCTTCGTTTACAAATGCGCGGAATGACATAAAGCGATCGCCCATGACCCAACCCAATGACGCTGAAATCAAATGGCAGGCAGAAGTGATTTCTATGCAATCGCTCCTATCTCCAGATCATGCTGAATACCTGATCCAGTTCACCAATGGTAATTCTGAGTTGCTGGCTCAGTGCGAAGAGTTGGCAAATAGGGGAGTAAAAGTACCAATGATTACCGACTGGTTAAAGGTAAAGATGCAGCTCGTCAAATTTGAGCTGCCAGGATATCAGGCTTGCGAAGAGGTTTTGAAAAATGCAACGGAGAACGATCGCCCATGACAACAGCAGAAGGTTTTTGGGTTAAGTCCAGTGCTTTTTGGCTATACATCTCCAAAAACATCGGTGTTGGCGTGGAAATATACCCGACTCAGAATCGCAGTGCAGTTTCTATGTTGTGCCGAGTCGGTGAGAGCAACAATGAGATCCAGGTTTTCCCAAAATTCCAAACTGAGCTATTGACGGTGGATGAGACTCGCTTTCAAGCTGCTGTTCTGATGAAAGCAGTGGACATTGCAAACGATTGGAAAACATATCAGCAAATGATGAAGTGGGCCGATCGCCCCAAACAATGACCACAACTCAGCGGGCACCATACCCGCTCTTTTTTGACCCTTCAGTTAGTGAGACAGTAAGAGTGAATCTTTCTATTGAAGAACTTGAACTACTTCAGTCTGCCTTGCTGAGCTATTACCAGGCTTGCAAAGAAGTACATGGACACGGCAGCAAAACTATGGCTATTTCGGCATTAATCAAAAAAGCTCAGGAGGAAGTTGATTTTCAGAAGAACCAGAGTAGGGGCGATCGCAACACCTGAAAACCGTGCCAATGGAGACTTTTCTTTTAGTAAAAAGTTGAGTAGATCTATTTATGTCTTCCCCAAGGCGGGTACCATACCCGCTCTTTTTTGACCTTTGATTCATGGGCAATTAATGCCCTTTACTTCAAAATTGCACAAGAATCATGAGTAAGTATGACGAGCTGCAATCGCGACTGGAAGCCCTTCACCTAGAGGCGGCATCACTACAGGACGAAGGCGAATGCCTACAAGATTGTTGGTTGGAGAGAACACCAGCAGGGGGCACCGCTCGGGGAGTGGGCACCACCTCAGGGCGATACCGTACCCTGCGGAGCCGGAAAGCCTTGAGCGGGGGCAAGAAAAGCCAATACATCCCACTGGGAAGGTGGCTCAAACAGAAGCGGCGATCGCCCGTGGGAGGCAACTTACCAAGCTGCAACGACAGATAAAAGTGGTTGAGGCAGAGATTCAGGTCATTGAAGAAACGGCAGCACGGTTAGGGTTGCAAGTGCCGAGGGCATCCACCACCAGGCGGAAGGGGAGCGATCGCAAACCTGCCAGGTCTGCTGATGTTCAAAGCATTCCCAACGGGGCAAAGGTGACGGTCCCTCGTGGGTGGGAAGCAGTGGTCACCGGATACCTGGGGGAGAACCGCTACAGCATCCGGTACAACACCGGGTTGCCGGGGGAAGAGGATAGTTACCCCGCCCATTGCCTGACCATTGAGTGATGCCGTCATATGCTCACGTATGCCCCTTTTTGGGGTACATTTCAGGGGCCAAGAGTAGTGGGGAAGGCAACGATAGAAGATGTCGAGTTGGGAAATGCTGGATGCGATCGCGGCTGAAATTGGTTCTCTTACAGTGGAGAACAATAGATTTCGCCGGGAGATAGATTTACTTCGTGAGGAAGTCGAGTTGCTAAAGGATCGCGCTGCCGACGCTGACACCAATTTTGAAGCCATCAAACAAGATGCCGCAAAACTGAGACAGGCATTACGCGAGTTACGCGCCAGCGCTGCACAGCTAAGAGCCGATGCCGCACAGTTGAGAGCGAATAAAGCGTAAGAGGTTGCTGATGAGAAGCAACAAGCAGCCGACCAAGCTCTAAAGCAACAAGAATCTTCCCAGATTAGATCTTCTCAGATAGAGGCAGACGAAGCTCAGGGTTGGGCAGATCAAGCACAAGCCAGAGCCGATATTGCCCAAAGGAATGCCGACGAGCCGCAGTGAAGCCCCAAGTTGATATGAACCAAGCCTGCTGCAGGCGATCGCAGGGATTGGGCTCTACGGCAACTGCTTATATTTGCTTATGTTTTTTGAAATTCTCACTTTTCCCAATGAAAAACCCGCATCGCTCGTGGGTGCAATGCGGGGAAATCAAAACTTACGAATCTAGATTGTGCCATAGAGTGGCGATCGCTTCCCAATAATGTGAGGGCTGACCACATCCTTCTTTCGGATGTGATCAGTCTTCCTATTGAAGGAAGCAAGCACAAGCATAATGGCAAGATAATGCAGAGGTCGCCTATAAAAACATAGAGTCAGCTCTAGAGACTCTAGCTCTATATTTGCAAGATGCCCGTCACTGTCCGTGGACGGGCATTTATGATTTTAGAGGTGGTCAAACTACCAAGAACCATGGATGCGATTGCCCTCTCCCCTAGAACGAAGATCCGATTCACCACAAGTTACGCCGTAACCAGCGGTGTTTGAGGTGAATAGCGATGTCTGTGGTATGCAGCGATCGGCTGCATAAATCTGCCAAAACTGATCTCCGACATCCTCTCATCGAGCATTGGCCCACCTCTAGAGAAACTGTAAACAGGAAGAAGCCTCCAATCGCCCACGTGAAAGTGGTTCCTATATGGGTCAGCGACAAGATGAGAGTACACCCAATCTTCAAGGCTTAAGGGTTCTGATTGCCGCGCAAGACTGGAACGTTGCTGAATTGCTTCTAGTAATCTTGCAAGATGCTCAGGCAGAACTTGTTTTAACAAACTCTGCGAAAGCAGCTTTGGATCAATTACTAACGGAGCCTATAGACCTCCTTATCTGCAACGTTCAACTGCCTGACATGCATGGTCATGAGCTAATTCAGAAAATCCGATCTAGGCCGGAGAACCACATCAACCAAATACCAGCGATCGCACTCACCCTTACTGTTAATTTCTACTCTCACGCGATTGCCGAGCGCACAATGATAAAGGCAGGTTTTGACCGATTCATTTCTCTACCTGCAGAACCAGAAGCAATTGTGAATGAAATTCTTTCTTTAACTGGGAACGCAAAGGGACAGCAGGGAACCTAGTACAGCAGTAAGTTCACTTGTGAGTGGCGATCGCAAAAAGAAAACCGCCATCAAATTGACGACGGCAAAACCCGTAGGTACTGGGCTTAGTTCTCCCGGCGATCGTCAATAAAAAGCCCTCCAAGTTTGTTGGAGGGCAAGTATAGAGAACTGGCAACTGTGGAAGGAACAAAAGGTAAAAAACAAAACCCCGCACCCAATGCAGCTCAATTAGGGGGGAAGGTTTGCTATATACAGAGTCTGTGGCAGTAAACCTAAAAACACGTCTTTCAAGAGTAGCGGATTGTTAGTTTTGACCGCTTTACTCCTTTTGAGATCGAGAAAATACTTCAGAGGAAGATAGCCAAACAAAAAACCACATCCTAAAAGCGATATGGGTAGAAATCAAGACTATTGGGATTGTGGCATGGAGTGACGATCACGCTCCTCACTAACATGGGCCAACTTGGCTCTTAGCTGGCCCATGTTAGTGAGGAGCTGCAAAAGGTTGAGAAGAGGGTAGCAAAGTTAGGGATGCAACTACCAGCGGTCATATGGTCTTCACCGTCGCTACTGTTGCAGTGGGTGAGATGGAAGGCTAACTAGGAGTCGGGAGGGGTGGATTTCCCCTCCCACTGGATCTAGTCTCTGATGGCAATTTTCGGCTAAATCAGTTGTTCAACTGCATTTTGAGAGCATAAACAAAATCTTTCAAAACCCAAAAACCAGGATATAAAGTAAATTTATAATTAGTCAAAAAAATAGTAATGTATACCGTAAGGAGGAAGATTATAACCACTTTAAGATAAACATTTAGAGTGATTAACTGTCGAGCTATCATCTATTTTAGCTAGCTATCATATTTTTTATCGTGCCTGATTCTATCTATCGAATCCTAATTGTTGATGATGTAATAGACAATCTATTCCTACTGCAAACTCTATTAGAAATAGAAGGATATGAAGTTGAGTGTGCTGATAGTGGTCAATCAGCCATTAAAAAGGCTGAATCCTTTTCCCCTCATTTAATCTTATTAGATTTCATGATGCCTGGGATGAACGGTGATGAAGTAGTCCGACAGATTCGAGACTCCAAAAAAAATCCTGATATACCAATCTTTTTAGTAACTGCTTATGAAGAATTAGAACTCATTAAAAGTTTAGCATCACAGGTAGAAGAAATTATTCGTAAACCGATTGATTTTGAAAACCTTTTACTACTCATAAAAGGTTTTATTTCCGATTGACAATAGTCTTATATTTCTGTGTTGTGGACGAACGGAAATAAAGCCGTTTTTTGGTTGTAATATGGGAGACAATCGTCATCTTCCTATAAGGCATATCAAAAAAAGAACAAAAAGCTCTCCCTGGTAGGCAAGTGAGAGCGGGATGTGATTAATTCAATTGATATTCTCCTTCAGAACAGATAGCGAGAAGGGTTAGCTCAGATATTGCACCATTCTCAGTAAGGGTTGCCAAAGAAGCCAAAATCTGAAAGAAAGGGCGTAGCAAAAAATTAGAAGACGGTCATGGAAACCATTCTTCAACACGCCCAAGGGCTAGTGTATAGCCTCCTCTGCTTGATGCCTAGTGCTTATCAAAAGGCCAGCCT